>CAYJXB010000001.1:0-58378 GCA_964374005.1 uncultured Planctomycetia bacterium
CCGTGATCGTGAGCCACGCCGGAATATGCATCCACACGGGCAGATGCCCCATAAAAGAAAGCGACAGAAAGCCGCTTAATATCAGCAGCTTATCGGCAATCGGGTCAATATAACTTCCCAGGATGGTTTTCTGACGTAATTTCCTCGCCAGATATCCGTCAACCCCGTCGGTCGCGCACGCCAGAAGAAAAACGGTTAAAATCAAAGGGTAGCAAAAATTCCGGTCGGGAGAATAATAGAAAAGCGAGCCGATGAAAACAGGCACCAACGTCATGCGAAGCACGCTCAGTTGATTGGCGATATTCATCGCTTATTTGACGGAACCGATGCGCTTGGGAGGCCACCATCTAAAAATGGCCTTGCCCAAAATATTTTTTTTCGGAATAAAACCCCAAAACCGGCTGTCTGTGGAATTGGCGCTATTGTCACCCAGCACATAATAAGAGCCCTTGGGAACATGGATTTTCTCATTGGGTCCGCCAAACGGGTCATGATTGTAATAGTAGAAATTCCCGAAAGTTTCCGGATCGTTCAGGACTTTTCCGTTCACGTAAATCTTTCCGTCCTTGATCTCGACGACCTCGTCCTCAAGCGCGACCATTCTTTTGATGAAGTCTTTTTTGAGGTCGACCGGGTACTTGAACACGACGATGTCCCCGCGCTCGGGTGGTTTGAACCGGTAGATGAATTTATTCACGAACAACTTGTCCCCTTCCGCCAAGGTCGGCCGCATTGACCCGGAGGGGATCTTAAACGCTTGGACCACATACGTTCTGATAATCAGCGTGAGGATGAGTGCGATAAAAATCGACTGCCCCCACTCTTTGACCTCCCGTACTAAAGTTTCTTTTTTCACCCCGTTAGAAATCTCCTTAATTTGCGATGCATTATATTATTATTTCATGAACCCCGTTGAAATTATAATTTCTAACGGGGTGAATCTCATTCCGCCTTGAGAGCCGCCAAGAAGGCCTCTTGGGGGATCTCCACTTTCCCGAATTGTTTCATTCTTTTTTTTCCTTCTTTCTGTTTTTCCCAGAGCTTGCGCTTGCGCGTGATGTCGCCGCCGTAGCATTTACCGGTCACATTTTTCCCCAACGGTTTCACGGATTCCCGCGCGATGACTTTCCCACCGATGGCCGCTTGGATCACGACTTCGAATAGTTGCCTTGGAATCAGCTCTTTTAATTTCTCACACAGTGCCCGGCCCTTGGCTTGAGCTTTTTCGCGATGGACGACCGAACTGAAAGAATCACAGATTTCAGCGTTGATCAAGATGTCCAGCTTCACGAGATCGCTTTCCCGATGGCCTTTTAGCTCGTAATCCAGCGAGCCATACCCTTTTGAAATTGACTTAACGCGGTCGTAAAAGTCAACAATGATCTCGGATAACGGGAAATCATAAATCACTTTGACCCGCTCCTCACTGATGTACTCCGTGGCCTTGTAGACGCCGCGGCGTTGTTCACAGAGTTCGAGGACCGCCCCCAGGCTGCTCGAGGGGGTCATGATCGTGGCGTCCACGAACGGCTCCAAGATCGCGGCGATCTGGCTGGGATTGGGCATCTTGGACGGGTTCTCGATCTCAACGAGCTCACCGCTGTTTTTCTTTATTTGATAGACGACGCTTGGCGTCGTGATCACAAGATTCAAATCGTATTCGCGCTCAAGCCGTTCCTGGACGATTTCCATGTGGAGCAACCCCAGAAAACCGCAGCGGAAACCGAACCCCGTCGAGGCCGAACTCTCCACCTCATAAACAAAAGAGGCGTCACTTAATTGCAGCTTTTCCATCGCATCTTTAAGCGCCTGGAAGTCTTTCGAATTCACCGGGTAAATTCCCGCAAACACCAGCGGGCGGATCTTTTTATAACCAGGCAATGAAAGTGCGCAAGGGTTTTCCGCGTCCGTGATCGTGTCGCCGTTTTCCACCTCTTTTGCGGAGCGGATGTTGCAGGTAATATAACCGACCTCCCCGCAGGATAAAGAAGCGCATTCGACCGGTTTCGGGCGTAAAACGCCTACTTCCATGACGTCAAACGTGAGGCCGCTTCCCATCATTTTAATCTTCATGCCGCGCCGCAAAACCCCGTTAAAAAGACGCACATAGACGATCACGCCTTTGTAGATGTCAAAGTTCGAGTCAAAGATGAGGGCTTGAAGGGGTTTTTTCGGATCCCCCTTCGGCGGCGGGATATTTGTCACGATTCGTTCAAGGAGTTCGCCGATACCAATGCCCATTTTAGCGGAGGCCAAGATGATTTCTTTTTCTTCGATCCCGAGGATGTGGTGGATCTGTTTTTTGACCTTGTCGGGTTCGGCCGTGCCCAAATCAATTTTATTGACGACCGGAATGATCTCGAGGTTGTGTTCCATCGCCAGATACAGGTTCGCGACGGTCTGCGCCTCCACCCCCTGGCTGGCGTCCACGAGGAGAACCGCCCCTTCGCAGGCGCGCAAGCTCTTCGACACCTCATAAGTAAAATCCACGTGTCCCGGCGTATCGATGAGGTTTAAAGTAAATTCCTCCCCCGTTTTTCGCCGGTAGAGTATCTTGACAGCGGAGGCCTTGATCGTGATGCCGCGCTCTTGCTCCAGGTCCATGTCATCCAGCATTTGGTTATGAAAAGTGCGGCTGTCGATGGCGCCGACGAATTCCAGGATCCGGTCCGCGAGGGTGGATTTCCCATGATCGATATGAGCGATGATTGAGAAGTTTCTTATGTGCGATTGTTGATTCATTTCTTCGGTCAGCTTAAGGGGGCCGAAGGCGCAAGACCAAAGGCGAGCTCTTTGCCTCCTTTGACCAACGCCTCAGCGAGTGCGAGCGAAGTGGCCTCGGAGTAGATTCTTAAAACGGGCTCGGTTCCGGAAAGCCGGAAAAGAAGCCAACTGTCGTCTTCCAATATGAATTTCATCCCATCCTGGTTTTTGATGTCCTTTATGTTCTGTTTCTCCAGTTCCCCTGGAGGGTTCTGGGACAATGTTTGGAAAAGTTTTGATTTGAGCTCATTCGGATAATTGACATCGCTGCGGACATAATAAAGTTTCCCAAACTCTTTTTCCACCCCACTCAAAATTTCTTCAAAACTTTCCCCGCGCATCGCCATCATCTCCATCACCAAAAGCCCGGAGAGAAGTCCGTCCCGTTCGTACAGGTAATCCTGGAAACCGATGCCGCCCGATTCCTCCCCGCCGATCAACACGTTCTCGCGGCGCATGATTTCGCAGATGTATTTGAATCCTATCGGAGTCTCATGGATCTTGAGACCCAATTTGCGCGCGACCTTATAGATCAAGACCGTGTTGGAGATCGTCGTGACAACGCTCCCTTTTCTTTTCAGGTCCTCCACAAAATGAATCATGATGAGCGACAGGAGAATTCCCGGAGAAATAAATTCCCCGCCCGGGCGAATGGCTCCGATACGGTCCGCGTCCCCATCGGTCACAATGCCCAGATCAAAGCCGCCCTTCTTCATCAGCTCAGTGGATCGCGCGATGTTTTTAGGAATAGGCTCGGGGTTGATTCCCTCAAACGTGATATCCCGCTCGCTGCGGATCGTCGTCACTTTGATCTTTCCGCCTGAAAGTATCTCTTCGATGTGTTTGGCGCCTGTGCCGTGCATGGAATCTACTAAAATATGATAAGGCGCCTGTTTGATCCGGTCCAATCGCAGGTATTTTTTTAAAAACGCGATGTATTTTTCACTTAAGTTCACGATCTTGAGCTCAGAAGAGGAGGATTTTTTTTGAACGGGGTTCTTACCGATCAGCTTTTCAATTCCATCGGTGATGTTCTTATCGGCGGAACCCCCGAAATCCGTTTTAATCTTGATCCCGTTGTAATCCGGAGAATTATGGCTTGCCGTCACGACAATTCCCGAGTCACATTTTTCATGAACGATCGTGAAACTGACCGCCGGCGTCGGGCAAGCTTGATCCGCGAGAATGACTTGAAGACCGTTCGCGATCAGGATCTCTGAAATAGCCTTCGCGAAGTTTTCCGAATTTTTTCGGGTGTCATAACCGACGACCACTTTTGGCGAGCGTCTCTCGGGCCGCTTTTTAAATTCTTGATGGAGGTAATCACTAAACGCCTGGGCGACAAGCTCCACATTCGGGAATGTGAACTCCTTATTCATGATCGCCCGCCAACCGTCGGTGCCGAATTTGATAGTCGTTACCCCTGACATCGCAAATCCTCTATGGCTTTTCTGACATCCGCCTTGCCAAAAATAGCCGTTCCCGCCACCAAAATATTGGCGCCCGCCTTTACCGCCTCTTTTGAGGTTTCTTTATTGATACCGCCGTCCACTTCGATGTCCCTGTCAAAGCGGCTCCGAAGTTCCTGGATTTTCGTCAAGACTTCCGGCATAAACGCCTGCCCTCCAAAACCTGGATTGACCGTCATCAACAGCACCAGGTCCACGTCTTTTAAGTGATCCTCAATCCGGGTCAAAGGCGTTGCCGGTTTTAGCGAGACTCCGCAGGTAATGGCGTGAGAATGAATGATTTCGATGCATTCTCCGAGGTTTCCATGGCAGGCTTCGGCATGAATCGTGATATGATCGGCCCCGGCTTGGGCAAAACTTTCAATGCTGCGTTCGGGCCTTTCAATCATGAGATGGACGTCCAGAGGGAGCTTGGTGATACGACGAATGGCTTTGACGATGAAGGACCCCACCGTGAGGTTGGGGACAAAATGGCCGTCCATCACGTCAATGTGAAGCCAATCGCAGCCCGCCTTTTCCACTGTCTCAATTTCGGACGCCAAATGCGTAAAATCGGCGGCTAACAAGGACGGCGCAATTTTGATTGGTCGATTCATGCTTGAGATCAACCCTCCCCTTCTTTTACTAAGTGCTTACCGCAGACCTGATGATATTCAAGAGAGGCTGAATGATAAACAAAAAAAGCGATCAAAATAAGCATCCAATGCCTCTTCCATAACCCTATGAGAACAAATAGTATAGCAAAAATATATCCTAAATAAACAGAAATTCGCGTCGCTTGGACAAAATTCATCCGGTGCGCCAATAAGGATCTTAAGATTCTTCCCCCATCCATGGGAAAAGCGGGCGCAAGGTTGAAGATCCCGAGGATGATATTTGCCCAAAAAAGATTGGTGAACGTTTGAGGCCATGACTCTAGGGAAGGGGCGAAGAGATTTTCTTTTCCGAATAGAAAATAGAACGGGACCAGAAGCATTAGCGCCAACGCGAAATTGAATAGCGGCCCTACAACGGAAATGGCTAATTCCAGCCGGGGATTTCGGGGAATACGCTGCATGTTCGCCACGCCCCCAATCGCGTAAAGCGTAATATCGGCGACGTGGATTCCGTAGCTCTTCGCTTTTAAGCTATGGGAAAATTCATGAGCCAGCACGCAGGCAAATACCATGAATACCAAGGTGACGGCCCGTAGTCCGGTCCAAGGCCCGTAGGCATGGGTGTACAGAAAACCAATGGCGATCGGGAGAATAAAAAAGCTAAAATGGATTTTAACGTCGATTCCGAAAAGCCGGAACAGTCGAAATGCGGCTTTTGGATTCAATGGGAAAACGTGAGGATCTTACGGAGATCATTTTCCAGTTCGTTGATCTTCGGGCCGATCGCGGCCAGGTGCAAGGATTCGGACTTGAATATCATCTTCGCGACGCGCCGGAGATCCGGCGCCGTTATTTTGCTCACTTGTTGAATGATTTCTTGAAGGGTTTTGCACCGGTTGATTGAGACGACGTTCTCCCCCACCCAAAGCATGCGGTTCATGCTGCTCTCGAGGCCGAGCTCGAGCTGCCCGACGTAAAATTCCTTTGTTCTTTCCAGCTCTTTCGGCGGCACAAGCTCTTGGCAGGTTTTCGCCAGTTCCGTCAAGATGACGCGGAGCGCTTCTTTCACTTTATTATTATCAACACCGGCGGAGACGATAAAGGCGCCTGTTTCGTGATACTGCTTTTCGGAAGAGCCGATTTCATAGGCGAGCCCTCGTTCCTCCCTCACCTCATTAAAAAGTCGTGAAGACATGTTGCCTCCAAGAAGAATGTTGAGCACATCCAAAACATACTGATCGGGGTGATTTTTTTTAAAAGCGGAAATGCCCAGCGCCAGATGTGTTTGCTCGACGGCTTTTGAATAGAGCCGGAGGCTGGGTTCGTTTTTCGGACGGCTGAATAAATCCACCGTTTTCGTCGTTTGCGGCCCTCTCGAAAGAAACCGAGATTGGGTGGCTTGCAAAAGCTGGCCTTGTGTCATGTCCCCGGCGGCCACGACGCTGATCCTATTCGGCGCATAAAAACGATTTCTAAACTTCGCCATGTCTTCGCGGGTAAGATTTCCAACGCTTTCGAGCGTCCCTGCGATGGGTCTCCCCAGCGCGTGCTTCGGCCATAAAATTTCGGATAAAAGCTCTTCCACGTATTGGGACGGCTGATCTTGGGTCATTTTTATTTCTTCCATCACGACCGTCCGCTCTTTCCGAATATCGTCTTCATTCAAAGAAGCGTCCAGCACCATGTCCGAGAGCACGTCAAAGACCTCTTCGAAATGGCGTCGGGTGGTTTTCGCCAAAAAGCAGGTGTACTCTTCTCCGGTGAATGCGTTGAGACTGCCTCCGACGCCCTCCACCGCTTCCTTGATTTGTTTGGCGGTACGTCTGGAAGTTCCTTTGAATACCAAATGCTCTAAAAAATGAGAAATTCCGCTGATCCGCGGCTCCTCGTCCCTACCCCCTACCTGAACCCATAGGCCGATCGAAATCGAAGCTCTCCCCTTCATGGGCGCGGCGACAACGCGTACGCCATTGGCGAGCTTGACAATCTCAGGGTTCATCGGATGATTTCCTTTTTGATTCAAGATAATTTTGAAGTAAAATTGTCGCCGCGAGACGGTCGCCCTTTTCTTTCTGTTTTTTTCTCGAAAGACCCTCTTGGATCATTAAACGCCCCGCTTGACGGCTCGTCAAACGCTCGTCCCATGTCTTCACCGGTAAACGTAATTTTTCCTCCAGGGCCGGGACGAGTTGCAGTATTTCCTGCGCTTTCGGCCCCATGCTTCCGTTCATGTTGATCGGAAGGCCGATCACGATCTCTTGGATTTTATGTTCAGCGCAAATCTGAGACAAATCGCCTAACAGCTGTTCCCTGTTTTGAACTCGGAGCGTCTCGAGCCCCTGGGCTGTCAGCCCGAGAAGGTCTGAAACCGCCAGGCCTATTCTTTTTTCGCCAAAATCAATTCCGAGGATTCGCATCGGATTAATAGGGGACAGCGCCCTTTTTTTTCGAAAAAGGGCGCTGTCCCCTTTTTAAAATCAAGGCCGCTTCTTCCGAACGGCTTCGGTCGCAGATCAAAGTTCCCTGGCTTGTTTGGACCACCACGAGCTCCTGCGCTCCAAGAACCACTAAGGGTCTCTGATGGTAATTGACAAGAAGCGAGCGTTTTGTTTCTCGGTGGAAGGTTTGACCTTCAACAAAATTTTGGTTTCTGTCTTTGGAGGCCCTCTCCAAGAACATGCCCCAGCTCCCCATGTCGCACCAATCCATGCTCGTTTTCATCACAACGATATTATCCGCTTTCTCCAAGAGCGCGTAATCAATGGAGAGGTTGGGGAGATTTTTATAGCTATGGGCCGACCTACGGACCTCAAACCGGCGATAGACCCTCGACGCGAATTTTTGCATCGTGTCCAGAAAAACGCCGATTCTCCAAGTAAAAATTCCGGCATTCCACAAAAAATTACCCTGCCGAAGATAACGAGCCGCCAGACCAAAACCTGGTTTTTCCTTGAAACGCTTGACTTGATAGCCAAGCCCGGCGCTTTTGATTTTCCGGCCGCACTCAATGTATCCCAAGCCCATCGCCGGGAAAGTCGGCCGGATGCCGATCACGACGAGCGATCGGCTTTTTTGAGCAACCTCAATCGCGGCGCGCATCGTCTTTTTGAAAAGAACCTCATTTTTAATCAGATGATCCGCTGGAAAAAATGAAACGACTTCTTCCTTGCCGCACGCGTCGCTTAAGGCAAGACAGGAAAAGAGGATCGCGGAGGCGGTGTTGTTGCGGAAAGGTTCGACCAGGATATTGGAGGGCGCAAGGCGCGGAAGCTCCGCTTTGATAAGAGGGACATGCTCCTTGGTTGTGATCACATGGATTTTTTTTTGATCATAAACTTTCAAGAGCCGCCGGTAAGTTTTTTGCAAAAGAGACGCCTTGCCGTCAAACTGGATACGGTATTTTGGAAATTGGCCGTGCGTGAGCGGCCAGAATCTCTCGCCTTGGCCGCCGGCCATGATGATTGCCTGTGCCATCTTATACCTTTACCTTTTTTCCTAACGCCTTTGCGAACGGGCGGATAAACTCTTTGGAAAATTTCGTCGCGCTGATCCCTGGGTGAGCCATGAGGGCGCGAACAACCACGCTTCCGATGATCACTCCGTCGGCCATTTGAGAAAGGGTCTTTGCCTGCGCCGGAGTGGAAACGCCGAAGCCCACGCAGACCGGAAGTCTCGTCTGACGGCGAATGGCCTTAAGATTACGGCGAACGTCCGACGCGAGGGTTTTCCTCGCCCCGGTGACGCCGGTCAACGAGACATAATAAACAAACCCACGCGTGGCGCGGGTCACCTTCTTTTGTCTGGCGCGATCGCTTGTCGGGGCCAAAAGATAGATTAAATTGATTTTGTGGCATTCGAGGACAGGACTGATTTCCAGCCCCTCTTCCGGAGGCAGATCAGAAACGATCACGCCGTCCACTCCGGCGCGCGCTGCGTCTTTCGCAAAACGCTGAATCCCATAATGAAAAATCGGATTGAAATAGCTCATCAAAAGAATGGGGGCCTGGCTCTTTTTCCTTACGCGCGCCACTAATTTTATGATTTTCGCAAGGGTCGTTCCGTTTTTGAGCGCTCGTTGGGAAGATGCCTGAATGACGGGCCCGTCGGCAATCGGGTCGGAGAACGGGACACCCAATTCAACCAGATCCACGCCGTTTTTCTCAAAGGCAAGGATCAGCGCCTCAGTTTTTTTAAGGCCGGGGTCACCCGCCGTAATAAAAACGACGAGTGCTTTTTTCTTTTCTCTTTTCAGAAACTCAAATTTTTTTTGAATCCGGTTCACCCCACCACCTCCTTTTTTCCACCCCACCACTTATTTTTTACGATTGCGAAGCAATCGGTTCGCTTCGCGAACAAAATAAGTGGTGGGGTAGAAAGATTCGCTACAAGCGAATCTAAAGATTCTTCGAATCTAAAAGGAGGTGGTGGGGTCATCATAAATTCAGCGCTTTAGACGCCTGATCCATGTCCTTGTCTCCGCGTCCGGATAGGCAGAGAACCAACGTGTCATTTTTCTTAAATTGATTTTTATGTTTCGCGAGATACCCGATCGCATGGGAAGGCTCGAGAGCCGGAATGATGCCTTCGAGCGTGCTCAGCATCCTGAAACCCTTCAACGCTTCTTGATCCGTGACCGAGACATAGCGGACGCGTTTGGTGGATTTCAAATAGGCGTGCTCAGGGCCCACGCCCGGGTAATCTAACCCCGCCGAAATAGAATGTGCCAACAGAATCTGCCCGTCGGCGTCCTGCAACGCCTCGCTCTTGGATCCGTGAAGCACCGCGATTTGTCCCGAACTTAGGCTTGCCGCGTGTTTTCCGGTTTTGATCCCGAGCCCAGCCGCTTCGACGCCGATCATTTTTACGCGGGTGCCTAGATACGGATGAAAAAGCCCGAGGCTATTGGAACCCCCGCCGACGCAGGCCAAAAGATAATCGGGATCCTTTCGCCGAAGTTTTTTAAATTGGGATCGGGTCTCTTTTCCGATCACCGACTGAAAATCCCTCACCATCATCGGAAAAGGATGCGGCCCGATCACGGAGCCGATAATGTAGTGCGTGTCGCGCACGTGGGTCACCCAGTCGCGCAGCGCTTCATTGACCGCGTCTTTTAAAGTTTGAGAGCCCGTTTTGACCGGGATCACGCGCGCGCCTAAAAGTTTCATGCGAAATACATTGACCGCTTGCCGCTGAATATCCTCCTGCCCCATGTAAATATCACACGGAATCCCAAACAGGGCGCAAACGGTGGCCGTTGCCACGCCGTGTTGCCCGGCGCCGGTCTCGGCGATCACTCTCTTTTTTTTCATCCGCAGCGTCAGCAATACCTGGCCAAGCGTATTATTGATTTTATGAGCGCCCGTATGCAACAGGTCTTCTCTTTTTAAAAAAATTGTCTTGACGCCAATCGCTTTTGCCAATCGTTTGGCATCGGTGAGAGGCGTGGGTCTTCCCGCAAATTCTTTTAGATAATAATTTAGTTCGTTCTTAAATCGACGGTCATTTCTGGCCTTCCGGTAGACGCCTTCAAGCTCTTCGAGAGCTGTCATCAACGTCTCGGGAACATAGCGGCCTCCGTAAGGGCCAAAATGGCCCCGGGTGTCAGGTTTTGGCATTTCTTAAAAGTCTCCGCAGCGTGCTCTCGATATTCTTCGCCTTCATCAATCCTTCGCCGACCAATACCGCTTTAATCCCTAAAGAGCGTAAGTATATCAAATCTTGGCTCGTTTGAATGCCGCTTTCCGAAACGCATAAAACATTTTTAGGGATTCGGTGGGCCAGCTTTTCGGCGGTCTTCATATCCACCGAGAAATTATTCAGATTCCTGTTATTGATGCCGATCATTTTAGGTTTCGCGTACAAAATTTTTGAAAGATCGCGTCCGTCATGCGCCTCAAATAAAACGTCCATCCCCAACTTTTCGGCAAGCCTCCCAAGCGTTGCGAGGGCCTTTTTCGAGAGGATGCTGGCGATTAAAAGCACCGCGTCGGCGCCCAAAAGACGCGATTCGTAGACTTGATATTCCTCGAGGATGAAGTCTTTTCTTAAGAGTGGAAGCGGGGTCGCCCGCCTCACCTTTTTCAGGATCTCAACGGAGCCGCCAAAGAACTTTCGGTCAGTCAATACGGATAAGGCCCTGGCCCCGCCTTTCCGATAGCTTTTGGCTATTCGCACAGGGTCAAAATTTTCTCTTAAAATACCTTTGGACGGGGACTTCTGTTTTATTTCGGCGATCACCGCCATTCCTCGAACTTGTTTTAGCCGGTTCAAAAAAACCCGCTTTTTTTTCGGTAAGAGAGACACTTCCGCCTTCAGCCGACGTAATGATTTTTTATTTTTTGCCGATCGAATCTCAATTTTTTTATTTCTTAAAATATTTTTTAACACTGATTTATGGCTACAATTTTTTCAAGTTTTTTTAAGGCCGCCCCCTGTTCCAAGGTGGTTTGGCATCGCTCCAGGCCTTCTTGGATAGAAGATACGAGGCCCGCGGCGTACAAGGCTGCGCCGGCGTTTAAACAAACAATATCGCTCGCGGCCCCCTTTTTCCCTTGCAGGACCTTAAGCGCTATCTGCTTCGCCTCTTCTTTAGAGGCGCATTGAAGCGCCGCAGGATCTGACGCGGTCAAGCCAAAATGCTCGGGTTTTATTTCGTAGGTTTTAACCTTTCCCTGATGAAGCTCGGCCACGACGGTTTCGGCGGAAATACTGATCTCGTCCAGGCCGTCTTTTCCGTGAACCACAAGCGCTTTGACCGCGTCAAGTTCCAGCAAAACCTTCGCCACGATTTCAACCAAAGACTCCTCATAAACCCCGAGAAGCTGATAACAAGCCCCGGCGGGATTGGACAGGGGGCCTAAGATGTTAAAAATAGTTTTGCCCTTTATTTTCTTTCTGGCCGGCATGGCAAACCGCGTGGCCGGGTGAAACGTTGGGGCGAAGAAAAACCCAAAACCGACCCCCTCAATGGACCGCTCAATCGCCGCCGTCGGCAAGTCTATCTTCACGCCAAGCATTTCCAGTAAATCAGCGCTACCACAAGTACTTGATACTGAACGATTTCCGTGCTTCGCGACTTTCGCCCCGGCCGCGCAGGCAAGAATGGCGGCCACGGTTGAGACGTTGAATGTTTGACACCCATCGCCGCCGGTCCCGCAGGTGTCCAAGAGCGAAGGAAAGTTCTTTGAAAGTTGGAGACTGTGTTTTCTCATGACCTTCACGGCCGCGGCGATTTCGGCAACCGTTTCGCCTTTTTCACGCAAGCCCAGTAAGAATCGTTCGATCTCCTCATCGCTCATGCGGCCGGTCACAATGGCTTCCATGACTTGCGTCATTTCCGCCGGGCTCAAGTCCTTCATGGCCGGGTCAAGCTTAAGAAATTACGCAGGATCTCCTTGCCGCATTGCGTGAGAATGGATTCGGGGTGAAATTGCACGCCATAGATCGGCAACGTTTTATGCTGCAACCCCATAATCTCCTTTTCTTTTGTCTCGGCCGTGATCGTCAAATCCTTCGGCAATGTTTTTCGCTCCACGAGGAGCGAATGATAACGCGTGGCGACAAAAGGGTTGTCGATGTTTTTGAACACCCCTTTGCCGTTGTGATAAATTTTAGAAGTTTTTCCGTGCATGAGCCGTTTGGCGCCCACGACCCTTCCTCCGAACACCTCGCCGATGCACTGATGCCCCAGGCAAACGCCCAAAATGGGTATCTTAGAGCCCAGTTGCTTGATCACCTCTTTCGAAACGCCCGCATCTTTCGGGCTTCCGGGACCGGGCGAGATCACGATACGACTGGGTTTCGCTTTTTTTATTTCGCTGATGGTGATCGCGTCATTTCTCACCACTTTTAATTCTTGGCCCATTTCGCCCAAGTACTGCACGAGATTGTAGGTAAAAGAGTCGTAGTTATCAATCATCAGGATCACCCCACCACCTCCTTTTGAGACGACAACCCCACCACTTGTTTAGCCGCATAAGCGGCCGATTGCTCCGCAATCGTTGCAAATAAGTGGTGGGGCAAAGTCGTCTCGGCGCTACGCGCCTGAATTGAAAATTCTAAAGGAGGTGGTGGGGTCATGATGCGACACCATTCTCGGCAAACTCAATCGCCTTTATCAGGGCCTTTGCTTTATTCACGGTCTCCTGATATTCCTTTTCGGGTTTGGAGTCCGCCACGATCCCGGCGCCTGCCTGGACGTAAGCTGTCCCGTCTTTGATCAAGAGCGTGCGAATCGCGATGCAGGAATCAAGATTCTTGGAATAGCTGAAATAGCCCACAATGCCGGAATAAAACGAACGCTTCTGGTTCTCCAATTCGTCAATGATCTCCATCGCGCGCACTTTCGGCGCGCCTGAGATCGTGCCTGCCGGAAACGTCGCACGCAAAACGTCAAAAATGGTCTTGCCTTTTCTTAAGCGGCCTTCCACGTTGCTCACCAGGTGCATGACATGGGAATACTTCTCGACCGTCATGAATTCGGACACCCGCACACTTTTATAATCGCAGACGCGGCCCAAGTCATTTCGCCCCAGGTCCACCAGCATCAAGTGCTCGGCGCGTTCCTTCGGATCGTTCAGCAGTTCTTTTTCCAGCCGCGAATCCTCGCGGGCGTCCTTCCCCCGGCGGCGGGTGCCGGCAATGGGCCTTAAAGTCGTCTTTTCATTCTCGCAGCGTACGTGCACTTCCGGCGAGGCCCCGACAAGATAAAAGCCATCGCAATTCAGATAAAACATGTAAGGCGAGGGATTGATGGACCGCAGGGCGCGGTACACATCCAGCGGCTGGGACTGGACTTTCGTGCGAAACGCCTGCGAAAGAACGACCTGAATGATCTCGCCCTGCTTGATATAATTTTTTGCCTTTTGCACCGCCTTCTCAAATCCTGCCTTCTTGAAATTAGAGTCGATTTGGTGCGCCAACGGTTTGGCTTGGGCGGTGGAGAACCGGCTCTCTACCGGCATCGATCTCAAACGCCGGATCTCCTGATCGATCTTTTGGACCGCGTGTTCATAAGCCTCTCCCGGATTTTTGAAATCATCCAACACGACATTGGAGACGACTTTGATCTTTTTGTCGAGATGATCAAAAATAAAAAGCGTGTCCGTGAAGATGAAAAGCGAATCCGGGATAGCTGCGGCCTCTTTATTTTTATCGGGGATTTTTTCGATGAATCGCACCGTATCGTAACCCAGATAACCCACGGCACCGCCGGAAAAAGACGGAAGGCCTTTCACGGGCGCCTGTTTAAAGGGACTTAAAATCCGTTCCAGTTCGTATAAAGGGTCTTTCTTCGTGATAAAAATGTTTTCTTTTTTTCCGGGACGCGTCAGTGTGATTTGAAGTCCCTTACTTTTAAAAATAAGTGAGGGGGCCCCGCCGATAACGGAAAATCGAGCGATCTTCTCCCCTCCCTCGACCGACTCCAAAAGGTAGCTGTAAGGGTTGTCGCCCATCTTGATAAAGCAAGAAACCGGTGTCTCAAGATCCGCGAGGATCTCGCGATAGACCGGGATCAGATTGGATCGCTTGGCCAATTTCAAAAACTCTTTTTTAGTCGGGCAACAATCATCCATCAATATACCTTTTCCGGATCAAACACTCGTGGGTCGGTGATTTTTTTCTTTCCGTCATCGCCGATCTTTTCAAAATAACAGCTCAAGTAGCCCTTGTGGCAGCCGGCGACCTTTTGATCCACCAAAAATAAAAGGGATTTCCCCTCGCAATCGACGCGAAACTCTTTCACGGCCTGCGTGTGCCCGGACGTTTCTCCTTTCCTCATCAGCTTATTTTGAGATCGCCTAAAAAGAGTGACGAACCCTTTTTCCAGCGTTGCTCTAAGCGCGGTCTCGTTCATGTAGCAAAGCGTCAACACTTTTTGCGTCTTCGCATCTTGAATGATCGCCGGGATCAGCCCCTGGGAATCAAATTTGAGCTCGCCTTTAATTTTCTCAAAATTTTCACTTGTCATAACCGCACCGCGACCCCTTTCTTTTTTAAATATTGCTTCACCTGTTTGATCGTCAATTCTCTAAAGTGAAAAATGCTGGCCGCCAATACCGCGTCCGCCTTTCCCTCGGTCAACCCTCGGGCCAAATGTTCAAGGCTCCCCGCGCCCCCTGAGGCGATCACCGGAACCCTCACCGTTTGCGAAACAAGCCGCAATAAGTCAATATCGTATCCTTGGCGTGTCCCGTCGCGGTCCATGCTCGTCAGCAAAATCTCGCCGGCGCCGAGTATCTGAACTTTTTTTGCCCAGGCCAACGCATCTAGCGAGCTTTCTTCGCGCCCGCCATGGGTATAAACTTTCCATTTCTTTTTGGAAATCCGCTTCACATCCATCGCGACGACCGTGCATTGGGAACCGAATCTCTCGGCGGAGCGGCTCACGAGGCGAGGATTTTTGACCGCCGCCGTGTTGATCGACACCTTATCGGCTCCCGCTTTTAAAAGCTCACGAATGTCCTCTAAACTACTGACTCCGCCGCCCACAGTGAGCGGCATAAACACCCGCTCGGCTGTCCGTCGCACCACCTCCAGTAAAATCTTTCTTTTCTCATGAGAGGCCGTGATATCGAGGAACACCAGCTCATCCGCGCCCTGTTTGTCATAATAAATCGCGCATTCAACGGGATCTCCCGCGTCTTTGAGGTCCAGAAATCGGGTGCCTTTGACCACGCGGCCGTCCTTCACGTCCAGACAGGGAATTATCCTTTTTGCGAGCATGTCCTCACCGCCTCCCGAAGCGTAAATTTATTTTCATAAAGCGCCGTGCCGATGATCACACCCTTAATATTTTCTTGTTTAAGGTCCATGATCCTGGTTAGATCGCCAAGAGAGCGGACGCCGCCGGAGGCGATCACATCCTTAGGGAACGCTTGGCTGAGATCCCGGATTTCTTTAAGATTGGGACCCTCCAAGGCGCCGTCTTTTGAAATATCCGTATAAATAATCGTTTGGCCGCCCAATGCCTGGACTGTTTTTGCCAAATCGGTGGCTTTCGTGTGCGTCAGCGTTGTCCAGCCATCCGTCGCGATGAACCCGTCAAGCGCGTCGATGCCTACGATCATCTTTTCACCCAATTCGGACAACGCCTCTTTGAGAAACCCTTGATCCAGGCACGCCTTCGTGCCTAAAGTCACCCACGCCGCTCCCATCTCGAGAATAGACGCGGCCGTCTCAATGCTTCGGATGCCGCCGCCGACTTCGAGCGGTGTGCGGACGGATTTCAATATTTTTTCGACCGAGCTGAGGTTCCTCGGCGTCCCGTGAAGCGCCCCGTCCAAATCCACGACATGGATCCTGGAAGCGCCCTCTTCCTCAAAGCGCTTGGCGATCTTTTCGGGACCGTCAAAGTAGACTTTCTCTTCTTTAAATTTTCCTTGGACCAGGCGGACTACCTTTCCGTCTTTCAAATCAATCGCGGGGATCGGGATCACCCCACCACCTCTTTTTTGGCTTCAGCCAAAGACGCGCATAGCGCGTCGAGGCGACGCTTTAAATCCGTCGTCCAACCTAAATAAAACTTTTTGTCTTCTAGACTGCGCATGAGATACACGTAAGCGCTATTTACCGTGAGCGTCGCCTCAGAAAGAGGTGGTGGGGTCACCCCACCACCTCTTTTCGGTAATCAATAAAGTTTTTTATCACGCGAAGCCCCAACGTCTGGCTTTTTTCAGGATGAAACTGGGTGGCAAAAATATTTCCTTTCCAGACCGCGGAACAAAACGAAATCCCGTAGCTCGTGGTCGCCGCGACCCAGGACCGGTCCTCGGGATCCCCATAAAAAGAATGGACAAAATAAAAATGATCCCCATTTTTAACGCCTTTAAGAACGGGGCAATTTTTTTTAGCGAGTTTCAAAGTATTCCAGCCCATGTGGGGTATTTTGAATCGCCCTTGAAAGCGGCGCACGCGTCCATGGACGATATCGAAACCCTTGACTCTTTTTCCCTCTTCGCTTTCGCTGAAAAGCAGCTGAAGCCCCAGGCAAAGCCCCAGATACGGCGTGCCGCTGGTTATTTTTTCTTTAAGTGCTTCCACGAGGTTGAGGCGTTTGAGCTCTCTCATCGCATGGGTAAAGGCCCCTACGCCCGGCAGGATGATTTTTTCCGCCTTTTTCACCTCGCTTTTCGCGGACGTGATCTTGACGCGCTCGCCGTGATGTTCAAAGGCTTTTTGCACGCTGCGCAAATTCCCCATACCGTAGTCTACGATGACAATCACCCATCACCCCCGTCGTCCGCCATCAAAACGCCGGCGGACTACTCGCATTGACGCTCATAACTTTCCTTTTGTAGAGGGGATTGATGTTACCCGAGCGTCAACGCTCGTAGCCCAATCCAGCGCCTTCGCGAGCGACTTAAAAGTCGCTTCAATGATGTGGTGGGGCTGTTCGCCCGATATAAAGTCCACATGCAGCGTCATTCCCAGGTGGTTGGCGAACGACTCAAGAAAATGTTTCGCGTCGGCCAGCGTGTAATCCCGATCATTTTTTTTAGCACGCATCGCGGGATGCTCGATCCATTTCGTTTTGGGATGTGTGTGCATGTGAAAAGACCCGCGGCCACCCAGGTCAATCGTCACGCGTGTACCGGACAGCGCTTCATCAAGCGGCGCCCGAATATCGGCAAAACGCCGGATGCCCCTTTTGTCTCCCAATGCCTTTTTAAAGGCCTCACCTAAAGCGATCCCGACATCTTCATTCGTGTGATGCGTGTCGATGTCCAAGTCTCCCTTGGCTTTCAGCCGAATATTGAACAGGCCGTGTTTGGCCAAGGTTTCAAGCATGTGGTCCAAAAACCGGATACCCGTCTTGACATTGGATTTGCCTTGTCCGTCAATGGCCACTTCCGCGAGGATCTGCGTTTCTTTCGTTTTTCGTTGGATCACGGCTGAACGTTTTCTCATTTCAAGCTATCCCCAAAACGAATTTTAACCGATTCGACGTGTTTGACAAGTCCTTCGAGGTTCGCCAAGTATTCCAGCGGCCCCTTGACCTTTTCCAAAGCCCTTCGGCTGTAGGAAATAATATGCGAACTTTTAAGAAAGTCCTGAAGGCTGATCCCTGAAAAAAACCGGGCCGTGCCGTTCGTCGGCAAGACATGGCTCGGTCCCGCCACATAGTCCCCCACGACGGTCGGCGTAAACGAGCCCACGAAAATAGCGCCGGCATGTTTCACGTCTTTGATGATCCTCTGCGGATTTTTCACCATGATCTGCAAATGCTCGGGCGCGATCTGATTGATGACATCCACTCCCTGTTTTAGATTTTTCACGACGACGATGTAGCCGCGCGCCGGCACCTTTTGTATGATCTTCGCCAGCCGCTTTGAGGTTGTGACAAGGATGGCCGTGCCCATGTGATGCTCGCTCTGCGCCAAAAGGTCCGCGGCCACAAAATCGGGATCAGAATAATCATTGGCAAACACGACGACTTCCGTCGGTCCCGCCACCATATCAATATCACAGTACCCGAATACCTGACGCTTGGCTTCCGCCACATATGCGTTTCCGGGGCCGACGATTTTGTCCACTCGCGGGATCGAGCGGGTCCCAAAAGCAAAAGCACCGATGGCCTGGGCTCCCCCCGCTTTGTAAACCCCGTCCACTTTCAACAAATTGGCCACGGCCAGAATATGCGGATCGACACTTTTAAATTTATTGGGAGGTGTGATCAGGTACACCTTTTCCACGCCGGCCAACTTCGCGGGAAGCACCGTCATGTAAACGGTTGATGGCAGTGGCACCGTCCCCGAAGGAATATAAATTCCCACCGACTCGAGCGGCCTGATTTTTTCGCCCAAGATGACCCCGTCCTCATTCATAATCTTCCACGAGCGCTTGCCCTGTTTTCGATAAAACCGGTTGACATTTTCGATCGCGATCTTAAGGGCCGACACGAACTCCGGGCTGATATTTTGATAGGCGGCGTTGATCTCGCTTTCAGTGACTTTGAGCTCCCGTGGGCTCAATTTCACTTTATCAAATTTCCGCGTGTAACGGATCACCGCCTCGTCGCCGTCGTTTTTAACGTCTTCTAGAATGCGGCTCACCTTTTCCTCGATGCGCCGGTTGCGATTCGCGAGACGGTGAAACAGCTTTAAGAATTTTTTGCTCGATGGTTTGATAATTTTCATCTTAAAATGGATTCGAGGTTGTTCCGGATTTCTTTTTTGCCGAGTTCAATGGCTTCATTTTTCTTCTTCAAATTTTTACCTCCTCCGACCGCGAACTCAGGACGCCCACCGCCGTTTCCCTCAACGACGGAGGCGATGTTTTTCACAATTTTCCCCGAGTGAAATCCCTTTTGCACCAACGCGGCGCTTCCGGTCACCACAAACGAGACCTTTTCCCCGGATTCAAAACTGAATAACGCCGTAAAAGGAGTTTTTAAGGTGTCCAGGTATTCCGCCGCGTTTTTCAAAAGCTCCACGTCCGCTCCATCGATCCTTTCAACAACCACTTTTACTCCTTTAAAATCCACCGCGCTTTTAAGCGACTCGCCGACCTTGTCCTTCATTTTTAAATTCAGCACTTGAAACATTCTGTTTCTGGAGGCGCTGATATGTTCCCCGAGTTTCTTCAGTCCGGCTGGCAAGGCCTCTTGATTCAACTGAAAGGCCCTGGCGATCTGGCGTATCTCGGCTTCTTTCTCTTCGGCAACCTGCAGCGCTTTTTTCCCGGTGACGGCTTCGATTCTTCGGACGCCTGCCTGGATCGAACCCTCGGAGATGATTTTAAAATTTTCAATTTCCCCGGTGGAACGCAGATGCGTGCCGCCGCAAAGCTCTTTTGAGAAATCCCCGATCGTCACGACACGGACCTTATCGCCGTACTTTTCTCCAAAAAAAGCAATCGCTCCTTCACGCGCGGCCTCGTCTCTACCGACTGTCTTCTTACTCAAGGCAATATTCTTTTTAATCTCGCGGTTGACCAGCGCTTCCACCTCGGCTATTTTGCGGGGATCCACCGGCCCAACGTGCGTGAAATCAAAGCGAAGCCGGTCGGGAGCCACGAGCGATCCGCTTTGCTTCACATGATCCCCCAAAACTTTTCGAAGCGCGCTATGAAGAAGGTGAGTCGCGGTGTGATTTTTCATAATATCGACCCGTCGTTCGCCGTTCACTTTGAGCGTATAACTCTCCCCGCGACGCAGCGCACCTTTCTCGACGATCACTTTATGCGCGACGCATTTTTCCATCCAAGTCGCGTCCAGCACCGCGGCCCGGCAATCATTTCCTGAGATGACTCCCGCATCCCCGACTTGACCGCCAGCCTCCGCATAAAAAGGAGTTTGATCGAAGATCAAAAGCCCCTCCGCCCCCGCTTTCAGACTTGTCTGAACCGCCTCATCTTTAAAGACGCAGAGTAATTGACCGGTCGCCTCCAATTGTTCATGCCCGACAAACTTGGAATCGGGAAGTCCTTCGATCAGTGTATAGCGGCCGCTTTTTGAAAAAATTTCGCCGGAAATTTTGCTCGCTTCTCTTGAGCGTTTCTTTTGCTCGGCCAGAGAAGCTTCGAAGGCTTCAGCGAAAATCTTCTCGTCCAGAACCAGTCCCGTTTTTTGAACGACCCTCGTGCCCGTGTCGAACGGGATGCCGTGCGTGTCATAATATTTGAAAACAATCTCGGCGGCGCGGCGGCTTGTGTCTTCCGGGCTTCCGACGAAGCGCTTTAATTCCGAGATCTCCTTTTCCATTCGAGGACTATTTAGTAACGCTTCCCGATAAGCGTTTTCTTCGTTCAGCACGATCATCGAAATATTTTTTTCAAGCGCCGAGATTTCGGGATACGCAGGGCTCATCACCCGGATCACGGCCGGCACCATTTTGTGAAAGAGACCCGCCTTCGCGGCACCGGCTTTTTCGAGATGTTCGCTTCCCAGCCGTATCAGTTTGCGGATCACGTAACCACGCCCCTCGTTGGAGGGTAAAACTCCGTCCGCGATGGAAAAAACAACCGCTCGTGCGTGATCCATCACCGCGTTTTCATGCGCGCTTTCTTTGCTGCTGCCTACTAAAACGTTTCTAAGCTCCGCGCGTATGGCTTGAAACAGATCAATATCGAAATTGCTCGCCACTCCTTGCAAAACGGACGCGGTACGCTCAAGGCCCATGCCGGTATCAATATTCCTCTGCGGCAGGTCTTTCAGTGTCCCGTCGCTTTGCCGGTCGTATTGCGTGAAGACGAGATTCCAGATCTCCACGCCTTTGCCGGGAAGTTCTCCCACATAGATTTCGGAACAAGGGCCGCAAGGACCATTCGGCCCTTCCTCCTTGGCGTTCGCGGGCCAGAAGTTTTCCTTGGCCCCCAGGCGCACAATCCGAGGTTCAGGGAGCCCGATTTTTGCCCTCCAAATACGGAATGCCTCGCTGTCTTCCTCGTACGTCGAAACCCAAAGCTTCTCTTTCGGAAGCTTGAGCTCCTTGGTCACAAATTCCCAGCCCCACGCAATCGCCTCCTCTTTAAAATAATCCCCGAACGAAAAATTCCCGAGCATCTCAAAAAAAGTATGGTGAATGGCCGTCTTTCCGACGCGATCCAGATCCGCCGTGCGCAGACACTTCTGGCAGCTGGCGGCGCGTTTTAAATCTTTTTTCAAACCAAGAAAATAGGGCTTGAACTGATTCATGCCGGCCCCGACGAAAAGCACGGAAGCGTCGTCCGCCGGCACGAGCGAATCACTGGGAAACACTTGGTGAGCCTTGGATTTAAAAAAATCGAGGTATCGTTTTCTTAAATCATTCGTCGTCATGAATCAGCTCAGCCATGGTCGCAAAGATCACGTCGTTGTCAAACCCACGGCGTTTTAAAAAACCGTAGATCCTGGATTTTTTCTTTTCACTCGAAACGCCGGTCATCTTTTGAATGCGCGTATATGCCAAGTCCTTCGCCATTTTTTTCTCATCGTAATCTTGAAGATTTTTGATCGTCGCGTCAACCAACGGAGCCGCAAGCCCCTTTTTTTTCAAATCAAACTCCAATTGCTTTTTTCCGGTCGGGCGCGTGTACACCCGCGCATTAGCGAAAAGCCGCGCATATTTCTCGTCGTTCAGGAGCCCTTGGGCCTCGAGCAGATTTAAGACTTCTTGCACGATCTTAGGGGGATGCTTTTTTAGCGTTAATCTTGCCCGCATTTCCTCGACGCTTCGCGGCTTGAACGACAAAAGCCGGAGCGCGTCGCTTTTTGCCTTCAGCAAAAGCGACTCAAAATCGGTGGGATCCATTTCGTTGGTAGCTGGTGCTCTTAGGAAGTTTTTTAAGATTTATTTATGGGAATTCGTCGTGCCGACTCTTTCCAAGATCAGTTTTTCAAGCTCGTTCAACACTTTCGGGTTTTCACGTAAAAACGATTTGGCGTTTTCACGCCCCTGGCCGAGCTTCTCTTCGCCGTATAGTAGCCAGCTGCCGCTTTGTTTGATCAATTCGAACGTTTCCGCGACGTCCAGGATGCTGCCGACGGCCGACACGCCTTCGTCATACATCAGGTCGAATTCGGCCTGTTTAAACGGCGGCGCGACCTTATTTTTCACGACCTTCACCCGCACCCGCCCGCCGACGATCTCCTCGCCACGCTTGATTTGCGCGATCCGGCGGATATCCAGCCGCACCGAAGAATAAAACTTAAGCGCGCGGCCTCCCGGCGTCGTCTCGGGATTTCCGAACATGATGCCGAGTTTTTCACGAAGCTGATTGATAAAGATAACAGATGCTTTTGATTTGGAGATGGCGGCGGTAAGTTTTCTTAAGGCCTGGCTCATCAAACGCGCCTGAAGTCCCATGTGAGACGCGCCCATTTCACCTTCAATTTCGGCTTTGGGCACGAGCGCCGCGACCGAATCAATCACGATCACATCAATCGCATTGGACCGGACGAGCATTTCGGTGATCTCAAGCGCCTGCTCTCCGGTGTCCGGCTGCGAAATCAAAAGATCGTCCAAATTTACTCCCAATTTCTTTGCATAAGTCGAATCAAACGCATGTTCCGCGTCAATAAAAGCGGCCGCCCCTTTTCTCTTCTGCGCCTGCGTGATCACGCTCAAGGTCAGCGTCGTTTTGCCGCTGGATTCCGGGCCAAAGATTTCGGTCACGCGGCCCCGCGGAATTCCGCCAATCCCCAACGCCACATCCAACGCGATGGCGCCGGTCGGTATCGCCGGGACATCCATTTTCACATTTTGACCCAGCATCATGATGGCGCCTTTACCAAAATGTTTCTCAATCTGCAACACGGTCTGCGTGATCGCTTTTTGCTTCTCTGATTCCGCCGGCTTTGCGTTTGTCTTCTCTTCTTTTTTCTCTTTCACACGTGACATGAAATGAACCTCCCAGATTGTTTTGACGGAAAAGCATTATACCTTAAAACCTCTCATACCTCTACTTAAATAAGACGACGGACCCCCGTTTTTTCTTGCAAAAAAATTCGATTGTCAGCAATACTCCTAAGGCCTTATAATCAAAGAATTAAGGAGAAAACATGCGGGCGGAGATCATTTCCATAGGCACTGAAATTCTTATTGGGTCCATTTTAAACACCAATGCCCGATTTTTATCTCAAACACTTGCCCAAAACGGAATCGACGTTTACCACCACGTGACGGTTGGAGACAACCTGGGCCGCATTGTTGAATGTTTTGAAACGGCCGTCAAGCGTTCGGATATCGTGATTTCCTCCGGAGGTCTCGGACCCACCGAGGATGATGTGACCATGCTCGCGCTCACCCGATTCTTGGGCAAAGGATCCTATTGCCACCGCCCTACCTATCGGGCCATTCTTCGGCGGCTTAAAAAAAGAAATCTCCCGATGACGCGCTTGATCTCCAAACAATGTTTTGTGCCGAAAGGTTCCACTATTTTCGTCAATGAAAACGGGACCGCTCCCGGCGTCCTAAACCACCGGCGTGAGAATGGCCGGCAAAAATGGCTTCTGGTTCTTCCCGGGCCTCCGCGAGAACTGGAACCCCTATTTATCAAGAAGGCGCTGCCGTCTCTTATTCGGGCGGCAAAAATCAAACGGGAACATTTTGTCGTGCGTTCCGTCAAAATCTCGGGGCTGATCGAGGCCCAGGTGGCCCAAAAGGTGACGGACCTTCTCAAACGAAAACCCCCTTTAACCGTCGGGATCTATGCCAGGCCGGGCGAAGTGGAATTGAAAATCATGGCCAAGGATTCCTCCAAACACGCTGCGGTAGCAAAAGCCGATAAAATCGAAAAAGTCATTAGAAGGCGCTTGAAAGAAAAAATCTTCGGGCTAGATCAAGAGTCGTTGGCGTCCTCGGTTGGAACGCTTTTGAAAAAGAAAAGATTATCATTGAGCGTGGCGGAATCCTGCACCGGCGGATTTCTTTCAAAGTGCGTCACGGAAATTCCCGGATGCTCCGATTATTACCGCGGGGGCATCATTGCTTATGATAATCAAATCAAGGTTCGCGAGCTTCGCATCCCTCGGCCGCTCATCCGGAAATACGGCGCTGTGAGCGGCACGATCGCGAAAAAAATGGCCCAAAATGTAAAAGTACTTTTTCAGACGGATATTGGAATCGGGATCACGGGAATCGCGGGCCCGAGCGGCGGCTCACGCCGGAAACCGGTAGGGCTTGTTTACATTGCGATCTCTCGAAGACGGGCCACGCCCTGTTCAAAACACCTCTTCTTGGGCAGCCGTCCGGAAATTCAGGAACGCGCCGCTCACGAGGCGCTCGACTTACTGAGGCTCGAGCTCCTCAAACCGGCACACCCAACGTGAGGATCAACCCTTGCAGAATCAGGTTCACCAATGCCCCGGCCGCTAAATCATCCCATACGATACTCAAAGGATTTGCATTCTTTTGAATCCGGCTGATCGGCCACGGCTTTAAGGTATCCAGCAAACGAAATAAAATAAAAGCGAC
Source organism: uncultured Planctomycetia bacterium (assembly GCA_964374005.1). Lineage (GTDB taxonomy): Bacteria > Omnitrophota > Gorgyraeia > 2-02-FULL-51-18 > 2-02-FULL-51-18 > CAYJXB01. The sequence continues at coordinate 24,724 of CAYJXB010000001.1, forward strand.
GAGAAAGACCGCCGGTGTTTTAGGCAGCCACAAGACACTGAGCATCATTCCGCAGACCTCATCCAAGACAAAAGGAGTCGGATCTCTGGAGGCTACGAGGCCATCCACTGCCTCGGCCGACGTGCCGCGAGAGGAAACTCGCGGCTTTGAAGAAAACACGATCGTCGCGGATTTGCATATCGCAAAACCCACCACGCAAAGCACCAGGGTTAGATAAGGAATAGCTCCGTAAAAATACCACGCGATCAGAAGCCCGGCGAGACTCCCGAAAGTGCCGGGGGCGAAAGGCAGATAACCCACATAAAAAAAAGAAGCAGCCGCCTTGACCCAGGCGCTCATCCCGTTAGACTCCTTACCAACAATGCGTTACTATTACTTATGCGATTCGCGGTTCGCTTGAAAACTGTTGCGCCACCGATATTGAAATTTAGGAGTCTAACGGGACTCATTCAAGCGTCTCTAGATTTTTTATCACGTAGCGAATGCCGCTCCAAAGAGTGATCGCCACAATAAAAAATAGGCTGAAATAAATAAGCCGGGTGGCGCTCGGAGTCCATTCGGGCCGCCAGACACTGGTTTCCTTCACGGCGAGAAACAGCAATACCCCCACGATCGCGGCAAACTGTAATACCGTTTTTTGCTTACCGCTTCCGCGCGCGGACTGCGAGTCCCCCAAAGAAGGCGGGATAAGCCGCCAGCTCGTGATCAGAAAATCTCTCGTGATGATCAACACCACCATCCAGGCGGGCATGATGCCCATTTGCACAAATGCCAGGAACGCGGAGAGCGTCAGAATTTTGTCCGCAATCGGATCCATGAGTTGCCCGAAGCGGCTGACCTGGCCCCTTTCGCGGGCGAACTTGCCGTCCCAGTAATCCGTAAAAACGGCCAGGATGAACGTCGCAAGCGCCAGCGCCTTAGACAGCGCCCCCTGAACGGAAAGAAGGAGTATGAAAACGACGGTGAGAAGAATGCGATAAAACGTTAAACGATTGGGAAGCGTCACCCCACCACTCCTTTCGTCCCACCACTTGTTTTTTGCGATCCGAAGGATCGGCCGCCGATGGCGGCAAAACAGGTGGTGGGACCAATCGCCTTGCGATTGTAAGAAAGAAGTGGTGGGGTCACTCCACGGTCCCGATCAGGTCGTACTCCAGCGCATCCTTGATTTTGACCCTCGTAAAATCCCCCGGCTTCAAATCGGACCGGCTATGAATAATCACCTGCCCGTCCACTTCCGGCGCGTCGCCTTCGGTACGCCCGTAAAACAATCCTTCTTCCTCAGCGTTTTTTTCATCCACCAAGACGCGCAACTCTTTCCCTACCAGAGCGCTATTGAGGCTCCGAGAAATTTCCTGCTGCTGTGCCATCACGGCGTTGAAGCGCTCTTCTTTGATTCTCTTTGGGATTTGATCCGGCCACCCGTAAGCGCGGGCGCCCTCTTCCTCTGAAAACATAAATGCGCCGAGCCGTTCAAATCTCACCTCTTGCAAAAAACCCAGTAACTCTTGAAATTCCTCGTCGGTCTCCCCTGGAAACCCCACGATGACGGTTGTGCGGATGTGGACGCCCTTTATTTTCTTTCGAAGCGCATGAATCCCCCACTCCATTTTGGCGCGCGTCACGCCGCGATTCATCCGTTTTAACATCTCCTCATGGCTGTGCTCGATCGGGAAATCCACATACCGGCACACACTGGGGTTCTCGGCGATCGCGTCGATCAGTTCCTCGCTGACATGGCCGGGATGCGCATACAAAAATCGGACCCAAGGCACCAGATCAAGTTTCACGATTTTCCTTAAAAGCTCGGGTAGCTTGAACGTTTTATCCTGATCATAGCCATAGGCCGCCGTATCCTGTCCTATCAGATTGACCTCTGAAAGCTTTCTTGCGCCGGCAATGATTTTAATCTCGTTTAAAACAGATTCGATCGAGCGGGAACGATGAGGGCCTTTCATTTTTGGAATCACGCAATAAGAACACGCGTTGATGCACCCTTCGGATATTTTCACATAAGCGAAATGATCCGGCGTCAGGGAAACCCGCGGCGCGTTTTCATCGAGAAGAGTGCGGGGCTTGGGCTTCACCTCATAGATCTTTTCCTTTCTTTCGAGCGGTTTTAAAAGCCGCGCCAGATCCCCGTAATTATTAGTGCCGATAATCCCGTCCACCTCAATTAACTCTTTCTCTAACTCCTGGCCAAAGCGCTGGGCCAAGCATCCGAGCACGACCACCGCAGACAGCTTCCCCTTCTTCTTCAATTCGCACAGCTTTAAAATTGTCTCGATGGATTCCAATTTGGCCGATTCGATGAAACCGCAGGTATTCACGACTGCGACGTCCGCGAGCTCAATATCCGGAACAATCTCATGGCCGTGTTTTTCAAGACTGCCGAGGGCCACCTCGGAATCCACGAGAGTCCTTGAACAACCTAGGCTGATGAGTCCGATTTTCATAGGCAATGGGTGGAATCGCTAAGCGACGATTTTGATGCCTTCGTAGCTGACCAACATTTTTTTAACACCGACTTTGTTGGCGGAAGGTTTCAGGCTGGATCCGTTGATTGAAAGCCGCATATTAGATGAATTTCCTGTCCATATTTCGATCGTTCTGTCCGCGGCCCAAGATTCCGCTGCGCCTTTTTTTAAGAGTGATTCAAAAAGCACCTTGCCGTCACAAGTGATGCGAAGCCACACGTCGTTCAGCGCGCGGATTTTTAATTTGATCGGCGTATTTGAAGCGATTTTTGGAAAATCGTCTAGGGAAACATGGTACAGCCAACGCGGATCGATTGATTTCTGAGAGACGGCGGCAACAACCTTCGAAGAGCCTGAAGCGGGTGCTCTGAACCAGCCTCCGACCATCTTAATAGCGCCCACGAGGACCCATAAGGCAAAAACCGCCACCACCAAGATCCCCGGCAGCAGCAGAAGATTTTTATTGAAATGAATTGAGCTCCCGACGCGTTGGACCCGCTGTTGGGGCGATTTAATAAACAAAACCTGCTCCGGTTCTTTTTTCTCCTCTTTTTCATAGGCTTGAATAAGTTCTTGCGAATCGACTTCGAGAAATTCTGCGTAGGTCTTTAAGAAACTTTTAACGAAAAGAGGGCCCGGCAATTTATCAAATTTCTCGTCTTCCAAGAGCTGCAGCACCCGTGGGTGGATTTTTGTCTTGGCATGGACGTCTTCAAGCGTCACCGCCTTTTTACTTCTGGCCTCTTTGAGCGTATTTCCAATGGAGTTCACTTTTTGGGCCGCTCCGCTAAAATCTCTCTCGGCTTGGCCCCGCGGTAAGGCCCTACCACGCCATCTTCTTCCATCATATCGATCAGCCGCGCGGCCCGCGTGTACCCCAGCCCCAATCGCCGCTGCACCATTGAAACGGACGCTTGGCCAGTCTCCAGCACGACGCGCTTGGCTTCGTCATAAATCTCGTCGCGTTTAAAATCTCCGAAGGCCTGTTTTTTTTCCTGAGAGTGAATGACCGCCTCGTAATACGCCGGTTTTCTTTGAGACTTGATAAAATCGGTCACCCGCTCTATCTCTTTTTCCTGCACCCAGGCGCCTTGCGCGCGAGTCAATTTTGATTTTCGTGGGTCCATGAAAAGCAGATCTCCCCTTCCGAGCAGTTTATCGGCGCCGTTTTCATCAAGGATGGTCCTCGAATCCACCTTCGAGGCGACCTGAAACGCGATCCGCGCCGGGAAATTGGCTTTAATCACGCCCGTGATCACGTCCACCGAAGGCCTTTGAGTCGCTAGAATCATGTGGATCCCCACGGCCCTCGCTAGCTGCGCGATCCGCGTGATTGCCGTCTCCACTTCCTGCTGGGAAGAAAGGATAAGATCCGCAAGCTCATCAATCACGATGACGATGTAGGGCAGCTTGAGTAATTGCGGATCAATCTCTTTATTCTGGACTTTTTCATTAAATATCGTGATATTTTTAGCGCTCACCTCCGACAATACCTTGTAGCGACGCTCCATTTCCGCCACGAGCCACGCGAGCGCCCCTGGCGCCTTCGCCTTGTCCGTGATCACGGGGGCGATCAGATGCGGCAGGTCATTATAAAAATGAAGCTCGACCATTTTCGGGTCAATCATCAAAAATCTTACCTCCTCGGGGCTCGACTTGTACAAAATGCTCACGATAATGCTGTTGATGCAGACGCTCTTTCCCGTATTGGTCGCGCCCGCGATCAAGAGATGCGGCATATCGCTAAGATTATAGACGATCGGAGCGCCCGCCGTATCTTTACCGATCACCATCGCAATTTTCGACGGCTCGTTCTGAAAATCGCTCGACGCGAGCACTTCCCTGAGAGAAACGATCGCAGCAGACCCGTTTGGCACCTCAATGCCTACGCGCGATTTTCCGGGAATCGGGGCGACAATGCGGACGCTCGTTGCCCTCATCGCGAGCGCAATGTCGTTCTCGAGCGACGTGATGCGTTGAACTTTCACTCCCGCCGCCGGCTGTAATTCATAGCGTGTGATCGTGGGGCCTTGTTCCACTTCCACCACTTTAGCTTCGATATTAAAATCCCGAAGCGTGTCTTCCAGGACCCGGGAGCTAGTTTCTAAATCGGCTCTGGCCTTATTTTGGTCGACCGCGGGAGACGGCAGTAGAAGATCCAGGTCCGGCAATCGATAACTGCCGGCTGGCTCTTGGGACATCATGGGCCGCTCTTTCGGCTTGGGCGCCGGCCAAAGGCCGGCTGGCCTCGCGGCCGGACCCCGGGTCTCGGGTCTTGTAGTTTCCGGTTTTTGCGCTATCGTTTCTTTTATTTCAGGAAACTTGGGATGAATAATGGTTGTGCTCACCTTTTTTTTCCTGAAATCAAACAACGACGGCCAAGAAATTTTAAACCGTTTGAACAAACTCCCCGTCATTTGCAGAATCAAAAGCTCGGTTGCCAGAAGAATGGATAAAAGAAATAACGAAAGCGCCACAAAAACGCCCGCGCGTCCGAATAGATGGGATAAAAACAGGGAGCTAAAATAGCCCAGGACGCCGCCGGCCTGAAATCGCCCGATTTTCGTGCCTTCATTCAGCAGCGAAAAAAGCGCGCAGGATGAGGCAAAAAATATGACGGTCGCGAAAAGCTTGAGCCATAGTTTTTGGCTTTTTTGGCCGAACCACTGGGCTAGCGCCCAAAATAAAAAAAGCGGAACTAGAAAATAAGAAGTCGTGCCAAAGAGAAGAATGAGAACCCAGGCCGTATAAGCGCCGGCGATCCCGACAAAATTGCGAGCGGGTGAATTCACGGAGGAAACTTCGAAGGCAATATCGTTAGGCGTGTAAGACAAGAGCGCGAGTAACGTGAGGATGGACGTGATAAACCAGAAAAAGGCCAACACTTCGCTTCGTTTTTGTTCGTTCACCCCGTTAGACTCCTTACCAACATTGAGTTACCCTTATCGACACGATTCGTTGCGAGCCCAGAAACTTTTGCGTTGCCAATCTTGAAATTTAGGAGTCTAACGGGGTTCATCTAGCCCCCGTGTGCCCAAAACCGCCGCTGGCTCTCGCCGTATGGGTCAAGTTATCCACCTCTTCAATTTCCGCCCGGATGACTTCGTGAATAATCATCTGAGCCAGACGATCGCCGCGCCTGATGGGATATGGGTTCTTGCCAAGATTGGTCAATATGAGCGACACGACACCACGATAATCGCTGTCGATCGTTCCGGGAGTATTGACAAGCGTGATGCCGTGCTTAAGCGCCAGGCCGCTGCGAGGACGAACTTCCGCCTCATAACCGGTCGGAATACTGATGGAAATGCCCGTGGGAACGAGCTTGATTTCGCCGGGCTGGAGCACGATCTCTCCTTCCACATCGGCTACCAGGTCCATGCCTGACGCCCCTTCGGACATATAAGCGGGAAGCGGAAGGTCGTTAGTCCCAGGGCTTCTTTTTATTAAAAGTTTTACTGTTCTCACCGCGCTTTGTGACTACCGGAGGTCCTTCAGAACTGGCTTGTTTTTTAGAAAGGTTGATGCGCCCTTGCGCGTCGATTTCTATGACTTTCACTTCAATTTGATCGCCTACTTTGACCACGCTCTCCACATGATCCACAAAAGAGTTGGAGAGCTCCGAGACATGGACCAGCCCTTCCTTGCCGGGCAATATCTCGCAAAACGCGCCGAAGTTCATGATCCGCTTGACCGTGGCTTTGTAAACTTTTCCGACCTCCGCGTCTTCGGTGATTCCTTTGATGAGGTCAAGCGCCTTTTGCTTACTTTCCTCGTTGGTCGTGGCGATCCGGACCGTCCCGTCGTCCTCCACCTCGATCGTCGCGCCGGAATCGGCCTGAATTTTACGGATCATCTTGCCGCCCGGCCCGATGATCTCGCGTATTTTATCCGGATCTATTTTGATGGTGGTAATTCGCGGCGCAAAAGAAGATAGTTCTTTTCTTGGAGTGCTGATGACGGCCTGCATCTTCTTAAGAATAAAAAGACGGCCTTCTTTCGCCTGCTGCAATGCTTTCCGAAGGGTCCCAATGTCCAGAGACTCCTTCAATTTTAAGTCCAACTGAACGGCGGTCACACCCTTTTCGGTGCCCGTCACTTTAAAATCCATATCCCCTAGATGATCTTCGACGCCGGCGATATCGGAAAGAACCGCCACTCTGGTTTTTTCTTTCACCAAACCCATGGCGATACCGCTCACCGGCGCTTTGATCGGGACGCCGGCATCCATGAGCGCCAAGGTTCCAGAGCAGACACTGGCCATGCTGGAAGAGCCATTGGATTCCAAAATATCCGAAACGAGCCGGATGGTGTAAGGAAACTCCTCTTTGGACGGGATGACGGGCCGAAGCCCGCGTTCCGCAAGCGCGCCGTGCCCGATCTCCCGCCGTCCGGGGCCGCGCATCGCTTTGATCTCGCCGACAGAAAAAGGCGGAAAATTATAATGCAGCATGAAATTCTTATAAATATCCCCTTCAATTTCAATCGCATCAATCCTCTGCTCGTCTTCGCTCGTGCCTAAGGTCGCCACGCCCAACGACTGGGTCTGGCCGCGGGTAAACAGCGCCGAACCGTGCGTGCGGGGCAGGACGCCTATCTCGCAGGTGATGGAACGGATCTCATCATATTTCCTGCCATCCGTACGCACGCCTTTTTCAAGGATAAATTTTCTCACCTCTTCTTTTTCCACTTCATGAAATGTCTGATCCACTTGCGCCTGGGTAATTTCGGAGCCTTCCACGACGAGCGACTCAAGGACTTTTTTCAACAGGTTTTTGAGCGCTTCATCCCTTGATTCTTTCGTCTTTTCCTTTTGGTTAATGTGATCTATTTCTTTGACCGAAAGCCCCCGGACCTTGGAAAAAAGGTCTTCCGAGATCGTCTGCAAGACCGGCTCCATCCGCGGTTTCGAGCAAGCCAGGGCCATCTCTTTCTGAAGTTTCAAAACAGGTTTAAGTTCTTCGACGGCAAATTCCAGCGCCTCGATGATCCGTTCTTCGGAGACAATATTCGCGCCGGCTTCAATCATGATGATCCCCTGCTCGGTCGTCGCGACGACGATATCCAAGGCGCTTTGTTCCATTTCCTTGAAGGTGGGGTTCAAAATAAATTTTCCGCCCACATCGCCCACGCGCACGGCCGCCACCGGGCCCAAAAACGGAATGCCCGAAATCATGAGCGCCGCGGAGGCGCCGTTGATCGCTAAAATATCGGAATTGTATTCCTTATCGCTGGAAAGCACCGCTGAGGTCACTTGAACTTCGTGGTAAAATCCTTCGGGGAAAAGCGGGCGAATCGGACGGTCTATCAGGCGAGACGTTAAAGTTTCTTTTTCCGTGGCTCGGCCTTCTCTCTTGAAAAAACCGCCGGGGATCTTACCTCCCGCGTAGCTTTTTTCCTGGTAGTCCACGGTTAAAGGAAAAAAATCGCTGCCTTCTTTGGGTTCTCTGGCCGCGCAGACCGTGACCAAAACCACCGTCTCGCCGTATTGGACCACGACAGACCCGTCGGCCTGCTTGGCCACGCGACCTGTTTCAAATGTCATCTTTTGTTTGCCTTGCTTGATTTCAAATTTTTTCATTGTCGAGTTATTTTCTTAAGTCGAGATCGCTGATGAGCTTATGATAGGCGGTTTGGTCTTCGCGTTTCAGGTAGTCCAAGAGTTTCCGGCGTTGCGATACCAGCTTTAAAAGCCCCCGGCGGGAATGATGGTCCTTGACATGCGCCTTAAAATGATCGCCCAGATTGTTGATCCGTTCGGTCAATACGGCAATTTGAACGAAGGAAGACCCGGTGTCTTTGTCATGAACCTTGAATTTTTTGATCAACTCTTCCTTTTTGACTTTATCGATAGACATGCTCTAACTCTTTCTCCTTCATTTATTTGTGTACCGCCGATTATACTTGTTTCCAGCGGCTTTGTAAAGGGCTTTTAAAGCCCTTTTAGAGTCGTCCCGGATGGCTTTCTTAAGGGCCTCTCGGGTAGGAAAGCGCCGGATGGATCGGAGCCGTTTAACAAAAATTAGCTCCAGCTCCTTGCCGTAGATCGTCCGGTGAAAATCGAAAAAATGGACCTCCAGCGATCTTTCCCGGTCCTGAAAAGTGGGCCTCTCCCCGATGTGAATCACTCCTCTTAACCGTTTTTTATTTAAGTAACCCCAGGCGGCGTAAACGCCGGAAGGCGGGAGCGTTTCGTGATGCGGGTTGAGATTGGCGGTGGGAAAACCCAACGCCTCTCCTCTTCCCCGCCCGTGGACCACCGTTCCATAAACCGAAACCGGACGGCCAAGCATTTGCGCCGCTTTTGCAAGCCTGCCTGATTCAATCAGGCGTCGGATAGAGGTGCTTGAAATAATCTTACGCTGGATCCGCACCGGCTTAAAAACCGACAATCTAAAACCGATCATTTTGGATCGCTCGGCTAAATAGGCAGTCGTTCCCAGCCCTTGATGGCCGAAGCGAAAATCATGCCCCACGGAAAGAGAGAGCATCCCCAGCCGTTTGAAAAGCAGCGACTCAAGAAAAAATTCGTGCGTAATTTTTGAAAAACGCTTGCTGAATGGAATCACAAGCGTTTCTTGAAAACCCATTTTCTCAAAAAATCTTAAGCGGTGCGCCAGCGATATTAAAATAGGGTCAGCCGCTTTTGGCCTCAACACTTTCATGGGATGAGGCTCAAACGTGACGGCCATCGCGCTGGCGCGCGTTCGGCGGGCGTCGTGCACCACTTGTCTTAAAATTTTCTGATGGCCTCGATGAACGCCGTCAAAAACGCCGATCGCGATGCATCGCTTCTTTCGTTTCATCGCTTTATCATGAAGGCCGCGATAAATTTTCACTTGAAGCGGCTTTCAAGGCTCTCCAGGGGCATCGTTAGCAGCTCTTCCCTGGTCAACGCCTCGGTCAAAGCAAACATCCCCACACGCTCTCTCACGAGCGACGACAGCGTGGCGCCGCAGCCAAGTTTCCGTCCTGCCAGGCTGCAAACCGACCGCACATAAGTGCCTTTCGAGCAAGTGAGCGAGAAATATATTTCAGGAGATTCAAAACGGGTCAACTCCAGCTTAGAAATCGTAATGTATTTTTCTTTTCCTTCCATCAACACCCCTCGGCGAGCCCAATGATAGAGCCGGCGGCCTTGGTGACGTATCGCCGAATAGGCCGGGGGTTTTAGCTTCTGGGGACCGTGTAACGCTGAAAAAACATCCAGAATCAAGTCCTTTTGGACGGCTCCGTAATCCCGCTCCTCTAAAATCCGTCCTTCCAAATCCTCCGTATCCGTCACAAGTCCTAGCATCATACTGCCCGAATATTCTTTGTCAAAACCGCTGAATTCTTGCGACCATTTGGTCGCCTTTCCCACCAGAATCACCAAAAGCCCGGTGGCCAAAGGATCCAGTGTGCCCGCATGTCCGACGGCTCTCTGGTCGAGCCGTTGCCGTACAAAATCCACCGCGTCGTGGCTGGTCCATAACACGGGCTTGTTAAAAAGCAAGATCCCATCCATTTTCTTATTTATCTTTTAGTTTTCTTAGAATTTCATCTATCTTTTGTCCGTGTTCCAGCGCGTGGTCGGCTTGAAACTTCATTTCTATCGCGTATTTCATGTTGATCCGCTCGATCGCGAGTCGCTTGATGAACCGCATGTTTTCCGCGAGCGCCTCTTCGGTCGAGCGTCTTTGTTCCTCGTTTCCCAATACGCTGTAGAACACCTTGGCGAATCTCAAATCGTCCGTTAACTCGATACGGGTGATCGTGATAAAACCCATGCGGGGGTCGTTCAGATCATCAAGGAATACCATGCTGATGATCTTTCTCAATTCTTCCGCCACCTGATTGGAACGTTGGGACATAAATACCTCCGTTATCTTAACTCAAAACTTAAAAGGTAAAACGCAAAACTTTTGGGTCACTCCGTGACCTGTAATCAACCCAGGTCGCGAAGCGACACAATAGTTTTACGTTTTTAGTTTTAAGTTTTACGTTTCTTTTCATGGTCGTGGATGAAATTTCTGATGGATGGATTTGAGTCGTGAGGCTTCCACATGCGTGTAGATTTGAGTCGTGGAAATGTCTGAGTGACCCAAGAGCTCCTGCACCACGCGTAGATCCGCGCCATTCTCGAGCAAGTGCGTGGCAAAAGAATGCCTCAAAATATGCGGATAAATCTTTTTTTTCACTTTGACGAGCCGGGAATATTTTTTAAGAATACCCCAGACGGCCTGTCGCGACATTTTCCGGCCTAGGCGCGTGACAAATAAAGCGTCCTCCGGGCGCTCTTTGACCCATTGAGGCCTTACTTGATTCAGGTATCTTTGGACGCTTTTTTTAGCCGCCGCGCCAACCGGGACAATCCTTTCCTTATCCCCCTTGCCGATCACTCGAATATAACCCAAGTCGAAATTTAAATGGCCCAGCTTGACTGTGGCCGCCTCGCTCGCCCGTATTCCAGTGGCGTAGAGAAGCTCAAGTAGTGCCTGGTCCCTGGCGCCTTGAGCCTTGTGGGCATTGGGCGCCTTCAAAAGCGCCTCTACCTCCATCACGCTTAAGGCTTCCGGGAGATGCTTCCAAAGCTTTGGGGCCTCCAACACGTCCGTCACGTCTTCTTTGATCCGCCCTTCCTGGGCCAGAAACCGGTGCCATAGGCGGATCGCCACGAGCCCCCGCGAAACCGAGCTGGGAGACAGCCCACGATCCTTTTCCTTTAGCATGAATTCCATGATCTCTTTACGCGTCACCTCTTCCAGCGATGAAATCCTGGCTCGCTTTAAATAATCACTGTACCGTTTGAGATCCCGCGCGTAGGCAAGAAGCGTATTTTTAGAAAGGCCTTTTTCAATGGAGAGGTAATCCAGGAAAAGAGTGACTGAGTCACGCATTCGTCGCGCCCAGATCGATCGTGTCAGGCAATAAGTCGTTTTTCACTTTGTCATAATAAAACTGATTTGAAACGAGGCGATGGATCTTTTCCAACTCCACACGGATGCCGCCCTGCTCCGAATCCGAATAACCGCCGGACTTGATTCGCTGCGTGATCTTGGCCAGGGATTCCAGCTGAGACTTCAGCTCCTCCTGTTTGGCGGGGGCCAAATAGCGATTCATTTCTTGCAGGTTGCCGAGCGCTTCCTCGGCGGCGCGCGAGATCTTCTTATGGTTTCCGCCGAGCTGATTGATCAATTCATCCTGCCAGCTCTTCCAGAAGGTGAAATGAGTTTTGTAATAATAATCGTTGGAGTATTTCTTCTGATAAGGCCCTTCCTGCAAATAGACAACGGCCGGAGTATGGTGCGGCACCTTTTTTTTGCGCGTAAATTTCTTTTGAACCGAGGCGCAACCGGCCGCATTCATCATCAAAATAAATACCAGAAAAAAACCAACCCATTTTCTCATCTTTAGCTCCTTAGCAGTTTCTTAAACTCTTCTTCACTCATCATTTTCACGCCGAGTTTTTTGGCTTGCTCGAGTTTCGATCCCGCCTCTTCTCCCACAATTACGGCCGCCGTTTTGTTGCTAACGCTGGAGGCCACACGACCGCCTTGCTCAAGAATCAACCGCGAGGCCTCCTCGCGGCTATAGTCTTTCAAAGCGCCGGTCAGCACAAACGTCTTGCCGGACAAGAGCGCGCCTTTTTGTTTTTTAGGTTCGCTCATCGTGAGCCCGCGTTTTTTCAATTTTTCAATGATCTTCAAGTTTTCCTTATTGGCCAAAAATTCCAATAAGCTTTGCGAAATGACCGATCCGACCGCTTGAATCTTTTCAAAATCCTCTTGGCCGGCGTGACGCAGCTTGTCCATGGACCCAAACGCTTGGGCCAAAAGCCGCGCGGCGTTGATTCCCACATGCCGTATCCCCAGCGCAAAAAGAAGCCGCGATAATTCCCTTTTTTTACTGGCCTCTATCTGCGAACAAAGATTGGATGCGGATTTCTCTCCCATACGTTCCAGCGCCGCGAGCGTCTCTTTTGTCAAATGATAGATATCCGAAAAATCGAGCACGCGCTTACCGTCCACCAACTGGTTAACGAGCGCGTCGCCCAGCCCTTCAATATCCATTGCTTTCCGTGAAGCAAAATGCAAAAGCTTTGCCTTGATCTGCGCGGGGCAGCCGATATTCACGCAGCGCACGGCTACCTCCCCTTCCTTTCGGACGACCTTAGAACCGCAAACAGGGCATCGTTCGGGCAACGAAAAGCGCTTCTCCTTGCCGGTCCTTTCACGTTTTAAAACCTCTACGACCTGTGGGATGATCTCGCCGCTTTTCTCGACGAGCAGCGTGTCCCCAATCCTCAGATCCAATCGCCGGATCTCGTCTTCATTGTGCAACGTCGCGCGCGAGACCGTGGTGCCCGCCAGAAAAACAGGCTCCATGTGAGCCACGGGGGTCAAGACGCCGGTTCTCCCTACCTGAACGCCGATATCTACGAGCCGTGTTTTCGCTTTCTCGGCGGGAAACTTATAGGCGATGACCCAACGCGGGCTTTTGTTGGTTGCGCCCAGAAGCTGCTGCTGGGAAAGATCGTTTACTTTCAGGACCAGGCCGTCAATCTCGTAATCCAACTCGCTTCTTTTGTCTTCCCAACGGTCGCATAGTTCAAACACCTCTTGGAGCGTTCGGCAGAGCCGATAATGAGGGCTGACCGGAACCCCGGCATTTTTGAAAAAATCAAAGAGCTCCGCCTGCGTTTGAAAAGCACGGCCCTCGACCAATCCCACGCCGTGGGCAAAAAAAGACAGGCCCCGTTTTGCCACGAGCTCCGGATCCAGCAGTTTGAGCGAACCGGCCGCCGCGTTTCGGGGATTCGCAAAGAGCTCCTCCCCTCTTTTTTCTCTCTCCTGATTTAAACTCAAAAAATGCCTCTTGGACAAAAAGACCTCGCCGCGTATTTCCATCCCGCCCTGATCCTTGCTAGATTTCAAATGATCCGGAATGTCTTTAAGCGTTCTGACGTTGGCCGTCACGTCATCTCCGGTTTGCCCGTCGCCTCGCGTCGCGGCCTGAACGAGACGGCCCTGCTTATAAAGCAGCGAAAGAGAGACCCCGTCCACTTTAAGTTCCGCTATGTATTCAACGCGTTTGTCTTTCAAGTGTTTCCTGACCCGCTCTTCAAATTTCATTATCTCTTCCTTGGAATAAGTGTTATCGATGCTCAGCATCGGCACCGCATGCCGGACACTCCTGAACTCCGCCAACGGCGCGCCGCCGACACGCTGCGTAGGAGAATCTTTGGTCTTAAACTGAGGGTGGCGGCTCTCGAGACGCTCCAGTTCTTTAAAGAGCGCGTCATATTCCGCGTCCGATATCTCGGGGCGATTGTCCTTGTAATAAAGATGATTGTGACGGAGGATCTGGCGGCGAAGATTCTGGATCAGTTTTTCTGGGTCTGGCATGGCAATATTAAATAAAAAACTCTATGCAAAATTCCTTAAACTCGTGGGTCGGTTTTTCCCAGTCGCATTCGATCTTCTTGATATAGGCCGCGAGCACGCTTTGTTGAATGTCCTGCAGCAAAAGCTCGATGCGGTCTTTGGGGCCCTCGCAAAGAAGCTCCACCCTTCCATCGGGCAGGTTCTTCACCCAGCCGACAAGCCCCCGATCCGCCGCAAATTTCTCGGCCGTATAACGAAAGCCTATCCCTTGGACTCTCCCGCTGTAAAAAATGTGCGCGCGGGCAGTGGGGACTAGCTGTTTTTTTCGTGACTCAGTAGCCATTTTTTTCTCTTCTTACCTCCGGCATAGCCGCCGACGCTGCCGTCCGAGCGAATCACGCGGTGGCATGGAACCACGATCAGGAACTTATTCTTTCCGACGGCGTTTCCCACCGCCCGGACAGCGCGTGGATGACCGACGGCCCGCGCCAGTTTCGCGTAAGACCAGGTCTCGCCGTAAGGGATCTCACAAATTTTGTCCCATACCTTGCGCTGAAACGCGGTGCCGTTCTGGTGAACGCGGAAAGAAAATTTCTTCAAAGCGAACTCAAAATACTTTTAAAAAAAAGCTTATCTTTCTCATGCGTCAGAAGCTCGGCTACTTTTTCTTTCGCCACCCATCGCGCCTCGGGATTCTCAGGGTCCACTGGTTTGAGCGCGGTTTCATTGGTTTTGAACAAAAAAAGATGTATTTTTTTGAGCTCGCTCGTATCCTCCGGCTTTCCCAAGCCGATACGATGCCGCTCGTAAAAACCCAGTTCTTTCACGAACGTGAGGTCCTGTATCCCGGATTCCTCATAAACCTCACGCTTCGCGGCTGCGAGCGCGTCCTCGCCGGGATCGAGATGCCCTTTAGGCAAAGACCATGATTTTCCGTGCTGACTTACCACGAGAACTTCGCCTTTTGGATTGACGACGACCCCTCCGGCGCTTTCCGTCTTTTTCATTGATTATCCTTAAATCCAATTAGCATAAAATATGGTCGGGATGCAGGCCGAACCGCTCAAAAACTCCGCGGCATTCGTCCTCGCGATATTCTAAAAACCACGCTCGGCGAAGGATTTGAACTGGGACGGGTTCAAATCCCCCAATCCCGACTAATGTGAAATATGGTCGGGATGCAGGGATTTGAACCCTGGACCTCCTGGTCCCGAACCAGGCGCGCTAGCCAAACTGCGCTACATCCCGATTTAAACTCAAATAGTATACTTAAATTTATACGCGCCTGCCAGCGCTCGAAGCGAAGGCCCTCAAGGCCGAAGCGGAGTGCCGCAAGCAAGAGCTTGCGGCCTAGCCCCCGCCACAAAGCTCGTCGGGTCCGTCTCAAAAATCGCGGCGAGATTTGTGGACGGGTCCGCCGCGCTTTTTGGCGGAAAGCTGAGCCACGCCCCGTAATCTTGAACATTTAATTATAGATGAGATGAGATGCGATGTAAACTCTGATGCTCTTCGCTCTGGAGGGCTTTATAAATGAGGATTTTGGTTTTTTGCGCTCGCTGGTCAACAATCCACTTGATCCCAAAAAGAAGCGCCGCCGCCAAATACTGAAAGAAATAACGCGGGATCAAAAACGACAAAGCAAATGCCAGGATTCCCAGCGTCAGCCATAGACCATTCCAAAATCGTTGGCGCTTAAACGGCTGTTTGAATGGTGTGATCGGCTTGCCGCAGTGAGGGCATTGGAGTGTCGGGACGTGCCCCATGAGGCCTTGCGCGCGGCGGACAGACGCGGCAGGCGCTTTTTCTGACTCCGCTTCCTGCAGGCGGCTTGAAAGCTCTCTGGCTTGTGTCACAAGAATCTCATCTTCTGGATGCGTCTTCAAATGATTTAACATGCGCTCCAATTCAATCGTCTCAAGCTCGTCACGGATAAAACGGCAAAGATCCTCCGTAGAGGGATATTCCACTGACGCCGACGCGCGGTTCGGAGCGGCGGAGCCGCGGAGATCCGCCGAAGCTTTGATAGCGGATTCCAAGAAATCCTTTAACGCGAGGTCTATTTTATCCATCATTTATTTTAGCCCTTTGCGCTGGAAACTCGTTTGCAGCTTTTCTTTGGTCCGCTGAATGATACTGGAGACGGTCCCGACAGGCACCCCCAAGATCGCCGCGATGTCTTGATGGGCTTTTCCGTCCATGTAGTGCCATTCGACGCAGGTTCTTTCTTTGGGCGACAGACGCTCGAGAATTTCGGAAATGGCGAGATCCCGCTCATCAGAAATGACGCGCGCCGAAGGGCCTTGCGAGCTATCTTCAAGAATATCAGCCAGAATGACGGCTTCGCCGGTATCCTTTGGAAGAAACTCTTTTTCAAGGGAAACGTCCCTTGATTCCCGGCGTCTGAGAGACCTGATTTTATCCAGAGCCCCATGCATCGCCATGACGACCAGAAACTGGCGCAGATGCCCGGTTTCACGAAGCTTTTCAAGCTCTCTATTTTCCAAGATCCGCCTAAAAATTTCCTGAAAAATGTCATCACAGACGTCTTTTTTTAATCTGAGCGGGCTTTTTTCAAGCGCTTTTTGGATGCTCCAATAGATCAGATTGGAAAAGCGCCCCACAAAAAGGTCCCAGGCTTTTTTGTCCCCCGCCAAGCATCCTTGAATCAACTCGCGATCGCTCTCAGGCAACCAGGATCCCCAATCCTTATGTCCCTATTTTGACATTCCTCAAGATCCGTTCCAGAGTCGCGACGGCCGAAAGGATGGCCAGATGACTGGTCTTGGGATTCTCCTCGGAAGGAAAATTTTCCGTCCGCGTATAGAAGGACCCGAAATCGCCTTGGACATAAACCTCATGGACATTCACCAGCATCTGAGGCGCCGCGATGATCCGGACTTTGGTCTTCTTGGCACCTAACCCCACGAGGCTTAAAGTAGCGGAAACATTGATATTTTTGGGAAAACCTTTGACCGCCTGGGCGGCATTCCCCTCAAACAATACCTTCTCTTCTTTCAATTTTTTTAAGTTTATCCCGTGCGTCACGACATAAGGGGCATCTTCAAATCCTTGAGGGGGTTTTCTCGTCGTGAGCGTGACGCGGTGAATCTTGCCGATCCGGGCGGCCTTTAAGCCGTCGATCCCCACGACTCCGCCGCTCGGCAAATAGAGACAGGAACGGTGAGCCCTGGCGAGATTAAAAATTTCCTTTTCTTTGCCGAGAAGCCCTCCGACGCTCATGATCATCACGTCTTTTCCCAAAGAGATCGCTTTTTTCGCGACCTCATAAGCGGCCTGTTTGGAAGCGGCCTCGATCACGAGATCGCAACGCCTGATCAACGCGTCGATCGAAACGATTTTGGGTTTGGCCTCCGGCCCTATGAGCCGTAAGGCCCGGAGGGGGCGAAGCTTGTTCTGGAGCTTTCGGGCTTTTGCCAGGTCCACATCGGCAATGGCCTCGAGCGTCACTTCGTCGCTGAATCTTTTAAGACAAGCCGACGCGAGCTCAGCCCCGATCGTGCCGCATCCGATAATACCAACCTTGATCATATTTTTGACTTTGCTCGATTCTTTTCATCGACAAATATCACCTGAGGCTTGTGTTTCTTGATTTCCTTCGAGCTAAGAATTGAGTAAGAGATAATGATGACCTTATCCCCTACTTCTGCCCAACGGGCGGCCGCGCCGTTCATACAGATCGTGCCGGAACCGGCTTGCCCTTCCAAAACATACGTTTCCACTCGGGTGCCATTATGCAAATTGACGATTTGCACACGCTCAAACGGACAAATATCGGACGCCTTCAGAAGATTTTTATCGATCGTGATGGAGCCCGTGTAACGCAGGTTTGCCTCCGTGACTGTGGCGCCGTGAATTTTTGATTTCATAAGGACTCGAAGCATGGTTACACCGTGATTAAGAAATTATCGATGAGCCTGACGTTTCCAAAGAAAACCGCGAGCGCTATCAGGATTTTCTGGCGGTTTTTCAATTCTACCACAGGTTCGAGCGTCTGGGCATCGACAATTTCAACATAGTCGATTTTGAGATGCCGCGCGTTTTTTAGCACCTCTTTGACTCTCTTTTTGATCTTAGACGCATCGGCCACGCCGCTCTTGACTAAATCCGAGCCTCGTTGCAGCGCCCGGTACAAAAAAGGCGCCTCTTGCCGCTCGGGGGCCGACAACAAGACATTGCGTGAACTCATCGCGAGCCCATTGGGCTCTCGGACGATGGGCGCCATTCTCACGCGGACCGGAAAATCCAGGTCCTTCACCATTTGCTCAATGAGTCGAAACTGCTGATAGTCCTTCTGGCCCAGATAAATCGTATCGGGCATGACAATATTTAAAAGTTTCAAAACGACAGTCGCCACGCCGACGAAATGGGACGGGCGTGAAACGCCGCACAACCCTTGAGCGAAGTTTTTGACCGAGACCGACGTTTGAAAATCTTCCGGATAAAACTCCCTCACACGCGGTGTAAAAAGAAAATTAATCTTTTCCTTTCGTAAAAGTTCGGTGTCTTTTCCCAGATCTCTTGGGTATCGCCAAAAATCATCAAGGGGACCGAATTGCAATGGGTTCACAAAGATGCTGACCACGGTCGCCTTGTTCTCCTTCTTTGCCTGACGGACAAGCGAGAGATGGCCTTCGTGAAGATACCCCATCGTCGGCACAAAACCAATCGCGCGGCGGCGTTTCCTTAAAGCCTGAAGCGCGTTTCTAAGCTCCTGAGAATGGCGTATAACTCTCACCCCACCACCTTCTTTGTTTCACCGCGACGCCCAATGACACCAAGAGCGGTGAAAGGATTCGCCGCAGGCGAATCCAAGGATTCTTCGAATCTAAAAGAAGGTGGTGGGGTCATGGCAAAGTTCTTCGTAAAGCTGCTTGATGGTTTTCTTAAGCTTTGGATGGACAAGGTCCGGCGCGATCTCGAAGAGAGGTTGCAACACAAACTTCCTCTGTGCCAGCCGGGGATGCGGGATGCTTAAGGTTTTTCCCTCAAGGATCACCACATCCCCGTAAAATAAAATATCCAAATCCATGCTCCGCGGCGTGTTAGGCGGCGATTTTAAACGGCCAAGCCGGCGCTCGATCATCTTGAGTTGCGAAAGTAGTTCCAGCGGAAGAATGTCCGTGTCGATCTTGATCGCGCCGTTTAGGAATTTCCCTTGAAGCCCCCCCTCTACTTCCGGATCAGTTTCAATGAGGGCGGAGACGGCCTGAACCTGGATTTCCTTATTTTCTTTTAAAAGTGCCAAGGCTTTGTCGATGTTGGCTTGCCGGTCGCCAAGGTTGGATCCGATGCCTAGATAGACCAACGGCATTTAAAAACCCTTCCTCATCCGCGCGATCGCCTCACGAATTTCGGATTCGGCGACCGTCAAAGTAAATCGCACATACCCTTCGCCGGCGGGCCCAAATCCCACGCCGGGGGTAGCGACAACCCCTGCGTTTTCCAGAAGCCGTTTGCAAAACAAGGTCGAATCCTTTTCTCCGCGAGGCAGGCGGCTAAAAATATAAAACGTGGCGGGATTCGGCTTGACAGGAAACCCAAGCTCTTTTAAGCCCGCGACTAAAAGATCCCGGCGCTTTCGATACATTTGATTTGTTTTTTTTGAGAATCGGAGGCTCTTTTTTAAGGCCTCCCCCGCCGTTTTTTGAATCGCCGTAAAAACACCCGAATCAAGATTTGACTTCACCCGCAAGAGTCCTGAAATGACTTCCGCTCGGCCTACCGCGAAACCGACGCGCCAACCGGTCATATTACAGGTCTTGGAAAGGGAATGATACTCAATCGCCACTTCCTTGGCGCCTCGAATCTCAAAAATACTTAAGGGTTTCTCCTCGCCAAAGTAAACTTCCGAATACGCGAGGTCGGATACGATGAGAATCTTATGGAACAGCGCCCACTTCACCAGCTTCTCATAAAAGCTGCGCGGCGCCACCGCTCCGGTCGGATTATTCGGATAATTGATAAAAATAATCTTCGAGCGTTTTAAAACTTCGGATGGAATCGAATCAAAATCGGGCAAAAACTCACGCGCTTCTTTGAGCGGCAAGAGATACGGCTCCCCTCCGGCAAAAAGTGTCCCGCTTTTGTAAGGAGGGTAACAAGGGTCGGGGACGAGCGCGACGTCCCCCGGATTGATAAACGCCAGCGGCAGATGCGCGATACCCTCTTTGGAGCCGATCAAAGGAAGAATTTCGGTGTCCGGATCGAAGCGGATCGAGAAGCGTTTCTTAAGCCAACCGGAGGCCGCTTGGCGAAATTGTGGACTGCCGCGGAACAAAGGATAGTGATGCATCGCCGGGTCTTTGACGGCTTTCTGCATCGCGGTGATGATAAACCCTGGCGTGGGTTGGTCGGGATCCCCCGCGCCAAAATCAATCACTTGGACGCCTTTTTCGATTGCCTGTCTTTTCGCGCGGTCAATTTCTAGGAAAAGGTAAGGCGGGAGCGCTTTCAAACGGTCGGATTCTTCGATAAAGAATGCCATCGCGTGTCTTATCTCTCTTTTTTTAAGACGTCGGAAATGTTGTAGAAACCTGGTTTCTTGCCGGCTAAAAAAAGGGCTGCGTCGAGCGCGCCATTCGCAAATGCATCCCGAGACTCTGCATGATGAGAAAGCGTGAACGTCTCTCCGGGGCCACTAAAGATCACGGTATGATCGCCAACGATCTCATCTTGGCGAATGACGTGAACCTCGTTTTCCATTTCTGCGGCCCTGGCTGGATTCCAACCCTTTGCTTTTGCGATTGCCTGCACAATTTTTTTGGCTGTTCCGCTCGGTCTGTCCTTTTTATGTATATGATGGGCTTCGGCGATCTTAATGCTATAGGACTTACCAAATTTTGTGGCGGCTAAGGCTGCCAGCTCGATAAGGGAATTGGCCCCACGACTCATGTTTGGTGACAAAAGGACTGGGATTTTCTCCGAGGCTTTCTTTACTTCCGATTCGATTTTTTCACCAAGGCCTGTGGTTGCAATCACAATGGCTGTCTTGGCTTCGAGACACGCTTTGAGAGCTTCTCGGGTCCCTTCGGGCAGCGAAAAATCAATTAAAACATTAGCCCCTTTTAAAGCTTCGGCCGATGGTTTATCATTTTGATCAAACACGGCGACGATCTTAAAATCCTTTGAATCGCGCGCCAATGAAAGGATCCGCGTCCCCATGCGCCCAAGCGCACCGTTCACCGCGATTTTTACCCCGTTAGAAATCTTCTTATTCATACCATTATCTCCTGTTGTCACCACCCACCGTCAAAGCATGATTTCTAACGGGGTGAATCATGACCTTCCCTTGACTTTCAAGCCGTAAGTTTTCATGGCCTGCGTCAAGATTTTTTGGTTTCGGGGCTGCATCGGCGAAAGCGGCAGACGAAGCTCCTCGCGGCAAAGCCCCATCAAACCCATGGCCTTCTTAATCGGGATCGGATTTGTTTCAATAAATAGGGCGCGGCACAAAGGAAACATTTTATAATGAAGCTCCCGGGCTCTCTGGAAGCTCCCGGCAAAATAAGCGTCCACCATTTCCGAAACCGCCTGTGGCACGATGTTGGCGATCACCGAAATGACCCCTTTGGCGCCCAAGGCCATTAAAGGTAAGGTCAGGGAATCATCGCCGCTTAAGACCGTGATATCGCATAAGGATAAAATGTGAGAGGTCTGGTCCATGCTGCCGGTCGCTTCTTTGATCCCCACGATATTTTTTATTTTTGACAATCGCGCGACCGTCTCAGGAATCAGCGTCACGCCCGTGCGACCGGGGACATTGTAAAGAATGATGGGAATATTCACTTTTCGGGCAACTTTTTCATAATGCCGGTAGAGCCCTTCCTGCGTCGGACGGTTGTAATACGGCGTGACCATCAACGCGCCGTCGGCGCCTGCTTTTTTCGCGAACTTCGTCAGCGAAATAGCCTCTTCCGTACTATTGGAACCCGTGCCCGCTATCACCGGGACTTCGTGGCTGGCCGCCTCGACCACCACCTTCATCACGCGTTCGTGTTCTTTGTGCGACAACGTGGGGCTCTCGCCTGTCGTGCCGGCCGGCACGATGCCGTCGGTGCCCGATCGAATATGAAACCGCACAAGCTTCGCCAAGGCCTTTTCATCCACTTTTCCGTTCCTAAACGGCGTCACAATGGCCACGATCGAACCATGAAATTTCACCCCACCACCTCCTTTTTTCCACTGCCCACTTTATCCTCCCACCACGCAAAGGCAGTGGAAGAATCCGCCAAAAGCGGATTCGTCAATCTAATAGATTGTAAAGGAGGTGGTGGGGTCATAACTTCACTCTCCCCTCAAACGTCGTTTGAACAGGACCTTCCAGACAGACGTCAGAAAACTTCCCACCCTTTCTTGAGAAATAAACCTTCAAGATCTCCCCACCTTTTGTGCGGACGAGCACAGGAGATTTCAAACCCTTTAAAGCGGCCGCCACGAGCGCCGCAGCGGTAGATCCCGTGCCGCATGAAAGCGTCTCTCCCTCGACGCCGCGCTCATAAGTCCGTACCTCTATGGTATTCTGTGATCCCAGACAAACAAAATCAGCGTTGGTCCCTCTGGGGGCAAAATAAGGATGGCGCCGGATCTCGCGCCCAAACCGATCCACATCCACACCCCTCAAAGAATCCACGAATTTCACGGCGTGCGGCACGCCGGTATCGATGAAATTCAATATTTCATTCCTCCCGTTGACCTGGAGGCTGAAATTCAACTTGAGGCTTTTGGGCTTCGCCAATTTGGCCGTGACGATATTTTTGCGGACCTCCGCCCCGATGATCCCCGCGAGCGTTTCGATGGACAACCGACCCTTTTTCATCTTATGATCCGCCAAGAATTTTGCGGCACAGCGGACTCCATTGCCGCACATCTGGGCCTGGCTTCCGTCAGGGTTAAAAATCCGCATCTTGACGTCGGCCTTTTTTGATTTGTCTAAAAGGATCAGGCCGTCCGCTCCGATCGAATATTTGCGCTCCGACAATTTTTTGGCTATTTTTGCCGCGTCGTTCCCGATGACTCCCGAACGATTATCCACGACGATAAAATCATTGCCCGCCGCCGCCATTTTCGTAAACGGACAGCCAGCCATCAAACCACTTCCCGGACAATGCGCTCCCGACGAACCAGGTCCTCATAGGTTTCGCGCTTCCTCGCCACAAAATAACGCCTCCCTCGCACGACGATCTCCGGAACCCGGGGCCTCGAATTGTAATTACTGGCCATCACAAACCCATACGCGCCGCAGGACATGACCGCCAACAAATCACCCACATGGACTGGGGCAAGTTTTCTGTCCTTGGCCAGAAAATCGCCGCTTTCACAGAGGGGGCCCACAATATCCACATGCGAGTCCCTTAGCTTCGTCTTCTTTTTCATCACCGGCACGATTTCATGATGGGCGCCGTAGAACGAAGGCCGGATCAAATCGTTCATGCCGCCGTCCACAATCACAAATGTTTTGGACGGCGTGCGTTTTACGTACAAAACTTTTGTCACAAGGATTCCGCTGTTTCCTGAAATAAAGCGGCCCGGCTCTAACACGATTTTTAACCCACGCTTCAGATCGTACTCTTTGAACAAAGGCAGAACCACCTTCGCGTAGGCCTGGGCCGTCTGCGGCTTTTCATCCGAATAGATGATGCCAAGCCCTCCGCCGATATTCAAATACTCGACAGGATTTCCTCCGAACCTGACGCTGTCAATAAACTGAAGCGCCTTCTTGATCGCCTTGACGAACGGCTTGGAGTGAGTGATCTGCGACCCAATGTGAATATGAACGCCGGCAAACCGCAAAAAAGGATACCGGTAAGATTCCACAAAAAGCTTACTGGCCGTTTCCATATCGATCCCGAACTTGCTTTGCTTGATGCCTGTCGAAATATAATGATGCGCGCCGGACGTGACGTCGGGATTGAGCCGAATCGCGACTTTTTGTGTGGTCTTAAGCCGGCAGGCGACGTTATTGATCACGTCAAGCTCGGGGATCGATTCCACGTTGAACATCAGGATTCCCGCGCGGATCGCCGCCTCGATTTCGCCTTCCGTTTTGCCAACAGAGGCGAACACGATCTTTTTAGGATCCACCCCCACTTTTTTCGCCCGGTAGAGCTCGCCTCCCGAGACAATATCCAAACCCGACCCATGCGCCACGAGGGCCTTTAAAACGGTCAGGTTTGAATTGGCCTTCATCGAGAAACAGATGAGCGGCTCCGCCGGTTGAAAGGCCTTTTTTAGCTTCAAGAAATGGTCCAAAAAAGTGCCGATGCTATAAAGATAAAACGGCGTCCCCGTTTCTTTTGCGATCTTGGAGACTGGCGCGTCTTCACAATAAAACTCTTTATTTTTATATTCAAAACGATGCATGATTAGCGTATAGCGTATAGCGTATAGAGAAAAAACGCTATCCGCTAGAATCTCCTATTGTTATTTTAATCTTTTTTTCCATTTTCGAATCTGCTTCTTAACTTCTGAAGGATGCGTGCTGCCCTTTGTTTTTTTCATCCGGACCGAATGCTCAGGCGAAAAAATTTCATACACATCCCCTTCGACCTTTGTGGCGAAGCGTTTGAGAATATCCAACCCTATTTTTGAGATCGGCACACGGCGTTCCTCGGCGAAGCTTACGATTTTCCCGGCCTCCTCATGCGCGATTTTGAAAGGCGTCCCCTTCAAAACAAGATAATCGGCCAAATCAGTGGCATAAAGAGCGTCGTCCTTTAAGAACTCCGCGATCTTGTTTTTATCCCATTGAATCGTACGAAACAGTTTCGTGAAAATCTCGAGAATCGTTTCACAGGTTTCCACCGAATCAAAAATATAACTCTTGTCCCACTGAAGATCGCGGTTGTAAGAGGTTGGCAAAGCTTTCAGCGTCACCAAGAAACCGGTGAGGTTTGAGATGAACACTCCCGAGGCGCCTCTCATAAGCTCCACAAAATCAGCGTTCTTTTTTTGCGGCATCATGGAACTCCCCGTGCAAAACGCCTCGTCTATATCGACAACGGCAAACCCCTTGGTTTGCGCAATCATCAGATCCTCGGAAATTCTGGAAAGATGAATGCTTAAAAAAGCGATCGTCGACAAAAGATGGAGCAAAAAATCCCGGTCGCCGGAAACATCGTAACTATTATCCGTCACGCGGGACAGGCCAAGTTCCCTCGCCATCATTTTTTGGTCCAACGGATAGGCGGATCCGCCAAGCGCCCCGCTGCCAAGAACACAGACATCGGCCAAATCAACCGCGAGACCAAAGCGTTGCTTCGAACGTCCCAACATCTCGGTATAAGCCAATAGAATGTGGGCTAGGGATAGAACTTGCGCGTTCTGAAGATGCGTCATCCCCGGCAGCCACAACGACTGAGTGGCTTCGGCCTTTTTCGCGATCTCTCTTTGAAGCCCGCCGATTAGCGAAATAATTTTCTGAGCGTGTTCCTTGCAGTAAAGCCGTGAACTTTGACTGACAAGATCATTCCTGGATCTCGCGGTATGAAGCTTGTAGGCCAAAGGCCCCGTCAACGCCTCCAGTTTTTCCTGAACGGCGGAATGAATGTCCTCGGATTTTTCATTGAGACGGATTGTGCCTTGTGCAAGCCTTTTTTCAAGCCAATGGACCGCTGCCGTGAGCTTTTTTGCTTCACCCGCGCTCAACACTCCACATTTCCTAAGCGCGTTGATGTGGACCGCGTCAATTTTTAGATCGTATGACAATAAGCGCTTGTCCCATCGGAAAGACGAGCTAAAACGCTCAAAATCCGGGTCGGTGACTTTTTTAAACCGCCCGCCCCATAGTTTTTTTGTCATGGTCGCGTCATTTCTTATATGGCAACGCCCAAAGGTCAATAAATCCCTTGGCGAGCTTCTGGTCAAATTGATCCCTCTCGCTATAAGTGGCGAGAGCGTCCTTGTATAAAGAAAAAGGCGATTTGCGCCCGATAACATGGGAAGAATATTTCCTCAACGCGACGCGCACGCGGCCGGTCACATGGGTTTGCGTCTCGTTCACAAACGCATCCAAGGCTTTTTTTAGCGGCGTAAACCACAATCCATAATAGACTAGCTCCGCATATTTTAAAGCGACGAGCTCTTTGTAATGCAGCAGTTCCCGGTCCAATACCAGACCCTCCAAGTCCCTATGCGCCTGGAGTAAAATGGTGGCCGCCGGCGCTTCATAAGTCTCGCGAGACTTGATCCCCACCAAACGATTTTCGATCATGTCCATACGGCCAATGCCGTATTGCGAGCCCAGCGCGTTGAGTTCCCCGATGAGTTTAAGCGGCTCTTTTTTCCTGCCATTCAAACCGACCGGCACGCCTTTCAGGAACTCAATCTCGACGACCCTTTCTTTTAAGCTTCTTTTTTCGGCCCCGCGCGTCCACTGGAAAGACTCAAACGGCGGTTGGACGTTCGGGTCTTCCAAAACGCCGGCCTCCACGCTGACGCCCCAGATATTCTTATCGATGGAAAACGGGCTTTTTTTTGTGATATCGATCGGAATGCGATGCCTTTTAGCATAGGCGATCTCTTCGTCTCTCGATTTAAATTCCCATTCTCTTACCGGCGCCAAAATTTCGAGGGAGCTGTCTAGCGCCTGAATCGTGACCTCAAAACGCACTTGATCGTTACCTTTGCCGGTGCAGCCGTGCGCGACTGCCGTGGCTTTTTCCGCATGCGCGACCGCCACTTGCTCGGCCGCGATCAAAGGTCTTGAGAGAGCCGTCGCCAAGGTATACCGGCCTTCATAAACCGCGCCTGCTTTCAGCGCCGGCCATAGATAATCCGTCACGAATTTTTTCTTAAGCTCTTTCACGACGACTTTGGAGGCGCCCGCCCGCTTGGCCCGCTCGATCGCAGGCCGAGTCGTTTTCTCCTGGCCCACGTCGGCCATATAAGCGACGACTTCGTACCCTCGGTCCTTCAGCCATTTGATCGCGACCGAAGTGTCCAGCCCGCCCGAATAAGCTAATACAACTTTTTTCATTCGTTCCTCTTATCTTTTTTTTCTTTTGGTGGTCAAAAGCAGATACATGAGCGCCTTCTGCGTATGCAAACGGTTCTCCGCCTGGTCAAAGATCGCCGAGCGGGAATGTTCAATCACTTCTTCGGTGATTTCCTCGCCACGATGCGCCGGCAGGCAGTGCAAGATCATCGAATCTTTCGGCGCCTTGCCGATGATCGCGCCATTGACCTGAAAGGGCTGGAAATCACGCAGCCGTTGCTCCCGCTGCTTTTCCTGCCCCATGCTGACCCATACGTCGGTATAAATCACATGGGCATTTTTAATGGCCGTGAAAGGATTGTTCGATAGCGTTATCTTAGAAGCGCTCCCTTTCGCGATGAGCTTGATGTCTTTCAGGATCTCCTCGCCCGGTTCATAACCACGCGGCGTGGCAATGGCCAGATTCGCGCCCGCCTTGGCCGCCCCGTACAAGAGCGAGTTCAACACGTTGTTTCCGTCCCCGATATAAGCGATATTGATTTTATCAAGCGATTTGAATTTCTCCCGGATCGTAAAAAGATCCGCCAGCGTCTGGCAAGGATGAAACGAATCGCTCAAACCGTTGATCACCGGGACCGTCGCGTGTTTGGCGAACTCTTCCACATCCGAGTGCGTGTAAGTCCTCGTGACGACAATGTCGCAGTACCGTGACAAAACACGCGCGACGTCTTTAATGGATTCCCGCTCTCCGAGCGGCATCTCCTGAGGGTCCATATAAACCGCGCTTCCGCCAAGCTCGTTGATCCCCACCTGAAATGACACGCGCGTGCGGATCGAGGGCTTTTGGAAAAGAAGCGCCAGGGATCGCCCCTTTAGCTTGCTGAAAAACCCTTGCGGGTTCTTCTTCATCTTTTCTGCCATTTTAAAGAGGGCCTCGAAATCGCACCACTCCATCTCCTTGATGCTCAGCAAATCTTTGAACTGAAACGGTGCGCCCGAAGGCCTTTTCAACTTCGTTCTTTTCTTTGATGCGGCTCGGCGACGTGCGGCGCGTTTTTTTCTTGTGCCCTTGGATCTTCTTTTACTCTTTTTGGATCTTTTCATGCGGCCTTACTCCCTTCGTTGGTCACCCCACCACCTGTTTTCTACGATTGCTACAAGCAATCGGTCTGCTTCGCGGACAAAACAGGTGGTGGGGTCAAGCGTCTTTCTTCTTCCGCCACCAGAACTTCGTCCAGTATCTGTATTGCGCGGTCAATCTCCTTTTCTCTTACCACCAAGGGTGGCATCAGTCTTAAAACATTCCCTTGCGTGCAGTTAATCAAGAGCTTGCGCTTTAGACATTCCTCATAAATATTCTTTCCTTCGATCGTTAATTCCAATCCTGCCATTAAACACATGCCCCGAACCTCTTTAATCATCGGATGCTTCTTTTTAAGCTCATGAAGACGTTTAAATAAATGGGAGCCTGTGATCACCGCGTTGTTAATCAATTTTTCCTTATTGATCGCTTCAAACGTCGCCAGCGCCGCCGCACAAGCCAGCGGGCCGCCGCCAAACGTCGTGGCATGAG
This sequence comes from uncultured Planctomycetia bacterium, assembly GCA_964374005.1. Taxonomy (GTDB): domain Bacteria; phylum Omnitrophota; class Gorgyraeia; order 2-02-FULL-51-18; family 2-02-FULL-51-18; genus CAYJXB01. The sequence continues at coordinate 53,092 of CAYJXB010000001.1, forward strand.
TTCCCGGCTCCAAAATATCAGCGATTTCTTTCTTCGCGATCATGGCCCCCATGGGAAATCCGCCGCCGATCGACTTGGCAAGCGTTAGGATGTCCGGTTCGAAACCGAAGTTTTTAAAACAAAACATGCGCCCGGTCCTACCCATCCCCGTTTGCACTTCGTCGAGAATTAAAAGAATCCTTTTATCGTTGCAAAGACGCCTCAAGGAAGATAAATACGCTTGGTCGGCCACATGGATGCCTCCTTCACCCTGAATGGGTTCCAAAATAACGGCGACTGTTTTTGGCGTCACCGCTTGTTCTAGGGCCTCCATATTATTGAAAGGGACCGTCGTAAAGCCCGGCACGAGCGGCTCAAAACCTTGTTGGTGCTTTTTTTGGCCGGTGGCCGTGATTGCGGTGATGGTCCTTCCGTGAAACGAGCGCTCCATCGAAATAATTTCGTTCCTCGAGGGGTTGCCAAATTTTCTGGCGAGTTTAAACGCCGCCTCGTTCGCCTCGGCTCCTGAGTTGCAAAAAAAGACTTTGCCCGGAAAGGAGTGACGGATTATTTCTTCCGCCAGCGTTCCCTGCAGTTCATGGTAATAATTATTGGACACGTGGATCAGCCGCTCGGCCTGCCGCTTGATCGCCTCCACGACACGGCGGTGGCAATGACCGATGCCACTGACACCCCAGCCCGGAAAGAAATCAAGGTATTCGTCCCCTTGCGTGTCCCACACTCGAGTCCCTCTGCCTCTCTCCAATACCAGAGGGGTTTTGGTATAACAGGGAACAACGTAGTCGTAATAGAGTCTAATCGTCTTGCGATAATCCATATAAAACCTCTAACTTAAAACGTAGAACGAAAAATGTAAAACTGTGGTGTCGCTTTCGCGACCTTGATTACAAGTCACGTCGTGACTCTAAAGTTTTTCGTTTTGCGTTTTTCGTTTTACGTTATCTCTTAACAATCTCAGTGCCAATACCTTTGTCGGTAAATATTTCCAATAAGATTCCATGCGGGATCTTGCCGTCAATGATGTGAGTCTTCTTGACGCCTCGTTCCAGCGCTCGGATGCAGGCCTTGACTTTTGGGATCATGCCGCCGGTCAGCACTTTGGATTCGATCAATGCGTCCAATTCCGAAACGTTGACATGCGAAATCAACGACTCAGGATTGCTCTGGTCTTTCAAGATTCCGCGCACATCAGTCAAAAGCACGAGCTTGAGTGCCCCGAGATTTCTGGCGATCTCGGCGGAAGATTGATCGGCGTTCACGTTATAAGTGAATCCGTCTTTTCCGATCCCGATCGGCGCGATCACAGGGATAATGTCGCTGGTGATCATTTTCTGGATGACGTCCCCGTTGATTTTCGTAATCTCTCCCACAAAGCCGATATCCTCACCGTCAATATCCGCATGCTTTTTTACCTCGATCAAATGATCGTCCTTGCCGCTCAACGAAATGGCGCTCCCCCCAAGTGAAATAATTTCACGCACAATGTCACGGTTGATCTTGGTCAATTCTTCTTCCACGACCTCCATCGCCTCTTCATCCGTCACGCGAAACCCCTTGACGAACCTGACCTCCTTGCCGAGCTCCTCGATTCTTTTATTGATATAAGGCCCTCCGCCGTGCACCAAAATGGGCCGCATGCCGACGTAACTAGTGAAAACAATGTCTTCCAGCACATTCCTGCGGATCACGGGGTCCGTCATCGCCGCGCCGCCGTACTTAATCACGATGGTCTTATCGTAAAAACTCTGGATATAAGGCAGCGCCTCGATCAAGACGTCCGCTTTTTTGATCATTTCTTCCATGATTTCGCCTTTAGATCCTCTTTCAGAAGTCAGATGACAGAAGTCAGAAAGCAAAAAGCAGTTTCTGTCTTCTGTCATCTGTCCTCTGTTTTCTGATCATTGTCTTCTGACTTTTGTTCACGTTCTATACGCCGAGTTGATTCGCACATAATTGGTGGAAAAATCGCAGGTGTAGGCGGTCGCCCCGTATTTTCCCACGCCTAGATCCACAGCGATTTTAATATTCTTCTGCGCAAAAACACGGTTCAGGATCGCCGCTTTCTTTTTCACGCGTCCGCCGTTTTTCAGCACAAGCTCTTTCCCCAAATAGATCATGAGCTTCCAAGGATCCACATGCGCGCCGGAATAGCCCACCGCCGCCACGATGCGACCCCAATTCGGGTCCGATCCAAATAGCGCGCATTTCACGAGACTCGACCGCGCGACCGTCATGGCGACTTGCTTGGCTTCTTCGCGATTCAGCGCGTTTTTTACGGATATCTCGACAAACTTCGTGGCGCCTTCGGCGTCCCGGACCATTTGTTTCGCTAAAGATAAAAACAGGGCTTCAAGCGCCCGCGTAAAGAGCCGATGCTCTTTCGTTTTCTCCACGATCTTTTTATTCTGAGCCATGGCGTTGGCCAAAATTAACACCATGTCATTGGTGGACATGTCCCCGTCGATCGTGATCGTATTGAACGTTTTATTCACGGCCCGCGCCAGCGCATCCCGAAGCGCGGCGGCCGTGATCACCGCGTCCGTCGTCACGAAACAAAGCATCGTCGCCATCTGCGGCCGAATCATGCCGGCCCCTTTTGCGATCGCGCCGATGCGCACCTTCTTTCTGCCGATCGGAAACTCCACGGCCATTTCCTTGATCACACGGTCCGTGGTTAGAATACCGGCCGCCGCGAACTCACTCCCCTTTGGGCTCAAGCCTTTCACGAGCTCCGGAACCGCTTTCACTATTTTCTTGATAGGAAGCGGTTTGCCGATCACGCCGGTGGAGGCGACGAGCACATTCTTTTTGCTAATCCTCAAAGCCCGCGCGATCGTAGCCGTCATGAGCCGTGAGTTCTCGAAACCGCTTTCGCCGGTCATGCAGTTGGCGTTTCCGGAATTCGCGATGATCGCCTGCGCCTTGGAATCCCGCAAACGCTCCTTATTGATCACCACGCAAGAGGCCTGAACCTTATTCGCGGTAAAAACCCCCGCCGCCTCACAGACTTTCTCCGAAACAACCAACGTCAAGTCGCGTCGCTTGGATTTTTTGATTCCGCAATAAATGCCGTTGGCTTTGAACCCGAGAGGGGCCGTGATGCCCCTGTGAATGACCTTCACTCAAGCCCTTCTCTCTCATCAAACCCACACATGATGTTCATGTTCTGCACAGCCTGCCCCGCGGCCCCTTTGTTCAGGTTATCGATGGCCGTGACAATGACCGCCAGCGATTTCTCCGGATGGACCCGAAGGCCAATGTCACAAAAATTAGTCCGGACCACGTTCTTTATCTCGGGAAGCGCCCCGTGCGTGTAGACTTTCACAAAAGGCTCTTTCGCGTAGCGCTTTTGGTAAATTCCGATGAGATCGTCCGTTGTCATATTTTTCTTTAACCGCACATAAATCGTGCTCAAAATCCCGCGATTGATCGGCAAAAGATGCGGCACAAATACGATCCTTATCTTTCTCTTCAGAGCCAGCTCGAGCTCTTGATCAATCTCCGGCACGTGCTGGTGCTCAAACAGCTTGTAAGGCTTAAAAGATTCATTGACTTCCGAAAAATTGAGAGATTTATCTGCCTTTCGGCCCGCCCCGGTGACTCCGCTTTTGGCGTCCACGACAAGGGTGTCCGCTCGAAACACATCCGCCGCCAACCCCGGCCACAGCCCGAGAATCGCTCCGGTCGAATAACAACCGGGGTTGGCCACCAGCGCGGCCGACCGAATCTGTCTTCGATGGATTTCCGGAAGTCCGTACACCGCCTGCCTCAAGTTTTCGACATCCCGATGTGGTGTCTTATAAAATTTTTCGTAAACAGTCGCGTTTTCCAACCGGTAATCCGCGCTGATGTCTACGACTCTTTTTCTTGCTTTCAAAAAAAACGGCGCGTATTGCATCGACACCGTATGAGGGAGCGATAAAAAGACAAAATCGCATTTTTCAATGGCCTCCTTGACCGATAGGGCTTTGCATTCAAGATCCAGACTATTTTTCAGATAAGGAAAAATATCCTGGATCCTGACTTCACGATCCTCTTTCCCCGACGTGTAGCGGATCGTGACGTGGGGATGACGCACGAGAAGCCGGACCAGTTCTTCGCCGGTGTATCCAGTCGCTCCAACGATTCCGACATTTAATTTTTTCATTTCTCCTCTAGTCCTTGTGATCAAAAGACTTAAAAAACTACATTATAGAGAGCTTTTCTCCGGATGTCAAAAAATAAAAAATAAGGCCGAGCGTAAAGCTCGGCCAAATATGAAGTTACGAATATTCTAAATCGTCTTCTTGTCGCTATAATTCCGTTATCTCTTCGAGAATTGGAATCGGCGCCGAGCTCCCTTGCGACCGTACTTCTTTCGCTCTTTCATGCGAGGGTCGCGTGTTAAGTAACCGCCGCGGCGCAGCAATGATTTCAAAGTTTCATCGTATTGAATGAGTGCCCTGGAAATGGCGTGACGGATCGCGCCCGCCTGGCCGGCGAGTCCTCCGCCCCGGACATTCGCAATGATATTGATTTTATCGCTCAGACTCACCGCCTCAAGCGGCTGTTTCACGATCATCTGAAGTGTCGGCCTCCCGAAGTATTGGGACAGTCCCCTTTTATTGATCTGAATGGTTCCGTTTCCTTTGTACAGCTGGACACGAGCCGTGGCTTCCTTTCTTCTGCCGGTGGCCATTTCCTTATTTTTGTCCGCTTTTAATAATTCCTTTTTTACCATTTATCTGACATCCTTTAACGAATACGCTTTGGGTTTCTGCGCCTGGTGAGGGTGCTCGCCTCCGGCATACACCAAAAGCCGTGTGATCATTCGTTTGCCGAGTCTTGACTTGGGAAGCATCCCCTTGACCGCATGTTTAATCACATAGGTCGGGTCCTCTTTCATAACCCTTTCAAAAGTTCTCTCTCTCTGTCCGCTGGGGAAACCCGAGAAGTTTTTATAAATTTTTTGCTTGGCCTTGTTTCCGGTCACCATGACTTGTGAGGCATTGATCACAATGACCCCATGCCCCGTTTCAATGTGAGGCGTGTAATCGGTCTCAAGTTTACCGCTCAATATTCTGGAAATCTTTGATGCCAAACGACCTACCACCTGCCCTTTGGCGTCAACAATCTCCCATTTTTTATTCTGATAGTCTTTGTTGTCCGCAAAAAAAGTGCCCATCATTCCCTCACATGAGAAAAGTAGAAGGGTAACACCCTATTCCTTATTTGTCAAGGGGTTAAAGTGGTTTTGTACAGCCAAAATAGAAATGTCCTAGTTCCACCAAATTAGAAATGTCCTAAT
>CAYJXB010000002.1:0-53590 GCA_964374005.1 uncultured Planctomycetia bacterium
AGGCATTCCTTGACAACATGTTTTCCAAGATGTCACAAGAATCTGAAACGAAGGCCGTCCTTATCACTGGCGGTTATCACGCGCCGAATCTCAAGAGTCTCTTGAAGTCCAAGAAAATTTCCTACGTCTCGATCCGCCCGCAGGTATTTCATGAAACCAACCAGAAGCGATACGAAAAACTGCTTTTGAACCAACAAATTGATCCGACACTCGTGAACCGCTATATCGCCAATGTTGGCAAATTGCAGTCACATAGCACAGCCAACATGCTTAGACCTTGGATGGGTAAAGATATGCCATTTTTGGCGGCAATCGCCGGGGAGTTTGGCGCGCCGTTGAGTGTGTTGGGAGTCCGGAGTTCGGAGTTCGGATTGCCAAAAATCTCCCCACTCCCAACTCCAAGCTCCGAACTCACACCGGGAGCGCGGCTGGCGGGGAAAGAGGACATCTGGATATCAGGGGATCAGCGATTAGGAGATCGGGGTATTGGGGTATCAGGGACATCAACTCAACAACTCACCGACTCAACAGCTCAACAATCTTTGGGTGCGCGGCTGGCAAATGACTTAAAAGCCATCAACCTATCGGGCAGACCTTTCTGGTTATCGGCCGAAGAGGGATCAAAATTAGTTACAACACTTTTGGCCGAACTGCCTGCAAATCAGCGCGAGGCCGATATCCTGAGGCCTGTGCAGCAATACGCAAAAGGAGGATTTAATCCTTCCGACGTACCTCCGACCACCTTGCGGTTATCCGGCCATCTGATAGAATTTAGAAATCGTTCCGCTGGTACTTGGGAAAAACTTCACGTCGATCCGGCGGATATTTTTCTTATCGATGTGGACGGCGAAATAGTGATTTTTCCTGGATTAAAGAATAAACTGTCAACCGAACTTTCGCCCGAAGTTCTTCAAGGTCAGGTTGCTTATGCCGAAGTCAATCCTTTGGATAGGGATAAAGCGGCCCTGCTCCAACAGCTTGATCAGGCCGAAAGTTTTTCGAGAAAACCGGTCATCGGCGGAAATCTGAAGCTGGAATTTGAATCCCCGATTCAGCACGAACAGCTGATTCACGAAATCGCAGGGAGCCTGGAGGCGCTTAAAAACCAACGGCCAAACCTTGATCTGGGCAGTATAGACGTCTTCATCGCGCCGCAAGATGCGCATTTGGAAGCGTTGGCCAGAGCGATACAGCTTCTTGAGTTGAGGGGAGAGATCCGCAGAGGGCTTATCAAGCTTGGCGCTCAAAACGTCTCGCACGGAGAAAAAGGCGCGCATACGAGCGGCCTGCCTACGGCCCAAACGCTTAAGAATTTAGGAGTTGAATACGTCATCGTGGGTCATTCGGAGGCCCGCGAAGAGCTTCGTGAGACGGATCAAGAGATCAACCAAAAAATTAAAAATTTGATCGCTATCGGCGGATTGAAACCGGTGCTGGCGGTTGGAGAAAGCGCCGGACAAAGGCAAGCCGGTCAGACGGAGGGATTCGTCCGCATGCAAGTGTTAAGAGGTCTGGACGGATTAACGGCCGATCAAATTTTGACATCAGGTTTGGTGATTGCCTATGAGCCCATCTGGGCAATTGGTCCAAAAGCTATTGGAGCCGCCTCTCCAGAAGAGGCCAATCGTATCCAAAAGATTATCCGCCAGGCCCTTTTGGAGCAATTCGGATTAGAGGTGGCTTCCAAGACGCGAATTCAATACGGCGGCAGTGTGAAACCTGAAAATGTGGCCTCTTTTGAACAAGAATTAAATATAGACGGCGGTTTGATTGGCGGCGCGGCCAAAAAAGGCGACACCTTTGTCCCGATCCTGTCCGCTTTTGCGGCCTCCGGCGCGCGGCTGGCGACGGCCATTTCCGCTGAGAAACGTGAAAAAATAGCCTCCATTAATCGGTTTTTGAATCAACCGCGCTTTAACAGAATCAAAGCAAATCGTCTCTGGACCGCCGATGATTTATACGAAGTCATGGTCGAAGAAGGCGTTTTTGAAGCGCCTAAACTGCAGAATATTCTTGCGGACAAACTTTATAACGCGGCAGCGGAAGCTCAGCGCACCCGCAGTTTTGTCGCGACGGGCGGCGTAATGGACGGACCCAATGCGGCTGCCATGGCAGAAGCGGGCGCGAAAATCCTCTATTTCAGCGGCTGGCAGATGTCCCATCACTACGGTGAACCGGATCTGGCCAAATACCCTCTCGATACCGTGCCGAAAAGAATCGCAGAAATTTATAAATTTTTACAAAATAAAGACACCAACCAAAAAGTGGTTTTCCGCCAGAGGATCAAAGCGATCGAGAAAATATTCGATGAGCTCTTCCGAGAGATCAGAGCAAAGTCTCCGGCTGAATTAAATCAGGCCAAAGCGGCATGGGTGGCAAGATTCGTGTCCGCGGCCACTGAGAACGGAAAATCCAAATGGATTTACGTCAATGCTACGCGTGAAAATCCAAATCTTTATATTGGCGCTATTTTTGAAAAAATAGTCGAAGAGGCCATTGCGCAAAAAAGCTCCACTTCTCAGCAAAAAAGGGACGCGTTGCGCGAAGCTTCTTATTTTGCGCTCAAGGCCCAGCTTGTGGATTACCTCATCCCCATATTCGCGGATGGCGACACAGGACATCAGTCCGTCAAAGAAATGGTCAGGCTCTTTGTCGCCGCCAATTCCGCGAGCATCCATATGGAAGACCAGGTGCAGGGCGAGAAAAAATGCGGCCACATGTCCGGTAAAGTGCTTGTATCCATTTCCGAACACATGAAGCGTTTGGTTGAGGCCAGAAAAGAAGCGGACAAACTCGGTTCCAATCTCGTCATCATCGCCCGCACGGACGCGGAGGCGGCCAAGCTACTTCAAAGCAATGACGATATTCGTGACCATTATTTCATTCTTGGAACGTCCACCAAAAATCTTCCTAAATTAAAATACATCATTCAGCTGGCGAGACGCGATTTCAGCGACAGTCAGATCCGTTTGGACGAACTGGCTGGGCAGCACCCGGATCTGGTGGCCGCCATCCGCAAGGTTTGGACGCTTCGCGGCGTGATCACGGGCCGGCGCGTGGAACCGAACCAGCTTTTCTCCAATGAAGCGGGTTATACTTTGGACGCGGAAGAAATTTGGAATAGCCGCGAATCTATTGAATTTGGCGAAGACCGTTTAACCATGGACACGGTGCTCGATACCACTTATGACGATAGCACGGTCGCGTCTTTGTCCGTTCAAGAAATTTTAAATCTAAAACCCGCCGATATCGAAGACGAAATAGCCGCCATGCGCGCGCTTTCCGATCTTTGGAATTCCAAGGCCCAATTAAAGACATTTGCTCAAACCGTCGCGGACGCTATTCAGGACGAAGCTAAACGTAAGCAATGGCTGGCACTCACGAACCCTCTCAATGAAAGCACAGAGACCCAGAAGGTGCCGCGCTCCATCGAGGAGCTGAGGGAAGCCGCTAAGGCTGAATTCGGCGTCGAGGTCGATTGGGATTGGGAACCGGCCAGAACTTTCGAAGGCTATTACCAGATTGATAAAAAACTGGGCGTCGTCAATTCTTCCGTTCGTATGCGCGAATTTTTAAAAATAGCCGATATCGGCTGGATGGAGCAGGACGGCCCTAATAAAAAACATTCCGCTGAATTGTCGGCGAATGTGAAAGCGGTTCCTCAGGGCAAAGACGCATTTCTATCTTTAAATCTCTCGCCTTCGTTTGACTGGAGCAATCCTGAAAAATGGAAAGATTCTTTAACGGAGGAGCAGATAGCAAACATCAAAGCCGCCAAAGCGCTTAAAGGTTTCAATTGGAATAAACAGGATACTTGGAGGAAATATTCCAAGGATATTCTTTTCTTCCTCGACATGCTGGAAAATTTTAGCCCCGAAATGGGCAAGCTCGGTTATCAGATCCAGTTTGTCACCATTTTTCAAGACCATAATTCCACGCTCAACACTTATAGAGTCGGCATGGACCTTGTATCACGCGGCGCGGCTGGATATGTGCGCAATGTGCAACAGGAAGAGCAGAGACTGGATTCAAGATTTGAAAGACATCAGACCGCGGCTGGCGTTCCTCGGGTTGACGGCGAAGATAGGTTGTCCAATCGCGGCGCTTCCGACTTAAGCGCTGGCGGAAAAGATTCTACGGAACATGGATTTGCGGCTTTGGGCATCCAACTGGGCGAGGAGGCTGGTTTGGGCGCATTCACCGGCGAGGAGGTTCTTTTCTCGGCGGAGAATGGAGTTGCTTTTATTACCCTTAACAGGCCAACGTCCGGGAACGCGCTCACACTGGAGATGGTGCGTCAATTGCGCACTTATCTAGCACAAGTTAAAACCGATCCTAACATTAAGGCGGTCGTGTTGAAAGGTGTTGGGACAAATTTCAGCACAGGGGATGATATCAAATCGGTGGTGCGTGCGATCCACGAGGGGAAGATAGGCTTTGTTGATAGATTTTATGAGGAACAATACGCACTGTTACAGGAGATAATGGATCTATCAAGGGCGAAAGCAGTGATCTCGTTTGTGAACGGGTGGGTCATTAGCAGTGCCTTAGGTTTAGTAAGCTCGGGCAATTTTATTGTGGCGGATGAAACAACCAAGTTTGCGGCTTTGGATACCGGTTTGGGGCTGCCTCTCGGAAACGCGAACCCTTACCACATGCGCTTGAGAGTGCGCACACCAGCAGCGCGGTATTACGGCCTGACGGGAGATAGTTTTAATGTGGCGGAGTCTAATGCTTTAGGTTTTGAAAACATTTTTTATTCACCGGCCACAAACCTCGCCGAGTTGGAGAGCGACATTAAAAAATTGGTGAGCGAGCTGAGTCGCAGGGGATTTGATGCGGATGATATTCTCCGTGAATTGGGTGTGATTTTGAAGCAGAGAACTGGTGAAGTCGATAGGACTTCACCAAAGTTGGAAGGCATCAACAAGTATTTTGGCAGTGATAAGGCGACTCTTCTGGAGATTGTTCAGTCTCTCGAGGCCCAGAGAAACACGGATCCTTTCGCGGAGCAGACGTTAAAGATTTTGCAACTACGTTCACCTATTGCTCTTCAAGTGACGTTAAGTCTTATCGATGAGGTCACGAGTTTTAAAGACGCGTTAGACCATCAGTTGAAGGCCGTAAAATATTTGGCTACTCAAAATCCAGATTATGCTGAGGGGGTACAAGCGATTCTAGGGTTTGACGTATCGGCAGGTACAAAAACCGAGAAAAGAGAGCCTCGTTTTACAGGTGAGATGGGCAAGGTCGACGTGGCTGAATTAACCAAGGCTTTTGGAATTAGCGTCGGCGCGCGGCTGGCGGAGATTTCTTTCCGTGAGGATGACAAAGTCGGCAATGTCGAGGGCGCTTATAAAGACATTTATACGCCGGAAACCCTAAGCGTATTGAAGAAGCTCGCGCCGTTGACGGCAGAGCAAAATGATTTGATGAAAAAGCGTTACAACCGCCGCGAAGATCGTGCCGCCAATAAAAAAGATATCACGTTCCTCAATCCCAACAGTTACATTCCCGGGACCAAAATTTATGTTCGTGACGCGCGCAAAGGCAATTTTGAAGGCGCCTCCATCCCGCAGGATTTACAAAGGCAATGGATCCAGGGAACGGGACCTGCGGCAAGACCGAGGGAAACTCTCGAGAGAAGCCTCCGTAATATTGCTTACGCGCTTTTATCAGGAGCCGACGGTTGGATGTTTGACGGAGAGGACGCATTGGGACAGGTCGACACGATGTCCCTGGACAATATCCGCAATCTCACGCTGGCCATTCATAAAGATCCCATATTTATGAAAGTCGCTGAAAATTTAGCCCAAGAACTCGTTCGCGACGGATTCCAACCTGCCGGTTTTGATTGGAAAAAGCAGCTGGATTTCACGACAAAGCTTTACCGCACGCGCGGGCTTCATTTGAACGACCGCCACACGATAGTCACCATTGACGGGAAAGAATACGCGATGTCGGCCACGATCGTAGACATGGTGCTTTACATCGTGAATAACTATGAGCGTCTTTTGGATGAAGGATCTACGCCGACTTTTTATCTTCCCAAGCTCCAGACGGCCGAAGAGGCCGCGTTTATGGCCAAGATCATGGATGCGTTGGAGGATTCATTGATTTACAAGGACAAACCGCTCGAACGCGGTACGATCAAGGCTTTTGTGCTCGTCGAACAGCTTGAAGAATCTTTCCAGCTCATGGAGATAAGAGCCGCTTTAGGCAAACACTTTGTCGGTTTCAACACCGGCCGCTGGGATTATATCAACAGCGTCTCCGATGCCAAGGCATGGGATGAAAAATTCATCAACCCGAACATTGAAGAAATCACGATGACTTACGGTTACATGGGTAACTATGAAGACCGTGTACGCCGCGCTTCTTATACGCCCGACCGTAATGGCAACACTGTTCACTGGATCGGCGGCATGGAGCCCAATATTCCTGTCGGATCGAAAGAGGGAGTAGAAGCCGCGATGAAAAAAGCGGTGGCTGGCGGACAGCGCGAATTTAACGCCGGCGCCGGCGGCAAGTGGGTGGCTTCACCCAAAATGGTGCCTATTGTCCGACCTATTTGGGAAAAAGGTTTCGCCGGACAAACCAACGCCGACGGAACGCCCAAAGTAAATAATTTGGAAATGAAAGTCAAACCGCTTACGTACGCCGCAAAAGATGCCACGGGACTCACAAAGCTTCCCGAGGCTCCGAGAACCATCCGGGGCGCCCGCAATCTTCTCAGCGTCGGTTTGCAGTATGGCAACGCTTTTGAAAGAGGTTTTGCGGCCGCGGCATTGAAACCCGCCGACTTTTTCGGAAATGACTCCATCTTATATCTTATGGAAGACGCGGCTACCGGTGAAATCCGTCTCAGCATCCTTCACGAGTGGGTGCATAAAAAGGCCGTTATCACTGAAGATGATTCTGAACTAGGCGTCAAAGCGGGAGATGTGTTTACTGACGAACTCTTTAAGAAACTCTTGGAACAAGAGTATCAAAAATTGTTAAGCGCGGACAATAAAGACGTGCACGATGATTCCAAGACGACAACGCTTCCGATCGCCCGTCAAATCGTTGAAACTTATGTACTCGATCCGGTGAAGTTTGCGTGGTACATCGACTTGTTGAACATCGTTCTCAATGTTTCTAACCTCGATGAAGCTACCCGCAGAATCAACCTTTATACGGACACTTGGAAAACCACCGGCAAACGTATCACGCATAACCTTGATTTTGCCCTCGCCGGCGCGCGGCTGGCGGCGGAAAAAGTGGCCGCACGAGAGAAGTTTGTGATATCTGAGAAAAGGTTAACGCTAAAAGCTGTCTTAAGACAGATAACCATGCGGGAGCCGTTAACGGTTGAGGTCGAACGTGGCACAACGGTTATACTCAGTAAGGCTGTCACGGCTTTGGGTCCAAACGAAACAGCGCTTCTTTTAAATAGGGACGATGTGGTGATGGTCAATGGCGAACACCCCACCGTGTCGTTAGAAGGCCGCCAGCAGGAACTTATCGGGAAATATTCGTCAACGTTGTCAAAACCGTTGAGCCAAACCGACGCCAAATTGGTGCGGCAAATGTTGCGTGATTATGATTACCGTTCAAGGGGCGTTGGCGCACCTTCGCCGGCTGTTTGGTTCCGTTGGGGGATCGTGTGGGGTCAGATGGCTCTGGACCGCGCGGCAAAATCAGGCGTTAAAAAACGCACTGTCGTTCTGGCAAACGACGGAAGGATCGTTGATCCGGAAATTATCGAGGCCTTGGCGGCCGGCTTGGCCTATGCGGGGCTGGATGTAATTTATACTTCGGCAAAACATATGGATACAGCCACATCCTATTCTTGGTCGGTCAAGCAATTCAATCCTTTAGCTTCGATTTTTATTACTTCCAGTCACGTTGTCGCGGAAATGGGAGAAAAAATTCAAGGCGGTAAAATCAGCATTTCTGATATCGAAGGCCGTTTGTCCAGCTTGAGTACGCGTGAAATAAAAGACGAATCTTATAAATCCTACGGCAAAATTACTCCGGGTACGTCTTCTGCAAGCACGGTTAGTGGAGAAATTGTCGAAGCGGATATTAGAGAAAATGTGATTCGGAACAATGTTTTGATCGGCCATGCTTTTTCAAAACCAGGGGCTCTCGCTCAATTGGATGAAGCATACAGGAGGGCTCCGGACGACATTCTTACGGTTATCAAAAAATGGGAGGATGCAATTCCGGCCGGTTCCCTGCCTTTGGACGGCATGGCGATCGTTGTTGACGGCAGGCATACGGAAAGCGGGTCCCTGGGGGTCGAATCCTTAAGGCGACTTGGCGCCAACGCCATCGGTTTAAATACGGATGTTTACGCGCTTGGCGGCGAGCATGGAGCAGACCCTTCGGCGAGGGAAAATTTATCAGATCTCATGAAAAGAATGCATGACGAACGTGTCCTTATCGGCCTATCTTTTGACCTCGACGGGGATAGGGGAGCGATCGTGGTACGTTTTGAAATTACGCAAGCGGAGTTTGATAAACTGACCGACGATGAAAAAGAAAAATGTTTATTGACGGATGGAAGGATAAGCCGTTTTTTGATTCTTCCGCCGGATAATCTCGAAGCGGCTCTGATCCGTCCTCTTCTTGAACAGGGCGGATATAGAGACCTGGCCGAGAAAACCGGTGGAAAGAAGCTCGCGTTTGTGCGGGATGTTCTCTCCTCGGATATGGTTGACGTCATCGCCAAACAAAACGGAGCGGAATCTTTCTTGACGGACTCCGGTTATGTTTTTCTTAAAGAAAAGGCGCGTGAATTGGAGAAACAAGGTTATCTAGTCGTGATGTTAGGCGAAAGATCCGGGCATACCTGGACTCGCGTTACCGGCGATTATGAAAATCCTATTGCGGTGGCGATCCAATTCGCGGTCATGGCCCGGCAATACCAGACGGCCCATCCGGAGTCGGTGAACCCTTTTATGGATTTTTTTAAGGCCAATACCGTCCCGTTCAAACAATCTCTCCGTTTTCAGCCTGAGATCTCGATGAGTCTCTTAAGGAAGCTGTCCGGAGTAGACGATTGGCGATTTGAGCTAAACCCGGATGGAAAGACGCTTGAGACCAAACCCACGCAAGTGGTGATTGCCGGAGCAAGAAATAGAGTCATAAGGAGTCTGATAAGCTATTTTAGACCTGGAAAAACTTTTGGAGATTTGACGATAGACGAATTGGTTTATCAAAAACCGAGTACCAGCCCCGATAAAATGTATCGCTTTGTCGAAGTTCGCTTTAAGACGGCAGACGGACTGCCTGCCGGTAAATTCGTGATGCGCGCCTCATCCAATGACCCTACATTTGTCGCCTCTTATGAAACACCCGCGCGAAAGGGAGAAACACTTGAGTCGCCTTCCGTCCACGACCGGTATATTTCCATCGGTGGTATCGTCATGCAATATCTTAGGAGAAAAGGTTTTACGGATGTGCTTGACAGTAAAGACGGCAACACTCAAATTGAGGCGGCGTCCTTAAAAGCTTATCTCAATTTTTTAGATGCTTTCGGCGCGCGGGCCGTGGAACTGACACCGCTTCTTGGGCTTCCCGCTGTTTTTGACCCGTCGACTCTTGCGGTCACCTACGGTGATGGTGTTGGTTTTCTCAAAGCGTGGCAAAAGACAATCGGCGGGAATGTGATGTCGGGGGACGCGTTGTGGAAGAGTCTGAAATTAGCAGTCGGCTATGTTGATGAAGAAGGAAATGTTGGTCGACAGCCGGACCTTTCGCAATTTTATAGCCCGGAAAAGATCCTCTATCATGGGCATCAAGGCGCTTACTGGAATGATAAAAAACTACGGACACTGTTGCAAGAAAACAAATTACGGCCTGATGTTACGGTCCTACCCGCAGGTTTCATCGGGGAGGAATATATCCGGACTGAGGGGCATCATCATCTTTCAGGCCTGCCCGAAGTTTACGAGACCGTGTACGGGAGGAACGGCTACCTGCTTTTCAAGACGGTCTCCGAAGATTCCGAAGATATTGCAGATGTCATGTTTATCTTTGCCGAAGAAGGGGACCACGTCCTCTTTCCACCGGGTTATCAGCATATTAGCATTAATATCGGCGCGACGCCATTTGTGATGACGGACTGGGTGAGTACGGAAGCACGCCCTGACTTTGAATATATCAAACGCCACCACGGTGCGCCCTATTGGGTGGTGAAAGGGCCGGATGGTCAACCCCGCTTCGTGCGGAACCCGCGCTATAAAGGAAAGGTCCCCGAAATCCGGTTGCTTCGACCTGCCGAGGAGATCCCCGAGTTCGGATTGAAGAAAGGTGTTCCGATGTTCAACCTCGTCAGGGAGGGGAAGATAGGTCTTCTTCGTTTCCTTAACGACACTAATGAATCGGGACGTTACGATGCCATTTACCAAAAGGCTTTTGTGCCGACTCAAACCCGCTCCGAATCTGGCGCGCGGCTCTCCACAGAGAAGGAGAGCCTGGCGCAGCCCGCCTTAACTTTGGCGGGCGCGCGGCTGGCGAGTTTTGACGATAAGCTTGAACGAGCTTTGCAAAACTCAAATAGGGAACGCGTCGATGAGCTCGTCCAAAATGATCTACTCAAGGGCAAACAATTCCGTCGGTCAATCGGAACAAATGACGCTCGATTTACAACCGGACAAATAGAGCTCCTCGATCTAGCCATCGAAGCGGCATCCGGCGCCCGTCTCGCCCATCAAGCCGTCATCGCAACCCCCGCAAATCCCGCCGCGTCTCTTAACCAGGACCAGCAAAAACGTCTTTCTCAGCTCGCAGGCCATGAGGTCTCAAGAGCCTTTATCGAATCCCGTGTTTTTACCTTTTCATTAAGTGACTTTGACCTTTACGCCGAGACACCCAAGAATAAAGAAGATCAGCAGAAGGACGCTATTGCTAACTTTGTGAAAGGCGCCTGGTCCGCCGGCCGTGAATCTAGGGAGCTTGAAGGCGTGACCCCAGACGAACAAAAGACGGCTGAAAACGATCTCAGGGATTCTTTGTCTTTACTTCAAAAAGCCGCTCAACATCTCCCTACCGGCAGTCTGAACCATGTCCGATTTGCTTTTGTTCTTGAGTCCGCGACTCCTAATTCCGAGGAGGTTAAATTCCTGACCGAGGTTCTGGGGTATCCTCCCCAAACCCACTCTTACTATGGCGAGGCGTCTCCTGAGCTTTACAAAGATGACACAGGTTCTGTGGTCGCCACCGCCGGCACCTTCCCTTATACAAAGGACGGTCAAGAAGTCAAAGAGCCCCAAACAATCTATCTAAGTGTCGCCTACCTCAAACGCTTGGCCCAGCTGATTCACCAAGACCAGCCAAGTGCGCAAGAAGTAATAAATCGAGTATCCCATGAGGTAGCCACTTTAAATTGGAACTTATCCGCTGAAGGCGGTCTTGAAGCCCGAGGCAATGAAGCCATTGAATCCAAAGTAAAAGCGCTCTATCAAAAATCCAAAGACGACCAGAGAGCCAAATGGATTGATCGTGACCATAACCGGACCACCGAGCTTTTTGTCAGTGTCGATCTGTCAAAAGTTCTTGGACCGGTCACCCAGATCCCTGAATCGCTGGTTAAGAAAGCCGAGACACTTCTGGATCAACTCAAGAAACAAGGCGTGATTAAAGACCATTTTATCACGCGCATCGGAAACTACCTTCTCTTGGATATCTCTCATAATGACGGAGCCAAGAGTCAAAGGATCTCGAGCCTATTAGACGCTGTTTTATTTGGCGCTTTAGATGAGACGGTAAACCAAAGAGGACTTGCCCCTGTTCCGTCAGAGGCTACCCAGCTTCGCGCACTCCTGAATTGGAAGGAAGGGGAGGTCCGCTATAGCAAGCGGCCCTCACAGCCGACACTTCGCCAGGTCATTGTGGGCGGCGCTGAAAAATCCTCGGATGGGATTTTATTTGACCTTTATGCCAGTCCCAATATTACAACCCAACAAGCCATTGAAGGCACACACGGGACTTACTTTGTAGCCCAGAATACCGAAGCCAGACAAAAGGGTTTGGGCTTCACCTTGCCCGGGGGCAACAATAACAGGGGCCTGTTCCATCTTCTGGCCGTGTTAAAAACCGCCATGCATACGGTGAAGGCCATCTTTGTCGGCAAAACCTCAAGGTTCCCCGTCGATGAACCCGTTGCCCAGGCCATCTCTCTGGGGGATCTTCAAGTTATTTTTTACCATTCCCAAGCAGGCGCCGAAGCCGTGGGAGGGATCTCTGGCCCCGGAACCGCTCCGCGGATTATCGAAGGGACCCATGGAAGAAGGCTCTCTCTTAAACCCGTGACCCTGAAAGAGGCGGTGAATCTTACCCCTGAGAAGCTAAGAGGCGAGTTTGCCGGTTATGCCCCTACCATTATATGGGGAACCCAAGTCTTCGATAAAAACCCGCGCCGGACCGGTCAGTTCGATGAAATCGTCGATGTGATCGAGGAAAGCGCCGAATTCAGCGTCAGGGGGGACCTGGATTATATCCGGGATGAGTTCGCCAAGCTCTTGAACGAACAAGGTTTTTCACAGCCGGCCTTGACGACTGAAAAAGCCAATAGCCAAGCCGGGAAAGCCTTTGATGAATTTAAGGCCCGGCCCGTCAAGAGACCTAAGCAGATCGAATCCAAAGAGGGAAGACTGACAAGTTCTATTTTTAAGGCTGACATCGGGTCCGCCCTGGGACATACCAAGCCGCTGTCGGTTTACATGGCCGTGGCAAGGGCTATTCTTGAAAAAGCCAAACGGGACGGTCTGATTAAAGATTATCTGGTGAAACGTAAATCCGTTGATCGGGAAGCGACCGATGAAAAGAATGGTGTGATCGAATTCCGTGTCGGGGATGATATCGAACTTCAGATCATTCACGACCGGCCTATTCAGGACAAAGAGATCCATGGCCTGGCCTGGCGCGCCTTCTGGGCGGCCGGTTGGACGGTCATCGCGGATGATGTCTTGGAGCGCACCCCCTACGGGCTTCTTCAGGACCTTCCCAATGCCAAGGATTTAGATTCTTTTGAAGAGGCTAAGATCGATCCTGCGACCTTCGAGATCATGAAGGAAAATTTAAAAGCATTATCCCTTGAGAACCCAAGAGCTATCGATGAGGATGAGCTCAAAGCCCTTGAGGAAAAATTCCACTCTGAATGGGAAGCGCAGGCTTCCGGTAAGCGCGTGTCAAAGAAAAAGGCCAGCGCCGCCTTCACCTTTACGGGCAATGTCAAAGGCTCAGGGATTGGTTCGGCGGAAGGTTATGTCGACCCAGGCAACTGGACCGTTTTTGCGTTTGATAAGGCCTCGCCGGGTGCTTTCAGCGTGCCCTTTATGAAGGCCGCCGAACAGGCCCTGAAAGACGGTGTTTACACCAATCTTCTTTTTGAAGTCGAGAAAGTCCGTCCTGAATATCAAAATGAAAAAGAGGTCCCGCAGGAACCGATCATTCTTGATTATGCCAATCTCGAGGAAAGAAAACTGATCGAGCGAATGCTTGGCGCCGTGAATGAATTCCAGATAAAGGCTATCCGTACCGTCGATGCCAACGGCCGTGTCAATCTTGTCGCCTCCAACTCAACCGACAGGCTCTATCAGGTCACTTCCGGCATATACGCCGGCAAAGATGACCCCGCCGGCATTATGGATACCAAGTTCGCCGAATATACCGTGCGGTGGATGCAGAACAATCTCTTTATCACTGAAGGCGACGAACGCGGTTCCCACTGGGCGTTTGTGTTACCGGTGGCGATGGACAAATCCTCACCCGGCACTCATTCAATCCCCACGGTGGTCGCCGTGAGCTTTACGGTGACACCCCATGGCAAGATAGAAAATGTCATTGACGTATTTGAGAACAACAAATTCGATGACATCCGCGCCAAAGCCGCTTATTTTAACTGGGCCTTTATCCGATCCGTCGGAAACATCGGCCCTAGAGGTGACGCAAGCTCCGTGGAATATACTTATCCCCTGTGGCTTAATATCAATAAGATCACCGCGGACAATTCTCCTTACAAGGTTACGATTCCAATACGGGAAGCTGAGACACAACCTTCGGCATTACCGACCGCAACAACGGAAGCAAAGCCAATAACAGATTGGGAGAATAACATTCTGGCAATTCTTAAGGTTGAGGGCATTCATAATATTGAGGAAATACGTAAGGCAGTTCGCCAGGCTACACATCTTTATAGTAATCATAGAAACGATCTAACAAATCAGCAAAAAAAAGATTTAAAAGAGGCGATAGATAAACTGCGCAGACAAGTAGAAGGCGCGCGGCTGGCGCAGGAAGAGACAATGCAGCGTCTCGGTTTCAAACTAGCCGAGGGAGAGCAGAACAGAATCGCTTACAATCCGGATTTTACGCCGCTAGTGCTTAATGCCGATGTATGGATTCAGCCGCATGCGGTCACATCATTAAATGAGAATTCTATCATTCAAGGTAAAAGAGCGGATGAGGTCGCTAAAGCCGCTAACGACAATATCTCTACTTCGCTTACCCAAACGGGCATTCAACAAGCAATACAGAGTTCAAACGAGCTTTGGCAGACTATCGGGAAGAAACTTATAAGCAATGAGTCCGTTATTTTCTTGCGAAGCCCTCAAAAGCGCTCGAAGGAAACGGCAGCACAATTTGTTGAGGTGGCTCGCACTCACGGAATCACCATCGATAATTCTTCCGACGAGAACGTTTCAAATAAAGCAGCGTATCAAGTCAAAATCGATGAAAATTTATTCGAGTTGGAGGTTGGCGCGCTCGAATCCAAATCCAGAGCTCAGCTCGAAGAAATCGAAGAATTGAGGACGGTTTCTAAACGTCAGAAAGAAAGAGACGCGTTTATGAAACCGCCCGCAGGTCAAAATTTACCGGAAGGCCAGAGTTTTATCGAGTTTGCCGATCAAGTCGATCGTTTTTTGCAGCACATCAATAAAGAATATGCCGGAAAAACAGTCGTTGTCCTTGGCGCAAGCGCTGTTTGGACAGGCACAGCAAGAACACTTCTCAGAACAAGACAGGCCAGGGAATTGTTCAATAAAAATTCATATGTGGATTGGAACGATAGAACGCTTGCACCACACAATAACCGTGAAAATCTGATTCACCTGAATGAGGAGATTGCACCGACCGGCGCGCGGCTTGGAGAACGGCTAGAAGCTAGAGGCCGTCAGCTAGTGGCAAAAGAAATCCCTTCAGCCATTAGCCAACAGCCATTAGCCAATAGCCAACTAGGTGCGCGGCTGGCGAATTTGAGCGCGGATCTGGAGCATCTAAATAGAGGCGATGAATTCGTTCTTCAATATCGTGATAAGGATAAAAATTTACAAAGCATTCACGGTGTTGTTGACTTTGTTTCCATCGGCATAATAGTGACGGGTGATATTCTAGTCGTTTTAGGCAAGGGGGTTCTTACCGATAAAGTGGTGAACATAACCTATTTTCCCATAAAGCAGGGCAAAGTATTAAGCGAATCCACGAATATAGAGACGGATTTTAACAGCATTGTTCGCGTCAACGCTCCGCCGGCATACGGGAAAAACACCGGCGCGCGGCTGGCGGTGACCAAGTCTTCTAAGGACCAGAGTAATATTTTGATGATTCCGGCCAAAAAAATTCTGACCGATTTGAGCGCGGATCAATTGTATGAATTAGCCGTCCAGGGCGAGAAGTTACGAGCGGCACAATTCGAAGATGAAATTAGAACCGACCCGACCGTTGCTGCGATGGCGAATACAAAGGGGAAACCTCTTGCGGATCTTAAGATCGCGCAGTTTAGAGCCGCTTTGCAGGATAATTTTAAAACGGCCTATGGCAGCACGATTTACTATAGCAATATCACAAACCGCAGCGCTAAAAAGACATCCCATTATGAAATTGACGGGTTCACGGTAGGCACGGATCAAATCGCGGCCGATCCGAAGTTCGCACAGAAACTGCTTGCGGCCGTGGAAGATCATTTAAGGAGTCGTGATTTGATCCAAGTGGACCGGAGCGTGGGGCAGGACCCGTCCGATTCAAGGCATTTCCGGCTTATAGTGGACAGCAAGTATGGCCGTTTGGCGCATGAGCTAACGGCTCTGCATTTTCCCGCCGCGCCCGGTGCTTCTTCGGCGACGCCGGATATTTTAACGATTGATCTGCCCGATTTTGATTTATCCCAATACGGTTTAGCCGATCAAAAAGAGCCTTACATTTTAAGAATTCCCAGCCGCGGGATAAATCTGGTGCTCGGGACGGATTATTTTGGTGAAATTAAAAAATCTGCTCTAACGTCCAACGGTTATCTGGCTAAAGAGGCAGGCAATCTGGCGCTTCACGCCGGAAGCAAGATCGTGCAAGTCTTGGATGCAAAAACGGGGAAAATCGTCACCAAGCGGGTCATCGCCTCCGGTCTTTCCGGAACGGGCAAGACAACGACGCTTGTCGGTACGCAGGGTTTAAGCGGCGACGAATCTTCGACCATGTTTCAGGATGATTTTATCGAATTGCGTATTGAGCGCAGCGCCGCCGGGAAAATTACCGGGGTGAAAGTCAAAGGATTGGAAGCGGGCGTTTACTATAAGACCGAACGCCTTGATCCGAACAAAGAACCAGAATTATTTAAGGCCGCCAAACACCCGAGCACGATTTTGTCGAATGTATGGATGAACCAGGCCAAGGACGGTTTGGTGCCAGATTATGACAATACCGATATTACGGGCAATGGCCGCGGTGTGGTGAGCCGCGCACAAATCACGGATCATCCTTCCGTGGATATGGACGGTTTGGATATCGTCGTTTGGTTGACGCGCCGCGAGACGATCGTGCCGGCTATGGCCAAATTAAACCCCGACCTGGCGGCGGCTTTGTTTTTGCTCGGCGAATCCGTTATCACTTCAGCGGCTGACCCGACACGGGCCGGGGAATCCGTGCGTGAGGCCGGATTTAGCCCGTTTATTGTCGGGTCCGTTTCGGCTGAAGCCAATTTATTGTTGGAAATTTTTGAAGCGCTTCCTCAGATCGAAGTGGTGTTGGCAAATACCGGCAAAGTCGGGGCGACTTACGGCGAAGGCGCCAAGCCGGGCGCGAAAATTGATGTGCCGGATTCCGCCGCGCTTTTTAAAGCGCTCTTTCGCGGGAATATTGCGACACGCCCTGATCCGGATTGGGGATATGAAGTCGCTTACGAAGTGCCGGATTATGATATTTCCAGACTTGACCCGGGCGTTCACTACACTCCGGATGGAATAGCGGCTCTGACCGCAAAACTCCGCGCAGAACGCGTTCAGTGGCTTCAAAGATTTCCCGGGCTAAACCCAAAAATCATAGATGCTATTCAAAACCCCAACGCCGGCGCGCGGCTTGGAGAACGGCTAGAAGCTAGAGGCCGTCAGCTAGTGGCAAAAGAAATCCCTTCAGCCATTAGCCAACAGCCATTAGCCAATAGCCAACTAGGTGCGCGGCTGGCGGATGTTAATGCCTTAAAACAGGAGATCAAAAGGGCGGCGTCCAATTTATTAGCCATGGTTAGTGACAAATCTTTTGAAGAGCGTGTTTCTCATTCCAGCATTTCTTCGGGCGATATCGCCAAATTCTTGGACATAACTAAGCAGTTGGAAACGGTTCTAAAGCAGTTCCTGGATGAGCGGGATCCGCGTTTCTATGAAAATTATGATGCTCTTGTAGACGATGTCGATCAAGTATTCCGGGATAAGACGAATATCATTTTTGACTATGCTTTTCAGGAAGGTGCGGAAGATTTTATGGTTGCGATAGGACCTTTCTACCAAGCTTTCATCGAACTGGTTAATTCTTTGAACGCGTTGAAACTTTCAAGAGGCGCGCGGTTGGCGAGTGAGCAAGGGCAGGTGGATTTGCTTAACGAGGTCAAAGACTATCTTAATTCTCCCGAAGGTATTACTCGACGGGAGAAAGGAGATACGCGAATCATTTATCTCAAATCAGTGCTTAAGGGTACCGTCAATAAACCCCAAGGCCAGTGGCTTACGGACGAACAAATAAGGGGTATAAAGACCCATTTGCGGGATTTAAAGCAGATAGCTTATACCGATCCGCTGGTTCTTAAAAAATGGGCGAAAGGAAAAATCAATGCAAATATTCCGGCAGAGAACATCGCCGAGGCGTTGTTCGAACGAATCGCGCGCGTTCTCGAATATCAAAAGACCGGACATGATGCGACGGTGTGGATGCGCACGGCGGCACCCGCCACGACGGAAACAATCCTCGCTATACGGGATGCAGCTAAACAAAAGGAAGCGGCTCTCCGGTTCATTCAAATGATCTTGCCCGTTGCGCCGGAAAAAGTCGATGCCTATCAAGCAAGAGCCATCACTGAACTGGCGGTTCAATTAAGACTCACGGACACAGTCGTCATTGATTCTCTCCGTATGATTATCGAAGCTGACAAGAAACGCGAACGTCCATTTTCAAATCCCCAGATTTTAAGAAATGCTCAGAAAGCCTTATCGCCTAGCCAAGAGG
Source organism: uncultured Planctomycetia bacterium (assembly GCA_964374005.1). Taxonomy (GTDB): domain Bacteria; phylum Omnitrophota; class Gorgyraeia; order 2-02-FULL-51-18; family 2-02-FULL-51-18; genus CAYJXB01. The sequence continues at coordinate 18,481 of CAYJXB010000002.1, forward strand.
GCGCGCGGCTGGCGTTGGTTTTGACCCGCAAAGAAGGCCAATCTATTCTGATCGGTGACAACATCAGGGTAAAAGTGGAACGAATTAACCGGACCGGCCGTGATAAATTTATTGTACTTTTGGGCACCGTGGCTCCTAAAAATGTGGCGGTAAACAGGCAGGAGATCTATGATGCCAAGATCAGGGATAACACTCCGCTTGTGAAACCTGAAGACCGACACCGTACGGAAGGTACGCATCCGGTTTATGCGCGCAAAGAGGGTGAATCCATCGTGATCGGCGGCCCCGAAAATAAAATTACGATTAAAGCGACAAATATAGTATACGATCGGCTAAGTCTTGTGATTGAAGCACCCAAGTCCGTCCGTATTTTGCGCGCGGAACTCCGCGGCGCGCGGTTGGCGGCTAACGATCGCGTTCGCCAGATACAGGAAAGATTGGTCGAGATTGAGACAAAACTTAGAGAATTAAGCAAACAGGAAAGATATTTAGAAAAGCAGCCTGTGCTTAAACCGAACACGATCGGCGTCGAAATTGGCAAACTCAATAAAGAAAAGAGGGTATTAACAGAAGAACTCGGACGATTGCAATCTTCAACGGATGGCGCGCGGCTAGCGTTGGTGTTAGGGACAAAAGAAGGTGACACCATTGAAATTTTTGATAAAAATAAGGACAATCCGCTTTACACACTTAGAATTCAGAAATACTTGCCTGGTAAGGGAAGCGAAAGATCCCATGTCCTTCTTGAGGTCGAAGATCGAAAGTCCAAGCAATTCTCTTCGCTGGTTCTTTTTCTAAGAGGATATGAACCTGGAAGCGAGCAGTATGTCACAACGTTGGACAGCCAAAAACAAATAAGCCTTTTCTTCTCCGGATTAGCCGAAGGCAGGACTAACCAACCTATCAAACTCGCTTTCACGGCCCCGAGAGACATCTTAATTTACAGAAGCAAGCTAATCTCCGGTGCGCGGCTGGCGAATGAAGAGATCCCTACCGCAGAAAGGTTAGCTGCCGCAAAAGAGTTATACGAACGTATTCTCGAACTGATTACTTCTCCTCTACTGCAACCGCGGAAAGAACAATTGACCGACGGGATCAAAGAATTAGAAGAGACGATCCGCGCCTTAGGCGTTGCGCGCAACAAATTGACTCCACAAGATAAGGGAGTGGGCTTTGATGCCGACATTTTAAAGCAAATAGAAAGTTTAGAAGAACTATTACAGGAAGTAAGATTAAAAGAATCCGGCCCCCGGCCCTACGGGCCGATAGGCCCGGAGGGCGCTCGACTCGTAGCAGCGCCGAAGGAAACGCGTTTCCCGCAAGAGCTATTGGACAGTGTGAAAAGGCCTCTAGTTTTTCGCGATAATTCCTTAAACGCGTTATTGAACCGCGAGCGTGATAATGCAGTCAGTAATGTCTCTGAATTTGGTCCAGAAGTCGTTGAGTCCCCTGAGCTAAAGGCCTTTGCCCTGGAGCTTTTTGTTGCAAGGACGCGGGACATTCGTTCGAGCAAGCTTTTCGCGCTCGCCTCATTCGTTTTTGAACCGGTTGTCGTCAAAGAAGGAGAGAAAGAAGTCTATTACTTGAAAGTCAGGAACCAAGAAGGACAGGGCAATAAGATTAAGATACTGTCGTCCACTCAGCTTGCAAAAGAGGTAAGGTCGGAACTCACGAAGCTCCGCGCAACAGAAGTTCATGCTGAGAATGTTCAACAGGGCCTGGTCCAGGCGATCACCATCGCGGATCACGAGATTCGCCAGGCCGTTTTTTCAAATCTTTCGGATGTTTCAAGCCCTGTGACCTATGAACTGCCATTAAGCATTTTCTCCGGATTTCAGTCAAAAGACGCTTCTCAGTTTGAAGTTCACGCCGAATACCTTGTTCTGCGAGCCCTGGCTTTCCTGAAACAAAGGGAAAATCGCCAAAGCCATTTGTATCTAAGCGGTTTAGAGGTCCTCACGCAAGCTCAGCAAACATTTTTCCGTGAAGCGGTTCAAAAATATCGGGCCGAGAATCTGATCTTGTTCGGGACGGCGAAAGGCGATGTGATCGTGCAATTCGTGGACGCAGATACCCATCGTGAGGAGCTAAATCTGGATGTTTTCCGGAAAGTTTATATTCCCATTAACCGTATCCAAACAGAGGAATTGGCCGACTGGGCGGGCCGTTTCTACATCAGCGGCGGGCTCGCACATTTCTTTTCTTCGGGTGGTCAGCTGGATTTCAAGGGCTACGATAAGACAAAGATCAGTCGGGTGCTGGATGTTTACAATTCCAGATCCTACGAGGCGATCTCAGACAGCGAGAAATTTGTCCAAGTCCTATCCGGACAAGAAAAGAAAGTAGCCGTCCTGAGGCGGTTTGTGCTGGGTAAAATTTACAAGATTCCGTTTGATAATATATTCCTGGCTTTCAGCACCATGAAACGCATGCTAAGTCAAGCCGCTTAATCTGATACTTTCTTAATCTTAACTAAGGGCGGGCCAAAAGCCCGCCCTTTTCCTTTTGTCCTCCCATTGAGGGGTCAGAGGGGTCAGACCCCTCAAATGCAGGGGTCTGACCCCTCTGACCCTTACACCTTTTATAAGGCACTTGACAAATGACCAGTGTCGTAATACACTTATAGTATCAATATGTAAAAAGTAATACAATTTAGTGAGGTGAGTCATGTCACAGGTGTTGGTTTCTACTAAATATCAGGTGGTGATCCCAAAAGAAGTCCGGCGAGAGCTGAACATTAAATCCGGGCAGAAGATGAGTTGTATTGCGATTAACGGCATCATTCATCTAGTGCCAGTAAGACCGATTTCTGAGATGAGAGGTTTTATTCCGAAAATCTCCCTCGAAGGGCTTCGCGAGAAAAAAGACAGGGATATTTCATGACCCCACCACTCTTTTGCAACGATTTTGAAAAAATCGGTCCGCATTCGCGGACCAAAGGAGTGGTGGGGTGATTGTGGTCGATTCCTCCGGCTGGATGCATTACTTTATGAATGGTGATCTAGCGGAAGCGTACTCCGGCTATATCAACAAGCCGGAAAACATTGCGACGCCCACGATTATTTCGTATGAAGTCTACAAGAAGATCAAGACAGAATTTAGTGAAGAAGAGGCCTATATGGCAATGGCACAGATGCAGAAGACAAAGCTCGTTCCGTTGTCAGAATCTTTAGCCTATCATGCGGCGGATATATCTATCGAGCATAAATTGCCGATGGCTGATGCTATTATTTATTCAACAGCCGCTTATCTCAATGCCACGCTTGTGACGAGCGACGCCGATTTTAAAGGCCTTCCTAAAGTTACTTTTATTTCCGAGAAAGAATAAATCTTCGCCAACGGTTAGTCTTCCCACCTTTTGCCAAAACTGGTAGAATAGGAATAGACGGCATTTGAAATCCTGATGAAAAATGGAGGCATTCATGCGCTATAAGTTTATTCTCTTTAGTCTACTGGGAATTTTAGTCTTTGGTCATACCGCGCAAGCGGCCACCTACAAGGTGGATCCGGACCATAGCACCGTCTCGTTCAAGATCAGGCATCTTTTTTCGAACGTTCAGGGCACATTCAATAAATTTGAGGGAACGATTGATTATGAGCCTGGGAAGCCCGACACCTGGAAAACCAGCGGCACGATTGACGCGGCGAGCATCAATACCAATGTCGAGCAAAGGGACAAGCACCTCCGCTCGGCTGATTTTTTTGACGTCGAGAAATATCCGACCATTATTTTTAAAAGCGGCGCCGTGAAAGAGGCCACTGCCACGAGCGCGAAGATCGAGGGCGTTTTCACGATGCACGGCGTCGAAAAACCAGTCGTTCTTGATGTCGCGATTCACGGCGTCGGTAAAGATCCTTGGGGCAATGTGCGGGCGGGTTTCACCGCAACGACAAAGATCAACCGTAAAGAGTTTGGTCTCAATTGGAATGAAGTGCTTGAAACCGGACAACTTTTGGTGGGTGAGGAAGTGATGATCACCCTCGAGGCTGAGGGGATACTACAACCATAACAAAGTTGAGTCGGTGAGTCGGACTCTATCAACTCAACAAACGGTTGAGGAAACGCGCCGCCTCTCTCCGAGTGGTTTACCCGGTGGGCCGCGGACGGGCTTTTTTCCAAAGAGGCCGGGGAATTATTGACGAGATAATCGGAAAGATAGATTTCCTGTTACGATGAGGCAGGATCCCGCGTTTTGAATTTCGAATAAATTCCACCAGATGCGCTATTTCTTTAGAATGGCATTTTTGAATGATCGCCTCGAGTGCCTGCGCGGTGTTTAATCCGGATAGATAGAGAAGCTTATAAGCGTTTTTGATTTCCCGTTTCACGAACTCCGTGAATCCCGCCCGTCTTAACCCGACGAGGTTCATCGAGCCGATCAATTCCTCACTGTCATCCACGAGCATGTAGGGCGGCACATCTTTTGTGATGCTTGCCATCCCTCCGATCATCGCAAAACTCCCGATACGGCAATATTGATGCACGCCGCTTCCTCCGGATAAGACACAGTCGTTTTCTAATACCACATGCCCTCCTAACAGGACGGCATTGGTGACCGTAACGCGGTTTTGTATTTCACAATCATGCCCGACATGGGAAAACGCCATGAAATAGTTGCCATCGCCGATCCGAGTGTAAGTGCCGGCCGTGGCGCCGCGATGAACCGTGGCGTACTCTCTAAATATGTTGTTGTCCCCGATTTTTAAAAAACTTTCCACATTTCCGGATCCTCGATGCTGCGCTTCATGGCCTATCACCGCGCCCATGTGGATGTAATTATTTTTTCCGATCACTGTGCCTTTTCCAATATGGGCATGGTGAAGGATCGTGGTGTTGTCGCCGATGATGACGCCTTCTTCAATCGTGGCGTAGGCGCCAATCTTGACACGATCGCCAATTTGGCTTTGAGCATGGATTAAAGCCGTGGGGTGAAAATCATGGTTTTGACTCATAGCGTTTATATTATAGCTCAAAGCCCTCTTCTTGACAACCACAGGGTGTCCGAGTATACTTTCCCAGTATATTCGAAAAACACCGTGGGGTGTTTTTAAATTTTTGATGGTTTAAATACTAATTTACATGTAACTCAGTAGTCAAAATCGGTAAAAAATATAAAAGGAAGGAAGCACAATGAAGTATTCTAAAGTCGGTTTAGTGGTATTTTTGAGTTTGGCGCTGTCGGTCGCGGGGTGCGCAAAGAAAACGACGGATGAGGTGAGTCTTTCGGAAACGGGATTTGATTCGGTCGACAAAACCGAAGAATTGGCGCAGCTTCCTCAGGCCAATACGTCGAATCAGCAACAGGCCATTGAAATACTGCCCATAGAAACTTCTCCCGTCACACGGGGAGTGCCTGCAAGCACCAGTTTATCGACTGAGGTATTATCCCATAGCCAGCAGATTCAGACCGCGCTTAAAGCGGCCGGCTTTTACAGCGGCAACATTGACGGGAAAATAGGCCCCGCTTCGCGCAAAGCCATTCAGGATTTTCAGCAGAGCAACGGGCTTAAAGTAGACGGCAAGGTAGGCCCGAAGACTTGGGCTCTTTTGGAAAAATATTTGACGACGGAATCCTCAGGAAATTAACCAGTTTACCCGGCATTTTTTAACCTCGTTTTTTGTTCTTATACTTGCCTCGTCGTGCGCCCATGCCGGCCACGAGGCCGGCCGGCCTTTGGCCGGTAGCGGAGTGGCAGTCATCAAAGGCACCGAAGCCAATTCCTCTATCAGCGGGAAGGTGACGTTTCAAGAGACTGCGGAAGGACTCATAATTCACGCGGAGTTTCAAAATGCTCCTCCCGGCAAACACGGGTTTCATATTCACGAGAACGGCGATTGCGGCGACAGCGGCAAAGCGGCCGGCGGCCATTACAATCCGGAAGGGGTGCCTCATGGGCTTCTTCTGAAGGATGGCCTCTCACACGCGCATGCCGGCGACCTTGGGAATATTGACATCGCGGCCGACGGCAGCGGAAAACTTGACGCGGTGATTCCCGGTCTTACCTTGCAAGGCGGAAAATACAAACTCTTCGGAAGGTCCGTGATTCTTCACGAGAAAGAAGATGATTTCGGACAACCGACCGGAAACGCCGGCGGAAGAATCGGTTGCGGGATCATTACCGATGAGATAAAATGAACCGTTTATACGTAACTCAGTAGGGGGATTCATGCCGGCGCCCAAGAAGACCCGTGTGCTTTTTTTGGATGATGAGATGGAATTTTTAGAGCTGGTGTCCGACCGCATGAGGCGGAAGGGCTATCAGGTGGCGACAAGAACCGATATTGATTCGGCGCTGGATCTGGTGCGTTCCCGCGAGGTCCATATGGTTTTTCTGGATTTTAAAATGCCGGTAGTGAATGGCTTGGAAGTTTTGACGAAAATCAGGGAGTGCGACAAGAACATCCCGGTGGTGATTGTTACCGGCTATCCGGACGAAGCGATTGGCTCTGAATTTAAAGATTTGAATATTTCAGGTCTCTTTGCCAAGACTTCGAGCCTCGAGAATTTGGAGAGGGCGGTTGAAGTCGCCGTCAGAAATCTAAAGGGAAACAAGTAGAGCGTCCGGAATGAGGCGTTTTCTGGCCTTCTCCTCTATGCTGTTTCTCGTCGTTTTGTTTTGCGGTGCCGTCGAGAAGGAAGATTTTGTCACGATCGGGCTTGTCGCTCCCTTGACGGGAGACCAGGCCTATGTGGGCACGGGCGTCATGTATGGGGCCCAGATGGCGGTCGAAGACGCGAATATCAAGGGCCTCGTTTTTGGAAACACGCGGCTTAAATTCACCGCCCTGGACGACCAGCACAATCCCACGCAGGCTGTGCTTGCTGCCAACAAGCTCGCCGCTGATCCGAATGTCATGGGAGTGGTCGGCCATTTCAACTCAAGCTGCACAAAAGCCGCCTCGTCCATTTATCACGAAACACGCCTTGTGCAAATCACACCCGCCTCCACCAATCCCGATATTTCCCGCCAGGGTTTTGACACTTTTTTTCGCGTTTGCGCTACCGACGATGTCCAAGCGCCTGCCGGCGCCGATTTTGTCTGGAAAGAGTTGAAGGTGAAAAAAATCGTGATCGTGGACGATAAAACGACCTATGGCAAGGGGCTCGCGGACGAGTTTGAGAAGAGGTTTAGAAAGCTGGGAGGCGCTGTTTTGAGTCACGACGGAATCACACAAGGCGAAAAGGATTTTACGCCGCTTCTCACGAAGATTAAATCCTTGGGGCCTGAGCTTGTGTATTTCGGAGGCATCTACCCGGAGCTTTCGCTATTGATCAAGCAGTCGAGAAAAGTGGGGCTCGAGGTACCGTGGATGGGGGGCGACGGGATCTTTGATGTAACGCTCATCAAACTCGCGACACCCGAGCTCGCCGAAGGCACTTACGCGACGATGCTCGGCGTGGATCCGCATTCGCTACCGCAGGCGCAAGGATTCGTCACCAGGTTTGAGGCCAGGTATGGGGAAATAGGTTCGTTTTCCGCCTATGGCTATGACGCGGCGAATGTCCTGATCGAGGCGATCCGCCGCGCCGGCAGAAAAGATAGGGAAGCGGTCCTGCGTGAAGTCAGGAATACCAAGGATTTTCAAGGGATGCTCGGCGTGATCAACTTTGACGAAAAGGGCGACGCGGTCGGAAGAAGCATCGGCATCTTCAAGGTGGAGAAAGGAAAATTTAAATTTTTGGAAGAATACAAACCGTGATCAGGGATGGGAGATGAATGGATCTAAGCGATCATTTTCAACTTTTCTTTCAACAACTCCTGAACGGTCTCACAATCGGCATGGTGTACGCGCTGATTGCGCTAGGGTACACGATGGTCTACGGAGTCATCCAGCTCATCAATTTCGCCCACGGGGAAGTTTTTATGGTGGGCGCGTACCTGGCGCTGACCGTGATCTGGATATTCGCGTCTTTATTTCCGGGGGCCCCGTTCTGGCTGGTTTTAATTTCGCTCATTCTTTTTTCAATGCTGGGATCCGCATTCCTGGGCGCCGCGATAGAAAAAATAGCTTATCGGCCTTTGCGTGGCTCTCCAAAACTCACGGCGCTCATCACGTCAATCGGCATGTCTTTTTTCCTTCAAAACGCGGTGATGCTGATCTACGGGATAAAAGAGCAGAGTGTGCCTGAGATCATTCCTCCCTTGCGCTGGCATGCCGGCAACCTGTCCTTTTCGCTGATTCAACTGATCATTTTCGCCACGTCGCTTGGATTCATGTTTTTTCTTTCCTGGTTTATCAAACATACCCGAACAGGCAAAGCGATGAGGGCCTGCGCTCAAGATCCGGAGGCCACGCAGCTCGTGGGCATTCCGGTCAATCAGATTATCCGGGCCACGTTTGTCTTGGGTTCAATGCTGGCGGCTGTCGGAGGGGCCCTCTTCGGGATGTATTACGGAAGCATCAACTTTCATGACGGTTATTTGGCGGGCTTGAAGGCGTTCACGGCCGCGGTATTCGGCGGTATCGGGAGCGTTCCAGGCGCCATGATCGGCGGGATCCTATTGGGCGTCTTTGAAGGGTTGGGCGCCGGCTACATTTCTTCTGAATGGAAGGATGTTTTCGCTTTTCTTCTTTTAGGCGCGGTGCTGATATTCAAACCATCAGGGATATTAGGTGAACATCTCCCGGATAAAGTCTAATCATCCCTTTTCTTTCCAAGTCGCTTTATTTTTATTACCGTTCGCTTTGCTTCCTGTTTTGGATAAAAATACCTATCACATTGATCTTCTGACGAATGTGGGCATCTACGTGCTTTTGGCCATGGGGCTGAACGTGGTGGTGGGTTTTACCGGCCTTTTGAATCTCGGATACGCGGCGTTTTTCGCGCTTGGCGCTTACGCCTACGCGCTTCTCAATCTTCATCTTGGCTGTCCTTTTTGGATCGGGCTGCCGGTCGCGGGGGTGGTGTCTATGATCTTCGGGCTTGTCATCGGACTTCCTTCGATCCGCGTGCGCGGCGATTATCTTGCGATCACGACCCTGGGTTTCGGAGAGATCGTCCGAATCTCGCTTAATAATTTGGATGCGTGGACCGGCGGCCCCAACGGAATCTTGGGGATTGACCGACCGCGGCTTTGGCTTCCCGCCTTCGAGGGGGGATTTCATTGGAAGCTCTGGAGTTTTTCCGTGAATCCGACGCCTTATTTTTATCTGGTTCTCGCGTTGGTGGCCGTCACGGCCACTCTTTTATTTCGAATGAGCGATTCAAAAATGGGGAGGGCGCTTGTCGCGATTCGCGAAGACGAGCTCGCGGCCTCCTGCATGGGCATTCCGACGCTAAAGATCAAACTGGTTGCCTTTGGCCTCAGTTCTTTTATCGCGGGCATGACCGGTGCGGTGTTTGCTTCGAAGCAGACCATTGTGACACCGGATAGCTTTGATTTCGTGCTTTCAGTGCTGATCCTGGCCATGGTGGTCTTAGGGGGGATGGGGAATATCTGGGGTTCGGCGCTAGGAGCGCTTGTCCTGGGGACGCTGCCGGAATTGTTGAGGGGTTTCGCCGCTTACCGGATGCTGCTTTTCGGTCTTCTCATGATTTTGATGATGATCTTTCGTCCCCAAGGGATTCTCGGAGGGCAGTTGATCCGCCGCGAGCTCGCATCCAGACAGAAAGAGGCGGACAATGACCCCACCACCTGATTTGTCCGCCACAGGCGGACGACATGAAATGTCCGATCCTTTGGATCGAAAATCAGGTGGTGGGGTGAATCTGCTTGAGGTAAAGTCCATTTCAAAAAATTTTGGCGGAGTGACCGCTCTAAAAGATATCAGCGTGGGGGTGAACGATCGGGAGATCGTGGGCTTGATCGGCCCCAACGGCGCTGGCAAAACGTCTTTTTTTAATTGCGTCACGGGCCTGGTACCGATCGATCGAGGGGAGATTCTCTTTTGTGGGCATCTGCGGTTGAACGGTTTGCCGCCCCATCGGATCCTTGAAGCGGGCGTTGCGCGGACATTTCAAAATTTGAGGATCTTCAAACACATGACGCTGTTGGAGAATGTCGCGGTCGGGTTTCACGCGCGCACCCGCTCTGGACTTTGGGACGCTTTTTTGAAGACACGGTGTCTGAGGATCGAGGAGAAAAAGATTTTCACCGGCAGCATGGAGTTTTTGGCGTTTGTGGGGCTTGAGAAACATGGAAACGACACCGCCGCTTTTCTACCCTATGGCCTTCAAAAGCGCCTCGAGATCGCGCGGGCGCTGGCCTCCGGTCCGAAACTGCTTTTGCTGGATGAGCCGGTCGCCGGCATGAATCCTCAAGAGAAAAATGAGATCATCGCGCTCGTGCGCAAGATCCGCGAGAAAGGCATCGCCGTTTTATTGATCGAACATGACATGAAAGTGGTCATGCCCTTGTCGGACCGCGTGATCGTGATGGACGAGGGAGCCAAGATCGGGGAGGGGCTTCCCGATGACATTCAGAATAACCCCCGCGTCATTCAGGCATATCTGGGGGAGGGTTAAGGGTGATGCTCGAGCTAAAACATATTTATACCCGTTACGGCAAGGTGGAGTGTCTCAAAGGGATCACTTTTTCGGTGAACGAAGGAGAAATCGTGGCGCTTCTTGGGGCGAATGGAGCCGGAAAGACCACGGTGCTCAAAACCATTTCGGGATTGATCCATCCTGTCGCCGGCGAGATTTTATTTCAGGGAAAACTCATCTCTTCCTTTTCGCCGGAAGAAATCGTGCGCCTGGGGATTTGTCATGTGCCTGAAGGCAGAAAGATATTTCAGCAGCTCAATGTGCTTGAAAATCTGGAGCTCGGGGCTTTTATCCAGGAAGACAAGAAATCAATCGAAGAGGATTTGGAGAGCGTTTTTCGGGTGTTTCCGATGTTAAAGAGGCGGCAGCGCCAAAAGGCGGGCACGCTGTCGGGAGGCGAACAGCAGATGCTGGCGATCGGCCGTGGCCTGATGTCGCGGCCATCCGTGCTGCTCCTCGATGAACCGTCGCTGGGGCTTGCGCCGATGTTGGTATCCACGATTTTTAAGATCATCGAGAAGATCCATGAACAAGGCAAGACCATTCTTTTGGTGGAACAGAACGCCCGCATGGCGCTTAAAATAGCCAAAAGGGCCTATGTTCTGGAAACCGGCCAGCTGGTATTAGAAGGAAGCGCTGAAGAGATCCGCTCGAGTAAGGCGATTCAAAGCGCCTATCTCGGAGGGGGCTACCAAAGCTAGTTCAGGTGGCGCTTTTTTTAAGGACGAAACAGAGCTTCCCGGTTTTGTCGATCGTGATATCCAAAAGCTTTTCCTGAAGCGCCTTTTTGTGCTTGGCGCACAGGAGCACCGGAAACATCTCGTCAGGCATCGGGACGACATTCGTCACCGTTTCGACCTCGACCGATTCGCTTGCGCCGCAAACCGAACACACCCTTTCAAGCATAACCCCTCCCGGCCTTTCTGCGACTTTGCTCATTTATTTTAACACAAACGAATTTTATCTCATCGCTTAAAGTTTTTTATGATAAAATATCAAAGTCATGCATAAGAAACTGCGATGGGCTGTCCTGTTTTCGGCGCTCGCGTGGATCGGGTTTGTGTTCACCCTTTGCGCGTATGGTTCGGAATCCGCTGCCTCTGGCCACCGAGGCACGAATATCACGATTGATACCAACGATCTGGATCCGATTTCGTTGAATGAGAAAACCGAAGCGAAGGAGAAAAAGCCGGTTATTTATCAAGACGGTCGCATGTCTTTCGATTTTAACGAAAACTCCGAACCCAATATCAATACGCGTTTTTGATGATTTGGATTAGTTTATTTTTAGCCGTTGTTTTACTCGTCGATGCACCGGCATCCGTTTTTGCACAAGACCCAAGGGCGCCGATTTTGAGCGCCAAGTCCGCGATCGTGGTCAATCCCGATAACGGGCGAATTCTTTACAGTAAAAACCCGCACATGAGGCTTCCTCCCGCCTCTACGGCGAAAGTCATGACGGCTGTTCTTGCTTTGGAAAATCTGCCTTTAAATAAAAAGATCATCATCAGCTCTCGCGCCACGCGCGTTGCGCCGAGCAAAGTGAACCTGACCGAGAAGGCGCGCTACAAAGTCAGCGATTTACTAGTCGCGATGCTTGTCGCATCATCCAATGACGCGGCGGTTTCCCTTGCGGAAGCGGTCGCGGGGAGTGAGGGTGCGTTTGTGGATCTCATGAACGCGAAAGCCAAGTCTCTTGGCATGAACGATACGTATTTTGTCAATGCGACCGGGCTCACGGAAAAACGTCACCGTCAATATTCGACGGTAACTGACCTGACTCGGCTCATGCGTCATGCGGTCAAAGACAAAAGCATTGACCGGATTCTTGGAATTCAGACGGCGACCATCCGCGGAAGCGACGGAAAACCAATTTTTATCAAAAGCCATAACAAAATGTTGTGGCGCGCGCCTCGATTCGTGAAGGGCAAAACCGGTTGGACCTTCGCCTCCCGCCATACCTTTGTCGGCACGGATTACGCCGCCGATAAACAAATCGTGTTCGCTCTCCTTAGCTCGAAAGAGCCGTGGCTGGATATCAAACGGCTCGCCGCCTTTGGGCTTCTGATGAAGCATCGCCGCTAGGTGATTTACCTCGCCTCGACCTCCCCGCGGCGCAAGGCGATTTTAAAAGGGTCCGGTATTCGGTTTCGTGCGGTGAAGCCGGATTACAACGAGGAGAAACCGGCAGGAAACCTTTCACCGTCCATGGTCGTCAAAAAACATGCGCTCGCGAAGGCGATATCCGTTGCGAAAAAAGTTAGCAGGGGGATCGTGATCGGCGCCGATACGGTCGTCTATTTTCGCGGAAAAATCATCGGCAAGCCCAAAAACCTTAAAGAGGCCGTCGGGATTCTAGGGGCGCTCGCAGGGCGCTGGCATCTTGTTTATACCGGCGTGGCTCTGCTCAAAATAAGCGGTGACGCGGTAAGAAAAAGAATCGTTTTTCACGAAAAAACCAGGGTCCATCTGAAACGCATGAACCGGAAGGCCCTCCGCGGGTATTTCAAGAAGATCCATCCCTTGGACAAGGCGGGCGCCTACGCCATTCAATCGAAGCGGGCCGGCCACGAGGCCGGCCGGCCTTTGGCCGGCATCGTGCAGGAGATCCGGGGCTCTTATTCGAACGCCATGGGGTTGCCGGTCGAAAAATTATGTGATAGACTTAAAAAATTATGAATCTCTTTAGAGGGGAGGGCATTGACCTTGGCTTTGTTGACATAAAAAGCCAAATAATAATATTGGCACTGTCCATTTTCTTGTTTATATTCACCGGCATTTCATCAATAAAATCAAAAAGATTGTATAACCCAAGTGGAAATGTGCCACAGGGTGATGAAGTCGTGCAAGGGAAATGGGCTCTCATTTGGGGTTGGATTTTCATTATTTTAGGGATTCTTTTAGGAATCGGATTAATTGACACCCTTTGGCAAAGGATCAACCGGTGAATCCTTTGGCCTGGGTCGTCATTCGTTATTCTTAACGGTTTTTCTTCAAGCGTAAATTCAAGCGTACCGGTATTGACAGATTATGTACAATCATGTACACTTATGTACATAAGGAGGATAACCCATGACAAAGACAACATTCACTGAGCTTAGAAAGCACGCCAAGACCTATTTTGATTCGGTTGAACGGGGGGCGACCATCCAAGTTTTAAGGCATGGTAAGGTGATAGCTGAGATTACCCCTCCGCATGAAAGCGCGGAAAATAAAACATGGAAAAAACCAGGACTTAAACTTAAAATTTTAGGTGTCTCGGGGAGCAAGGTTATTATCAAGGAACGCGGAGAATCTCGCTTTTGAAATTCTACTTTGATTCCTCCGCGCTCCTAAAAAGGTACATCGCCGAAAAAGGAAGCGATCTCATTGACGGTCTTTTTCTTGAAGCGGATTCCGTGGTGGTAAGCAGCATTTGTTTACTGGAGATCATATCTGCCCTCTCGCGGCTTCGTAGAGAAAAAAAACTGAACGCCCACCAATACAACCAATGCAAGAGGGCCGCACTAGAGGACTTCGCGGCATTTGAAGTGTGTCAATTGTCGTCCGAAGTGTTGAGAACAACCATTCATATTTTGGAACACAGCGAATTGCGAGCGGCAGATGCCCTGCACGTGGCATCTGCGATCAATGCCAAAGTATCCCGATTTGTTTCAAGCGATGCCAAGCAGATCATCACGGCCAAAGAATTCAATTTGACGGTGGATTCGGTCTGACACCAATATTTGGAGGTCTAACGAGGTGAGCGACAAAATTCCAATGACTCGTGAGGGTTATGACAAGCTGGTAAAGGAGCTTGAGTATTTGAAAACCAGCAAGCGCCGGGCGATCGCGGAGGACATCGCAAAGGCCAGGGCATTCGGAGACTTGAAAGAAAACGCGGAATATGACGCGGCTAAAAATAACCAGGCGCATAATGAGAGGAAGATTGCCGACATCGAGCAGCGGCTTGAGCGGGTGCAGATCATTGACGAGACGAAAATCCCGAAAGACCAGGTGTTTATCGGCGCAACCGTGAAGCTTAAAGATCTTGGCACGAATGAAGAACTCAACTATTCGATCGTCCCTCAGGATGAGGCCGATTTTGACCAGGGGAAAATCTCAGTGACCTCTCCGATCGCGAAAGGGCTTCTTGGTTTAAAGGTGGGTGATACCGCTCAGATCAAAATTCCCGCCGGCACCCTTAAGTACAAAGTGCTGAAGATATCCCGCCAATAAATAACCAATAACCAAGCACCAATTTCCAAATAATAACCAATCCCCAATTACCAATAGCCAAACACGTGTTTGGAGCTTGAAATTTGAGTGTTGGAATTTATTTGGATCTTGTGATTTGGTTATTGGTTATTTATTAGAGGGATATTTTGAAATCTAAGATCAGTCTTCAAATTCCGCGGCCCCGCGCGCAAGGGACGGGAGTGATTTTTGCGGCTTTGTACAAATTAGATTTGACATACATACCAAAATAAGATATATATATCCGAAATAGCATTCTTGAGCTTGGGGGTGGGTATGATTTACTCGAAAACGTGCGAATATGCGATAAGGGCGCTTAGCTGTTTTGCCGGTCATAGTGAAAAAAAATGGGTGTCGGTCGAGGAGGTAAGTAGGGAAGCGGGAGTTCCTTGCCCGTATGTGGCGAAGATCTTTCAGTGCCTTGTCCAAGAAAAAATATTGAATTCGCACCGCGGGCCCGGCGGCGGGTACTCGCTTATGATAGACCCTTCCAAAATCACGCTTATAAAGGTGATTCAGGCTCTGGATGATCTGGAAAAATCCCCTTTTTCAAACTGTATTATGGGACTGCATCAGTGCGGCGATGGGAATCCTTGTCCTTTGCACCACACATGGATGAAAGCCAAGGATAAGATGCTAAAAAAGTTATCCAGCTGTTCTATTTCAGATGTGGCAGGGTTGGTGGATAAATTTGAAAGTAGTAAATGCGACCGAATCACGCTTTCCGAAAGCATGAGGGCAATATTCACGACCTAGATTTTGAGCAAACCCCATTTATTGTTATTTGGGAGATGACCCGCTCTTGCGCGTTAAAATGCGTTCACTGCCGCGCCGAAGCCGTCGGACAAAGAAGTCCGGATGAATTGAACGAAAAAGAAGCCTTTGAGCTTTTGTGTGAGGTACGGCGCTTCGGAAACCCTCTCATGGTTTTGACCGGAGGGGATCCGATGCGCAGGCCCGAGGTATTCAATATCGTGAGATACGGAACCGGTCTCGGGCTGCGGATGGCCGTGACTCCCAGCGCGACGGACGAGATGACCCGCGAAAAAGTGGGGAAGTTAAAGGAAGCGGGTGTCGCGCGGCTGGCAGTGAGTCTTGATGGGTCAATGCCCGAAATTCATGATGCCCTCAGGAAAGTGGAGGGTTCTTATCAGTGGACGCTTGATATTATCCGGTGGGCCAATGAGATAGAGCTTCCGGTACAGATCAACACAACTATCACAAGGCTTAATATCGAGGACGTTGACGCCCTTTGCTCGCTGATGGAATCTTTGAAGATCGTTCTTTGGTCCGTTTTCTTTTTGGTTCCTGTAGGGCGAGGAAAACTTGAAGACGAAATCCGCGGCTCGGAGTACGAACTCGTATTCAACAAAATGGTTGATCTTTCCAGAAGGTGTTCTTTTGATATCAAATCCACCGAAGCGCCCCATTACCGGCGGGTTGTTATCCAAAGAAACAAAAAAGCCCACGAGCTCCATCAAAACCTCTTTGGCGATGGCATAGGCAGATCGACTCAAGGAGTAAACGACGGAAAAGGTTTTTTATTCATTTCTCACACGGGCGAGATTTATCCTAGCGGATTTCTTCCTGTGTCCGCAGGGAACGTCCGGAAGGATTCTTTGACGGATGTTTATCGGGAATCGTCCCTTTTCAAAAGGTTGCGAGATTATTCCCAATTGAAAGGAAAGTGCGGCGTTTGCGAATATCGGACGGTCTGCGGCGGCTCGCGTGCCCGCGCATGGAGCGTTTCGGGGGATTACATGCAGTCCGACCCTTTTTGTGTTTATGTTCCAAAGGGCTATGAGATAGACGAAAAAGAGAGAAGATTCTGGTGAAGCGCGTAGCGATCATAGGGGGAGGTGTTTCGGGTCTCGCCTGCGCTTTTCGACTGACAGAGTTAAAACGGAAAAATAAAAATGATTTTGAAATTTTTGTTTTTGAAGCGAAATCGCAAGCGGGAGGAACAATTGCGACTGAAAAAAGAGACGGTTTTATTTTTGAAAAGGGACCCGATTCCTTTATTTCCGAAGATCCAGACGCTTTGAATTTCTGCAGGCGGCTGGGGATCGGTCCCAAGGTGATAAATACACAGGAGCAAAGCAGAAAAATATCGGTTGTAAGGCGTGGCAGCCTTATTGTCCTTCCTGAAGGATTTTATTTAGTAGCTCCCGGGAATCTGCGCTCATTCATTAAGACGCCTCTTTTCTCTTTGCCTGGCAAAGTGAGGATGATTTCGGAAATTTTCATGCCGGGAAAACAGTCGCCTCAAGATGAGAGCGTGGGCGTGTTTATAAGAAGGCGGTTTGGCAGAGAGGCTTTGGAGAGAGTGGGGCAACCCATGATCGGTGGCATTTACTCGGGAGATCCCGAGAGATTAAGCGCCTGCGAAACAATGCCGATCTTCAAGAGCTTTGAGCGTCAATACGGGAGCGTGATCCGAGGGCTGATGGCAAAGAGAAGGCGGCGGGAAGGCGCTTTTGAAGAAGCCAACGGCCCACGGCTTAGTTTGTTTTTGTCTTTTGAAGAGGGGATGGAAACATTGATTCGCGCCATGGTTTCCGGTCTGGAGCCCGGGACCTTAATGCTGGGGCAGGAGGCGACGGAACTGGCTTATGATCGGGAGAGGCCGGGCTGGCGGGTTATCACCAAAAACGGGAAGGAATGCACCGCGGATGTGGTGTGTTCGTCGATTTCCGCCAGCAACATGTGCTTGCTTTTAAAAGAAACGGCTTCGGATCTTGCCAGGAAATTGAACGAAGTGTCTTATCACTCAGTTGCGACTATTAACTTCGCCTACCGGGAGGAAGATATTGCCGACCCGCTTGCCGGTTCCGGGTTTGTCGTGCCTTCCACGGAACGAAAATCGCTCACCGCCTGCACGTTTAGCAACAGAAAGTTTAAAAACAGGGCGCCGCAGGGGCATGTGGTTTTGCGCGCGTTCGTGGGCGGGGCGTTTGGAAAGAAATATTATGAGATGGAGGATAAGGAACTTACAGAAAAAGTTCAGAGCGACTTGGCGTCTTTATTGGGAATTAAAAAAAACCCTCTTTTTTGGTCGCTTGCCCGTTTTCCACGTCGCATGGCCCAGTATCGGGTAGGGCATAAGCTCCTCATTTCGGAAATTGAATGCGAGCTAAGCCGTTACAAAGGCCTCTTTTTGACAGGGTGCGCCTACCGTGGGTCGGGTGTTCCGAATGCCATAAAAGACGGACAGGCGCAGGCAGAACGGATCTACGAGGAACTTAACGAGGAGTTCTCCGATGGCAGGGGTTGAATCGTGAACGAGGATACCTCAAGGAGGAATATTTAGATGCAGATCGGTACGAAAATGATAAAAGAAAATAACTGGCCTATCATTGCTTTCTTTGCGGTCACGGCGGCGGGGGCGCTTGTGGGGGCGCCCTTGGTTGTTCACCGCTTTGGGATTTCTCTCTCGGAAATCTTGCTTTTTTTGTTTTTCGTCGCGGCCACGGGCATGAGCATCACGGTGGGTTATCACCGGTTTTATTCTCACCGGACGTTTCAAGCCAACCCTCTCGTCGAGTTCCTTATCTTATTTTTCGGAGCGGCGGCCTTTGAGCAATCCGTCCTGGACTGGTCATCGCAGCATCGGGATCATCATCGGTATGTTGATACCGAAAGGGACCCCTACAGCATCAAAAAAGGTTTTTGGTACGCCCATATCGGGTGGATGACTTTGTGGAAACAACAGCCTGACTACAATAATGTTAAGGATCTTTTGAAAAACAAGCTCGTGATGCACCAGCACAATTATTACGTGGCGTGGGCCGTGACCGCGGGGATTCTTTTTCCTCTCTTTTTGGGGTTTTTAAGCGGCCATGCGCTTGGCGCGCTTGTTTTTTCGGTTTGCGTTCGTCTGACCCTTGTTTATCACGCCACTTTCTGCATCAACTCCGTCTGTCATGTATTTGGGAAGGCCACCTATGATATCGATGCGACGGCCAAAGACAATTGGTTGACTGCTTTTTTGACCAACGGGGAAGGGTATCATAATTTTCACCATCGATTTCCGTCGGACTACCGGAATGGCGTCCGCTGGTGTCAATGGGATCCGAGCAAGTGGATGGTTGCCTTGCTTGAAAAGACGGGGTTTGCGACGGGTTTGAAGCGGACGCCGGTCTTTCAGATATTGCGCGCCCGCCTCGCGGCGCAAAACGCTCTTGCCTCGCGGTCTCTCGGCTGGGGCAGGGCATGTTGTCCGCGTGCCACAAGAATACTCGAATGGAATTACCGTCTCCTCGAGAAGAAACTGCAGGAGTGGGAGGCGACGTCACTTGAGTTGGAACGAAAAGCGCGCCTGGCGTTTGAAACCCGCTATCGCCGTTGGGATAGGTGGACAAGCCGGCTTTTAGCGTCCGCCGCCATTTGACGCGCCCGACTGGAAGGAAAATTCAATGAACTGGTCCGTTTTTCCGGAAGACGTGTCGGTGTTTGGTCATAAAGTTGACGATCTTTTTTATCTGGCGTTTTGGTTGACGGCGGTCACTTTTGTTTTGGTGGTGGGGATTTTGGGTTATTTTATCTGGCGCTATCGCTCGAAAAACGCCCCTAAGCCGTATTATACGCATGGAAAAAGCTTTGGTGCGACGATGCTGACCGTGGGTCTAGCGATCGTGGTTTTTATCGTGATTGATATCAATTTGGCTGTCCATGACCATTTTGCCTGGGAAGATTTCTTGGGAAAGCCGGCTTCGCCGGATGCCTTGCGTGTCGAGATTATGCCGGAACAATTCGTGTGGAATATTCGCTACGCGGGTGCCGACGGGAAATTTGGCACGGCCGATGATGTTGCCAATATAAATGAGTTGCATGTGCCGGTTGGCCGTGACGTCGTCGTGGCGCTCAAGTCCAAGGACGTAATTCATAGTTTTTCCCTGCCGAATTTTCGAGTTAAGCAAGACGCCGTTCCGGGAATGGTGACCTATCTAAAATTCAAAGCGGCAAAAAAAGGCTCATTTGATATTGCCTGCGCCGAACATTGCGGGTTGGCTCATTATCGTATGAGAGGAATGTTGACCGTCGAGTCGCCGGAAGTGTTCCAGTCGTGGCTTTCCGGCCAGCCGCTTCAAGGCCCAGACAACAATTGGGGATGGGTATGGTAGCATCATTTATCCGCAAGTACGTTTTCTCAACAAATCACAAAGTCATTGCTATTCAATACCTGATCACAGGCCTTCTTTTTATGGTAGTCGGCGGCGCCATGGCCTACATGATCCGCATGCAACTGGCGTATCCTTGGCAGCCGATTCCGATCCTTGGGCAAATTTTTTTGAGGGAAACAGGCGGGGTGCTGGCGCCGGAGACCTATGCACAGCTTTTTACGATGCATGGCGGCATCATGGTATTTTTCGCGGTGACCCCGATTTTGTTAGGGGCATTGGGCAATTATACAATTCCGCTTGAAATCGGCGCATCCGATATGGCGTTTACACGAATGAATATGTTGTCCTACTGGTTTTTGATCGCAGGCTCAGTCTTGGTTCTCCTTTCTTATTTGGTGCCCGGCGGAGCGGCCGGCACCGGCTGGACGCTTTACCCGCCGCTTTCATCGAGCTTAAAGATAAGTCCCGGTTGGGGAATAGATCTTTTTATCCTTGGCCTGGCGATGGATGCTGTCTCGATTTTGATGGGTGGAATCAATTACATCACGACCGTCATGCGTTGCCGAGCCCAGGGCATGAAGTGGGACCGTCTTCCCCTGACGACTTGGGGGCTCGTGTTTACATCGATTTTGAATACGCTTTGGCTGCCGCTAGTGGTTGCGGCGCTTGTCATGGTGTTAGGGGACCGGCGGTTGGGTACGGCGTTTTTTGTGGCCGGGCCGTTGGCGCCTCACGAAGGGGGCCAAGTCCTGCTTTTTCAACATCTTTTTTGGGGGTTCGGTCATCCGGAAGTCTATATTCTCATTATGCCGGTATGGGGCATCGTGGCGGACTTACTTTCGGTGTTCTCGCGCAAGCCCGTGTTTGGTTACCGCGCGACCGTCATTGCGATGAGTACGATTGCGATCTTAAGCGGCGTTGTTTGGGGCCATCATCTGTTTACCAGCGGGATGAACCCGCTTATCGGAAAAGTCTTTATGTTTCTAACGATTGCGGTGAGCGTGCCGACAGCGGTGCTTTTTCTGAATTGGCTGGGCACGCTGTGGAGGGGCTCGATCCGCTTTGAGGTGCCAATGCTCTTTACGCTCGGGATTGTGTTTGTCTTTGCGATCGGGGGGTTGACGGGACTTTTCCATGCGGTGCAGACCCTCGACATCTACATTCATGACACTTACTTTGTTGTCGGCCATTTTCATTACACGCTAGCAGCCAGTGTTCTTTTCGGAGTTTTTGCGTTCGTTTATTTCTGGTTTCCGAAAATATTCGGCCGGTGGATGAATAATTCCTTGGGCAAAATTCATTTTTGGCTGACTTTTCTTATCGTGGACGTGCTTTTTTTTACGATGATGTATGTCGGTATCAACGGCCATCTGCGCCGCCTCGCTGATGCGACCACTTACGACTATCTGAAACCCATGCAGCCGCTGAATGTTTTCATGGGATATCTGACAATCGGTTTAGTATTGGCGCAGTTTCTCTTCGTCATTAATTTTTTTATTTCGCTTCTGGCAGGCCGTAAAACAGGGAATAATCCTTGGGATGCGGCGGGTCTTGCCTGGACTATCTCGTCACCGCCACCCGAACACAATTTTCTAAAAGCGCCGGTGGTTTACACCGGCCCCCACGAATATGGAATCGTCGGCATCGCCGGACGGGACTATCGTGCGCAAGATGAGCCGGGACAAAACTCATCGATCGCTCCTCTCAACAATGATTGGGTCACGACCCCGAAGCTAGGTATGTGGGTTTTTCTTATTTCCGAAATCATGCTTTTTACGGGCCTCATCGGAAGCTATCTCGTGCTTCGGCTTGGCAGCGCGGCTTGGCCCAACCCATCGGAGATTTTGACTATTCCGCTTTTAGGTTTAAATACCTTCGTTCTAATTTGCTCCAGCTTGACGCTGGCGCTTGGCGTGGACGCGGCTAAAAGCGGCAAGTCGTCTCTTGTCAGAAAATATGTGCTGTTCACGGCACTCTTAGGCCTTGCGTTTCTGTGTATCAAGGGTTTTGACTATGTTCATCTTTGGCACAAGGGTTTCACGATTTCGGCGAATCTTTTTGGCTCATGCTATTATTTACTGACCGGATTTCACGCATTGCATGTGCTTTCGGGCGTTGTACTTTTGTTTACTCTCTGGATAGGCGCTAGAAATGACGATTATGTCTTCGCGCATGCGGAGCGTTTCGAATCCAGCGGGCTTTATTGGCATTTTATTGACATCGTGTGGGTGATTTTATTCGCGATCCTTTGTCTCTTATGAAAAATCTTTCTTCGACTTCGCATACGAAACAATATCTGGTTGCTTTTGGATGGCTCGTGGCGCTGACCGTCTTTGAAATCGCCGTCGCGTCGATGCATTTTCCCCGGGCAGTGTTGGCGATTCTTTTGGTTGGTTCGTCGCTTGGGAAAGCAATGCTGATCGGCCTTTATTTCATGCATCTTAAATTTGAAAGCCGACTTATGTGGGTTCTTCCGGGCGTACCCGTTGTTTTTGCGATCTTGTTCGTATTCGGAATTTTCCCGGATATTGTTTATCATGCGATTCATCGGTTCTAGCCGCGCGGCGAAGATAATCGTCGTCGTATTTTTACTTATCACACATAGGACCTCAAGCGCTTGGGCAGGCTTGTGTCCGATGTGTCGTCAAGCGCTCGAGCAAAGCAATCAAAACGGTCTTCTCAGGGGTTTTTATCTCAGTATTCTTCTTATCGCCGGAATGCCACTCCTGATTTTTTTGCTTCTAGGGCTTTATTTTCTTTTTACTTCAACTAGAAAAACAGCGCATGGAAATTCACAAGACTCCGTTTGAGACAACGCAGGAATTTCTGTACTGCCTGTTCAAGCGGAATTGAAGTATGCCGTGGTTCGTCGAGAGAGGTCAGTCCAAAAATGGCTCTACCCATTTCCTAAAAAGTTTAAGTCCATCCGCAGGCACAACAATTGGAAAATCGACCAATGACTCCACGCCAGGAAGCATGAAGTCCCGCGTGTTCCATGTGACAAACGCCGAAACCTTAGCCAAATGAGCGGCACACAGTATCGTGGCATCGCCTTTGCGAAGCTTTTGTAAGAACGGTTTTGTCTGCTCGGCTGTCGGATTGGGGGCGATTTCGGGGCCGAGGTCCTTCCAAAGCTTTCGACTCACGTGAATCAGATCAGGAAATTTTGTGGCAAGAACTCTATCAGATTCGGTTATCACTTCTTCTGACGCTACCATCGTAACGGCTTCTGCTTCCACCAAACGCGCAAGTTCTCCTGCGGCGCCTTCCGGAGAAAGAAGCGCCGCAATATAAACGCTAGTATCAAAAAAGAGCCGGTATCTCGGAACAGGCATTTATGGTTCGGCTTTGCTCACCACTAGAAATCTTTGTGTCGGATTTTTTTTAAATCCTTCAAAAGGTCATCCAGGGTTATTCCCTTTTCCTTGGCCGCTTCCGAAAACTTCGCCGAGATGGATTCAAAAGTAGATACCTTCGGGGTCAGAAGAATCCCATTGCCCACTTTAGTGACAGATAACACGGCATTTTTAGATAAATGCAACGACTCTCGAATATCCGATGGGATAGTGACCTGTCCTTTTTCTCTCATTCTTGTAACCATAAATTCCCTCCTATTTTCCTACTAGTTCCAACTTTCCTACTAAAGGATACCATATAGAGCGAGGTTTTTCAAGTACCAAGAAAAATGCCCAGGCAGGCGTGCCTCCGCAGGAATAATCCTTGTTGACTTGGATGTGATCGGGCAATCAGACCGGAACTACGGCAAAATCCTCGATGAGCTTTCTCATCTCCGCGGCCGAATCGCAGCGATTGACAGCGCCCCTGAGTTCGGCGACACCGGGCAGGTTTTTGAAGTACCAGCAGGCGATGCGGCGCATATGAAGAACAGCCATCCGCCCGTCGCGGTATTTTAGCTCCAGTTCAAAATGTCTCAACACGGCTTTTTTCTTTTCCTCGATTGAGGGTTCGGGAAGGGCCGCCCCGTTTTCCAACGCGTTTTGTATATTTTTAAAAATCCAGGGATTTCCCAAGCCCCCACGGCCGATCATGATCCCATCACAACCGGTGATTTGGCGCATCCGCAGCGCGTCTTCGGCGCTCATGACGTCACCATTTCCCAAGACAGGTATTTTGACCGCTTGTTTCACCTTTCGGATGGCCTGATAATCTGCGCTTCCCGAATAACCCTGGACTCTGGTGCGCCCGTGAACCGTAACGGCGTCCACGCCGCACTCTTCGGCGATTTTGGCGATCATGACCGCTTCGTCGCCGGACGGGTCTTCCACCCCTAGGCGCATTTTGACCGTGACCGGGATTTTTTTGACGGCATGGATGACCGCTTTAAAGATTTTGCGCGCGTCGTCAGGGCGGGCCAAGAGAGCTGAACCCGCGCCTTGACCGGCGACTTTCGGCACCGGGCATCCTAGATTCAAATCAAGCAGGTCGTAACCCAGATTTTCCACGATCGCGGCCGCTTCTCCCATCGCCTCGGGCCGGCAGCCCACGAGCTGTGCTCCGAGCGGTTTGTCTTCCGGAACGGTTTTCATCAGCTCTTCAGCGCCATGGTTTCCGCGGATCAGGGATTCGGCCGCGACCATTTCCAGAAAGCAAAACTCCATTCCATAGGCGCGCGAAATAAGGCGATACGCCAGATCGGTACAGCCCGCCATCGGGGACTGGACGATGTTGGATTTCAATTCTAAGTTTTTCAGTTTCAACATGCCGTCTATTTTAGCATGAGTCGGGGTCAGACCCCTCTAATTTTTTATTCTATTAACTAAACAGGTAAAACGGCTTGACTTGGGCCGCTGATATGATATACTCCCTCAAACCCTCGTTTGTGCGAGAATCCGCCGGACGGGGGTTTTCGATTTTTTAAACAAAATTTATGAGCCTACAAAAAAACATCAGAAACATCGCGATCATCGCGCACGTGGACCACGGCAAAACGACCTTGGTCGATGCGATCCTTCGTCAGACGCACGCGCATCGAAATATCACCGAGATGGGCCAGTGTATCATGGACTCGATGGACCTTGAGCGCGAGCGCGGCATCACGATCCGCGCCAAGAACGCGAGCGTGGTTTACAAGGACGTGAAAATCAATATCGTGGATACGCCCGGGCACGCGGATTTCGGCGGGGAGGTCGAAAGAACCTTACGCATGGTGGACGGCGTGCTTTTGGTCGTGGACGCCAAAGATGGCCCGATGCCCCAGACGCGATTTGTGTTGCGCAAGGCGCTCGAGCTCGGGCACCGCGCAGTCGTCGTAATCAACAAAGTGGACCGGCCGGACTCTCAGATCGAGGAGGTCGTGAACCGGACCTTCGATCTTTTTTGCGAATTGAACGCCAAAAACCGCCAGCTTGATTTTCCGATCGTTTACACTTCGGCGGTGCAGGGTACCGCGACATTAGACATGAAGCATCCCTCCGACAATATTTATCCGCTTTTAGACACGATACTTGAAAAGGTCTCTCCGCCCGATGTGAATCCGGAAGCCCCGCTTCAGATTCTGGTGTTGGCGCTTCTGCAAGATTCTTACAAGGGAACAATGGGGATCGGGAAGATCATCGCCGGCTCGATCGAGAAAGGACAAATGGCGGCGCTGATCCGCAGAGACGGCCAACAGATCAATTCCAAGGTGACGAGTATTTTAACGTATGAGGGTCTTGAACGCGTCGAAGCAGAGAGCGCCGTCGCGGGAGAGATCGTGGCCGTGGCGGGATTTGAAAACATAGGCATCGGAGAAACGATCACCGATCCGAATACACCAAAACCGCTTCCGACTTTAACGATCGATGAGCCGACGGTGCAGATGACGTTTGGCGTGAATACCAGCTCTTTCGCGGGACGCGAAGGGAAATACGTCACGTCGCGCGTGATCCGCGACCGGTTATTTAAGGAGCTTGAAACCAACGTTTCAATGCGCGTGACCGAGACGGATAGCCCAGACACATTCCTTGTCGCCGGCCGGGGGGAGCTGCACCTGGCGATTCTGATCGAAACGATGCGGCGCGAGGCCTTTGAGCTGCAGGTATCGCAGCCGGAAGTGATCCTTCACGAAAAAAACGGCGTGAAGCAGGAACCTTTCGAATTTTTGATCGTGGACGTGCCGGCAGACTATCAGGGCGCCGTGATCGAGGAGATCGGAAAGCGTAAAGGGATTTTGAAAAACATGTTGCAGAACCCGACCGGAGAACTTCACTTGGAGTATCAAATCCCGACGCGCGGCGTGATTGGCTTAAAAGGCGCGCTGATGACCAAGACGCGCGGCACGGCGATTGTCCACCACGTGTTTGACGAATACAAACCGATGCTCGAGGAAATGCTCGGCATGGCTCCGCACGGCTCTTTGATCGCGAGCGAGTCCGGCAAATCAAACGGCTACGGGCTTTCGAACGCTCAGGAACGAGGGGATCTTTTTATCGGCCCGGGCGTGGACGTTTATCAAGGAATGATCATCGGGGAAAATTCGAAAGGCGAGGATTTGGACTTAAGCCCCTGCAAAACGAAAAAATTGACGAACATGCGGTCCAGCGGCTCCGACGATGCGATTGTGCTGACGCCTCCGCGCGAGATGAATTTGGAGCTCGCGATCGAATACATCGGGCCGGATGAGCTTGTGGAAGTGACACCGAGGAATGTCCGGCTCCGGAAAAGAGTGCTTGATCCTCTGGCCAGGAAACGTTTGAAAAGGCAAACGTAGAAATGGTTAAGTCGTCACCGGCTTCCTCACCCTTGCCAAATTACTTAACCCAAATGTGTTAGAGGTTATCTATGTCTAAAAAAGAACGTCTCCAAGTCATTTTGGCGCGTTTTGGCCTCGCGAGCCGCCGCGGCGTGGTTTCCTTGATCGAGGGAGGCAAAGTGGCCGTGAATGGCGAAGTCGTGCTCGAGAAAGGTTTCCGGGCCGACGCGGTATCCGATAAGATCACGGTAAACGGCGAGCCACTCCCTTCGGGTGCTTCTCCCGAAAAAAGATATTTCATATTCAATAAACCCAAAGGCGTCATGACGACGATGCAGGACCCTCACGCGGAGCGGATCGTCGCGGATTTTTTTAAAGATGTCTCCGTTCGGCTTTTTCCCGTTGGGAGACTGGATCGGGACACGACAGGGCTTCTTCTCATGACCAATGATGGTGAACTGGCCTTCCGGCTCACTCATCCTAAATTCGAAATCGCAAGAAAGTACAAGGCGAGGATAGAAGGGATCATTGCTGATGAGAAAATAAAGCGCCTCGAAAAAGGAATTGTGCTGGAAGAAGGAAGGACGGCTCCCTGCAAAATAGAAATTGAGGCAACCCTGCCTGCCGGACAGGCAGGGTTGGCTGCCAGTAAAAAGGAACTCCCGCAGACCATCCTTTACGTGACGCTTCATGAGGGAAAGAAAAGACAGATCCGCCGGATTTTTGAAAAGATCGGCCATCGCGTGCTGGAACTGGAGCGCTTAAACTACGGGCCGCTTGCTTTAGGGGACCTTAAGCGCGGCGATAAAAGAGAACTGAGCGCCAACGAAGTGCGGCAGCTTGAAAAAGCGACAAGATCCCACGGCGTTTCTGGGGAAACGCCTTTGGGATAAATTCGCGCGGCTGACTTGACGTCGCTTTCAGCTCCGTAAGTCAGGCGCTCATTTAATCCATTCCCAATCGGCCTAATCTTCCTGAGATTCTCGCCTGTTTGTACATCCAGTTGAAAAATAACCCGCCTTGTTTTTTCACCGGCCGAGAGAGCGCCGGTCAGCCCGAAGACCATCACCTCTCCGGAGCTGGGGGCCAGAAGCCCGAGCAGGATGTGGATCGCGGTTGTTTTCCCGGCGCCGTTCGGGCCCAGGAGCCCAAGAATTTCGCCGCTGTTTAAACTGAGAGAAAGGTTATCCAGCGCTTTTGTCTCCGGATAAACTTTGCATAAATTTTTTGTTTCAATGAGAGGCGCGGGCATGTTCCAAAAGATTTTCCCATAAAAATCATAAAGCGTCTATCGGAAAGAAAATCCTGAATTTTTGTTTGCACTATCTCGATGAGCTAGTATAATCATTTGAATAATTAAGGAGGCGGTAAAAAGTGACACATCGAAGTCATTACTATGTCTCATTGTTTCTTACGGGTGTTTTGTTTCTTTCCGGCTGCGCCACCACGCGGGCAAAACGTGACGCCACAACGGATCTTCAGAGTCAGGTCACAGAGCTTCAAAGCCAACTGCAGGGCAAAGATCAGGAAATTCAAGAGCTACAAGCGCGGCTTGAGAGCTATGAGCGCGCGATTCAAAGCACCCCCACCTACGCCGGCCACAAGGCCGGCCGGCCTTTGGCCGGCAGCAATATTTCAACGTCTTCACTGATCCGAGTTTCCGGCGTCTCCGTGAAAGATCTTCAACAGGCGCTTGTGCGCGCGGGGCTTGACCCGGGACCGGTGGACGGGCGAATGGGCAAGAGGACAAAAGCGGCTATCAAGGAATTTCAGCGAAGCCACCATTTACGCGTTGACGGGATTGTTGGAGAAAAAACCTGGAGTTTATTAAGTCACAAATCCCAATGATAAAGGAATAACCAATGACCAAATTACAAGGTCCAAATAAGTTCCAATACCCAAATTACAAGCTCCAAACTAGTGTTTGGTTCTTGGGTTTTGGTTTTTGGTGCTTATTTGGAAATTGGTGCTCGGGATTTGTGATTTAACTTCAATGGAACAACAGTTACACCCTATCGCGCTCTTAGTCCCTGAGATTCGGGAATTGCTTCGTGAGAAGAATTATACTCTCCTGAAGCAGGTCTTGAGAGAGTGCAGTCCCTTAGAGTTCACCGATTTCTGGAGAAAATTCGACGAGGAGGAGCGCCTTCAAATCTTCAAGTTATTGCCGGCGGTGGCCGCGCTGAGATTGTTCGAGATCCTCGACATCGAGGACCAGCGTTTCCTTTTGGCGAAACTGAACGAGGAAAATGTCACGCCTCTCCTTGACAACATGCATTCGCCGGATCTGGCCAAGCTTTTTCACAAAATGTCGCCGCGCATGGTGAAGAAAATGACGAGTCTGATCAAGCGGCAAGAGGCCCTTTCTCACATTGATCTTTTGATGCAGTATCCTGAACACACCGCGGGCAGTTTGATGCATCTGGAATTCATCAAGCTCACGCCGAAGCTCACGGCCAAGCAGGCGCTCGCGCTTGCGCAGGCCATCACGAGGCCCACCCAAAAAGCGCATCTTCTTTATTCTTTTTTCATTGTCGATGACAATGGCAAAGTATTGGGTAGTTTGAACCTCCAAGATCTGGTCAGCGCGCCGGAAGATGAGAAACTCTCCGAAATGATGACCTCGGTGGAAGGCATCAAAATCAAGCCAGAGACGGACCAGGAAGAGGTGGCCAAACTGTTCTCGAAATATCATCTGAACGCGGCGCCGGTCGTGGATGACGAAGGCCGCTTGATCGGCATTTTAACTTTGGATGATATTCTGTCGGTTGTCCGTCAGGAAGCGACTGAGGATATCGCGAAGATGGTGGGAACCAAAGCGGTGGACTTGAGGGAACGCTCTGTTTTCAGGATCATGCAATTTCGAATGCCTTGGCTTGTGGTAACGCTGTTTGCGGGAATTGTCATTTCCTTTATCATTCGTCATTACGAACCTATCTTGAACAAAGTCATCGCTCTTGTATCTTTTACGCCCATCATCGCGGGGATGGGCGGGAATGTGGGATCTCAATCCGCGACGATCGTTGTGCGAAGCATCGCGCTGGGCCAAATCAATGGCCACCAGAAAATGAAGACGATCTTTCGCGAAATGCGCGTGGGGTTATTTATGGGTTTGATTTATGGAGTGATCTTGGGAGCCATCGGTTACCTCATTTATGGCGCTCAACATCACGCACAGTTTTCTTTGGTCGTCGCAGTCGGCATGTGTACTTCGATGACTGTCGCTGCGACCATGGGGGCCATTGGGCCGATTCTTTTCGATCGGGTCGGGATTGATCCCGCGACAGCTACCGGGCCGCTGATCACGACCCTTACCGATGTTATCACCGTTCTAACCTACCTCAGTTTCGCGACCTTTCTGTTAGGCCCGTAGGAAATTGGAAGCATTGAAGCGCGTGATCTTGTGCTCGTTGATTTTTTTTACGGCGGCCAATGCCTTCGCCGGCCATAAGGCCGGCCGGCCTTTGGCCGGCGGCATCGAATACGCGAAAGTCTTGGACGCGACCGGCACCGCGGAGATTTATTCCGCTCCCGGTTCTGAATGGCGCCCAATCCTTAAGGACTCTTTCTTGGAGAATGGAAACGTGGTACGGACGGGCCTGGGAAGCGAGATACACTTGGTGTTGGACTCCAATCTTGGAAGTGCGGCGAGGATCGGAGGAAACTCCCGCGCGCGGTTTTTGACCGTTCGGCCTTTCGAGATCGTCTTGGAGCAAGGCGTTTTTTTTATTTTCAATGACAGAACGACCGCGGATTCCGAGCCGCCGCTGATCATCCAGACAAAAGATGTTTCGATAGCTCTGAAGTTCGGTGGATGTCAGGTCATTTCCTCGAATGGGGGATTGTTGATAAAAGTTTTCGCCGATCATGCAGAAGTTTCAATCAGGGCGTCCGACAATCAAAAAACCGTCTCCCAAACGGTCCGCGAGGGATTCAAGTGTTTCGTCAGCCGTTCCACAAGCCGCCTGTCATTAAAACGGATGACCTATCGTGATTACGACGATTGGCAGGTTTGGATCCAGAAAATGGCCGGGGTTAAAGATGTCCTCATGGACGAATAAAAACTCCGCCGTTTTATTCTTGGCGACGGTGTTGCTTTCCTCATTTTTGTTCTTTTTTAAACTGGGGGACAGAAGCTTCCGAAATCCGGACGAGGGGCGGTATGCCGCGATTGCCAAGGAAATGGTCCTTCGAAATGACTGGGTCGAACCGCGGCTCTACGGGATAGATTATCTCAAGAAACCTATTCTTTTTTACTGGCTCCTGGCGATCTCGTTCAAGATTTTTGGATTCAGCGAGTTTGCCGCCCGTTTGGTACCAGCCTTGTTTGGCATCTTGGGTGTCTGCATGACTTTTTTTTTCGCAAAAAGAGTCTTTGACGCCAACGTCGCTTTTTACGCGGCGCTTATTTTAACCACCAATTTTTGGTATCTTCAAGTAGGACGCTATTTGTTGATCGATATGCTTTTTTCATTTTTGGCGGTCGCGGCGCTCTATTCGTTCTATCTTGCGAGAATCGAAGGCCGCCATCGCAAGACGTATAATCTTTTATTTTATGCCTCTGTTTCTCTCGCTTTTCTTACCAAAGGGGTGATCGGCATCGCCATTCCGGGAGTGGCCGTTGTTTTGTACATGATCACTCACCGGCAATTTGTAAAGCTTCTGTCTGAAATGGACCTGGCGGCGGGCGCCTTGATTTTTGCATTGATCGTTCTCCCATGGTTCGTTCTGATTTCTTTAAAAGAGCCTGAATTTATCCGTATATTCTTTTTTCACGAACACTGGACGCGCTTTGTCTCCAGTCAATTTGAGCATCAGGAGGGATGGTATTATTATTTTCTTGCCGTCCCTGTTTTGCTGCTGCCGTGGACGCTATTCGTGGTGCCGCTCACCCGTTCTTTTTCCGTCGTTAAGGACAAAGCCGCCCGTGTGCCGCACGTATTTTTACTCGGGTCTGCGTTAGGTCTCGTTATTTTTTTCTCGCTCTCCAGATCAAAATTGCCGACTTACATTCTTCCGTGCATTCCGCTCTTTTCGGTTTTTTTGGGGTATGCCTTGGCCCAGTCAAGCGCAAAGAAATTGTTTTATGCCCTGATTACGGCCATGGTTCTCATTTCGATTCCGATCGCTTATCTCATGGAAAAATTCAATCGAAATTACACGACGAAACCTTTTGCGCAAACGCTGCGCCCTTTGTTGAAAGCCGATGATCCCGTGTTTATTTACGATCATCCGGGACCTTTTTATGATTTTCGCTTCTACTTGGATCATCCGGTCAAATTGATAGGCCTCGAAGGGGAATTCAGATATCTGGATGAGAACCTCAATGCCCGGCTGGCGAAGGATGAAAAAGAGTCCTGGATCACGCGCGAAGAGTTTTATGAAATGCTGAAGCAGGGAAAGAAATTATATTGTCTGATCCGACGCTCTGATTTTTCGGAGATGGATCCGGAGATCCTTAAACAAACGCTTATCTTGAGCCAGGATGAGCGTAAGATACTCTTTTCCAGCGGTGGAAAAAAGGAGGTGGTGGGGTGACCCCACCACCTGTTTTCTACGATTGCTCCAAGCAATCGGTCCGCTTTGCGGACAAAACAAGTGGTGGGGTGATCGCGACCATCACGCTCAACCCGTCGATTGACCAGCACATCGTCGTCGAGGGTCTCCGCAAGGATGACGCCAACCGCGCCCGGTCTATTTTCCGCTATCCGGGCGGCAAGGGGATCAATGTCTCCAAGGTGGTCAGAGAATTGGAAGGCAAGACGCATGCCTACGCGCTGGTCGGAGGTTTCCCGGGCGAACTCTTGGAGCAGCTTGTCCGGCGTCTGGATATCCCGTTTTCTCCGACGCCTGTCCATCAAGACACGCGAATTAATATGATCATTACGGATCTGAAAGATCATACCCAGACCCGGATCAGCGCCCCCGGGCCTCGGGTACCGGAGCGCGATGTCCACCATTTTTTGAAACAGTTGCTTGGCGTGCGTCCCAAACCGTTTCTATGGGCGCTCGGAGGCAGCCTCTCGGCGAGAATGAAACCATCCACGTATCGGCTCTTTATCGCCGAGCTTCAGAAAAACGGCGTGCCTTGTATTCTGGATACCGACAATGAGGCATTGACATCGGGGATCAAGGCCAGGCCTTTTATGATCAAGCCCAATGAGTATGAGATAGAACGTTTGATCGGGCATTCTTTAAAAACGACGCAGGGTTATTTTAAGGCCGCGCGATCGCTGGTAGGGCGGGGGGTGCGAATCGTGGTCGTCTCGCTTGGGAAAAAAGGCGCTTTGTTCGTCACGGAGAACGACAGTTTCCATGTCTTGACTCCCGATGTTCCCGTGACAAGCAAGGTGGGGGCCGGGGATTCTCTGATCGGCGGTTTCGCGCTGGGGCTTTATCGAAAGATGGGTTTAAGGGAAGCCGCCCGTTTTGGCGTCGCCGCCAGCACATCCGCCGTGATGAGAGAGGCCCCGCGGCTTTGTTCGCGCAAAGACATCCCTCATTTGCTGCCCCGGGTTCGCCTTCGCTCTTTGTAGAAAAGAAAAAAAGTCTGTGCTAGAATAGTAACAAGAGGAGGGTTTTATCATGCAGGTTGAAAATAGCGTTTCGAGTTTACAAGTAGGTCAGAAAGCCCCCGATTTTACGGGTCAGGCACTCTTGGCCGACGGCAGTTTCAAGGACGTCAAGCTTTCCGATTATAAAGGAAGGTGGGTCGTATTGTTTTTCTATCCTCTGGATTTCACGTTTGTTTGCCCCACGGAAATCAAGAGCTTTGACAAGCACTACGCGGCGTTCAAAAAATTGGGCGCGGAAGTCATTGCCGTCAGCACGGACAGTGTTTATTCGCACAAGGCGTGGGTCGACAGCCAACTGGGAAAAATACAGTTCCCCATGCTGGCGGATACCAACCACACGGTTTCCCGAAGCTTTAACGTACTGTTGGCCGATAAAGGTATCGCGCTTCGAGGCACGTTCATCATTGATCCCAATGGCCTATTGAAATCGGCAGTCGTCAACGACCTTCCGGTGGGAAGAAGCGTCGAGGAAACTTTGCGTACTCTTCAAGCCCTCCAGACAGGCAAATTGACAGGCTGCGAGTGGAAGC
Organism: uncultured Planctomycetia bacterium; assembly: GCA_964374005.1. GTDB lineage: Bacteria > Omnitrophota > Gorgyraeia > 2-02-FULL-51-18 > 2-02-FULL-51-18 > CAYJXB01. The sequence goes on from CAYJXB010000002.1 coordinate 52,126, forward strand.
CCGGCGAGAAGACACTGAACTAAGCCTTGTCCAAAAAAGAATACTCCCTTCAGATCATCCGTACCCTTCGGAAAGAAGGGCACCAGGCCTATTTTGTGGGCGGATGCGTCAGAGATCTTCTGCTTAAAAAAAATCCCAAAGATTTTGATATTGCGACCGACGCTATCCCAAAACAGGTCGCGTCGATATTCCCAAAAACGATTCCGGTGGGGGCTCAATTCGGCGTCATGCTGGTCGTCGAAGGAGGCCAGACCTTCGAGGTGGCGACTTTCCGTGCCGATAAAGGATACCGGGACGGGCGCCATCCGGTCGGGGTACGGTTTACTGACGCGAAAGAAGACGCGCTGCGCCGCGATTTCACCGTCAATGGGCTTTTTTTTGATCCTATCACGCGGCAGGTCATGGACTGGGTGGAAGGCAAAAAGGACCTGAAGAAAAGAATCATCCGCGCGATCGGCGATCCCAAGAAGCGCTTTATGGAAGATAAGCTGCGCATGCTGCGCGCGGTCCGGTTTGCGAGCGTGTTGGGATTCAGGATCGAGCCGAAAACATTTTTAGCGATCAAGAAACTTTCCAAAAATATCCGCCAGGTCAGTCAAGAGCGCGTGAGGGATGAGCTCGTCAAGATGTTCACGGGTCCACACCCGGCCACGGCGCTTGAGCTTTTGGATAAATCCGGGCTTTTGCCGGAAGTTTTGCCTGAGGTGGAAAAGATGAAGGGCGTTCAGCAGCCGAAGGCCTTTCATCCGGAAGGGGATGTGTTCATTCATACGAAGCTTTTGATGAAACAGCTTGAAAACGCGTCACCGGTACTGGCGTTTGGTTGCCTGTTGCATGATGTCGGGAAGCCCGCGACGTACCGGCGGTCGGACCGCATCCGGTTTAACGGCCATGACCACGTCGGCGCCAAGATCACCGAAAAGGTTCTGGAGCGCCTCCGTTTTTCGAATGAGCTTAAAAATCAGATCGTGGCCTGCGTGGAAGGCCATATGCGCTTTAAGGACGTTCGATCCATGCGAGAAAGCACGCTCAAGAAATTCATGCAGCGCCAGACTTTCGAGACCGAGCTTGAGCAGCATCGAATTGATTGTTTGGCGAGCCACGGGGACCTCACGAACTGGCGATTTCTCAAAAAAAAGGCCCGCCAGTTCACCAAGGAAGACATTAGACCTACGCCATTGATCAATGGAAAGGATTTATTGGGGCTCGGGTTTGCGGAAGGCCCGTTGATCGGGAAGATTTTGAGAGCGGCGGAAGAAGCTCAATTGGAAAGAAAGGTCGCCACAAAAGAAGAAGCGTTAGAGTGGGTGAAGAGGGAATTTAAAAATAACCAATGACCAAATCACAAGATCCAAATAAATTCCAATATCCAAATTCGAAATTCCAAAGCCTAAAATAGTGATAGTTATTTTTGATAAAAATTAGTTGAAATTTTATAAAAGAATATGGTAGAGTGATGGGCATA
>CAYJXB010000003.1:0-28016 GCA_964374005.1 uncultured Planctomycetia bacterium
GAACCCCGTTAGACTCCTAAATTCCGTAATTTGTAACGCAAAAATTTTTGAGCTATCAACGAATGGTGTCAATAACAATAACTCAATGTTGGTAAGGAGTCTAACGGGGTGAACCAAATCCTAAATCTTTTAAATAAGTGGACCAACTGGATTGTTGGGTCTTTTTCCAATGACATGGGAATAGACCTTGGCACGGCCAATACGCTTGTCAATGTGAAAGGGCGGGGGATCGTGTTGTGCGAGCCATCCGTGGTGGCTATTCGCAAAGGCACGAATGAAGTGCTGGCGGTCGGTGACGAAGCCAAGCGGATGCTTGGCCGTACCCCTGGCTCGATCGTGGCGATTCGTCCGATGAAAGACGGGGTCATCGCGGATTTTGAGATTACCGAGAGCATGTTGCGTTATTTCATCAATAAAGTCCACAATCGCAAGCGTTTTGTCCGTCCCCGCATGGTGATCGCGATTCCTTCCGGAATCACCGAGGTGGAAAAACGAGCTGTCAGAGATTCGGCGCTTCACGCCGGCGCGCGGGAGGTTTATTTGGTGGAAGAGCCGATGGCGGCGGCGATCGGCGTCGGCCTTCCGATTCAGGAGCCGGCGGGCAGCATGATCATTGATATCGGCGGCGGCACCAGTGAAATGGCCGTGATTTCATTGGCCGGTATCGTCTTTTCAAGAAGCATTCGGATCGGCGGCGATGAAATGGAAGATGCGATCATCGAACACGTGAAGAAAACCTACAACTTGATGATCGGGGAGCGTACCGCCGAAGAAATCAAGATTAAGATCGGTTCCGCTTATCCTTTAGAGGAAGAGCTTTCGATGGAGATCCGAGGAAGGGATCTGGTGTCGGGTTTGCCGAAAATGGTCAAGATCACCTCGGAGGAAGTTCGGGAAGCGTTGGCAGAGCCGGTGCAGTACATCATTGAGGCGGTACGCGTTACTTTGGAGAGAACGTCACCCGAACTTTGCGCGGACCTGATTGACCGGGGAATTGTGATGGCGGGCGGCAGTGCTTTGCTGCGAGGGTTGGACAAGCTCATTTCCGAAGAAACGGGCCTGCCGGTGCATGTCGCGGAAAACCCTCTCACGGCGGTTGCGATCGGCACAGGAAAGATTTTAAGCGAACTCCATTATCTGAAAAGAGTGACGGTCTCAGCCAATCGCACGATAGAAAATTAGCAGGTTTTTAGTCAAATAACCCCAATGTGTTAAAGCCGCGTCGAGTCTTTCTTGGAATAATCGCCCTTTTTGTTTTTCTCACCGCAATCCCTCTCTCCACCGCCGTTTTCATTAAAAGTTCCTTTTATTCGATGGCCAAAGGTCCGATCGTTATTTCCAAGACGATTGCCCAAACCCTGGCCGATTTGTTCTTTTTTGGAAGAAACGCGCAAGAGAACCGCTCCCTAAAAAGAACCATTGCTCTAACGCGTTTGGATCAGTTTAATCTCGAAGAACTTTCCCAAGAAAATGCCCGACTCACCCAGTTATTAAACTTGCGCCGGATTTTACCGGCCGATATTCGTCATTTGGTTTTTGCGCGCGTGATCGCGCGGTCTCCCGCCACCTGGAACCGCGTTTTATTGATTGATCAGGGGTCGCGTCAGGGCGTGAAGGAAAATATGCTGGTTTTGTCGGATTCGGCTCTGGTGGGCAAGGTGGTTGAGACCGGCCCGGCGGTCTCCAAAGTGCTTCTGATCACGGATCTTAATTCAAAGATCGGTGTCTTGATCCAACGAACCAGGCAGACCGGCGTCCTGTTCGGCACTTCTCAAGGGGAGTGCCGGATGAAGTACGTTTCGGTCGACACCCAATTGAAGCAAGGTGATATCGTGGAAACGGCGGGATTCGGCGGTTTCTTTCCAAAGGGATTGCGGGTGGGGACCGTGAAACGCGCCTGGAAAGAGCCGGGGCAAATTTACCAAGTGGCCGACGTGACACCTTTGGCGGATTTGAGCCGGCTGGAAGAGGTGGCGCTCGTTGAATAAACTACTGGCATTCTTATGGATTTTCGTTTTTTTTCTATTGCAGAACAGCCTGCAGTTTATGTTCGCCGGCCACGAGGCCGGCCGGCCTTTGGCCGGCCAGTCTCCGCCCCTGCTTTTAATCGGCGTCCTGTTTTACGGATTATCGGAAGGGCCTTTGTTCGGGCTCCTCATCGGTTTAGTCGCCGGTTTTTTTGTGGACATTTTTGGAGTAGGAAAACTTGGGATGCCCATCATCCTGTTCGGTTCTTTAGGCGTTTTGGCGGGCTACGCTCGCTCAAAAATATTTCATGACAGCTTGTTGACCCGGATTTTATTTCCAACCCTCGGGGCCTATTTGTTTTCGTGTTCTAATTTTGTGATTCGTCGGTTTTTTTTTGAAGAAGAATCATTGCGCCCCGGTGTTTTTCTGGAGGCCCTCTCAATCCCGTCGCTTATCCTGACCGCCGTCATTTCGCCCTTTATTTTTTCGTTTCTCCATCGCGTCACTTTTGGGAAAAGACCGTGAACCCCGTTAGACTCCTCACCAACATTGAGTTATCCTTATTGACACGATTCGTTGCCAACTCAACAACTTGTGGGTCACAGATAGCGAAATTTAGGAGTCTAACGGGGTGAAAGCCAACCGTCTCATGGCGATCATGGGAGTCGCGTTCCTACTTTTATTTTTAAATCTCGTCCGAATGCAGATAATCCAAGGCCAACATTATCGGTTTTTGTCGGAACGCAACCGGATCCGTGTGATCTATCTGGAAGGCCCCCGAGGAAGAATTCTCGACCGGAACGGCGAAATCCTGGCGAGCAATCGGCTCAGCTTCAATTGTTCGGTGGTCTTGAATGAAGCCCGCTCAACGATTTTTCAAAGCGGCAGGCTTTTAGCGCCACTCTTAAGCATGGATCCGGCGGCGTTTGAAAAACAATTCTCAAAGAAAAAGCCAGGCGCTTTTAACAGTATCTTGATCGCGGAAGACATCACGCCCGCTCAGGCGATGGCGATCGAAGAAAGGCTGGATTCTTTGCCGGGATTCATGATTGAAACCCGGCCTTTAAGAGAATACCCTTATGCGGAGGCCGCGGCGCACCTGGTGGGATATATCGGCCCGATGGCGGAAGATGAGAGCGAAGAGCTCGAATTTTATGGCTACAAAGATAGAGACTGGCTGGGCCGGGATGGCGTTGAAAAAAGTTATGAAAGTTATCTGCGCGGGCGTTCCGGCGGGCTTCAGACCGAAGTGGATAACCGCGGGAGATTCATACGCGCGTTGGGTGTCAAGGAGCCCAAAGAGGGAAAAGACATCCGCCTGACGGTGGACGCCAAGCTTCAATCGGCTGTGCAGGAGCTTTTGAAAACACAAAAAGGGGCCGTCCTCGTGATGGAGCTTAAGGAAGGAGGCCTGCTGGCCCTTAACAGCTCTCCGTCCTTTGACCCCAATCTATTTGCTTCGAATAAAGGCAGGAGGAAAGTGGAGAAATATTTGAGTGACCCTCTGGCGCCCATGGTGGATCGAGGGGTGCGCGGTCAATATCCTCCCGGCTCCATTTTTAAGATCGTCACGGCGCTCTCGGCTCTTCAAAATCGCGGTATTTCTCCCGGCACTTCTTTTGATTGCCCCGGTTATTTGATGGTGGGGAGTAAGCGCTTTCATTGCTGGAAGGAGACCGGCCATGGCCCCCAGACAATAACGCAGGCATTCGCCCACTCGTGCAACGTTTACTTCTATAAAACGGGCCTTGCGGCGGGAATTGAAGCTTTATTTGGAATGGCGCTTGAGTTCGGATATTCCAGAACGACCGGTGTGGATTTACCTGGAGAGAAGGAGGGGTTTGTGCCATCCAAGGAATGGAAGAGGCGGGCTTTTCAAGCGCCATGGTATGAAGGCGAAACCGTGAATTTGTCTATCGGTCAAGGGTATCTCCAGGTCACGCCGATCCAGGCCCTGCTTATGATCGCGGCGGTCGCCACGAAAGGCGAGCTTTTCAAGCCGCATGTGATTGATCAGATCCAAGGCGTGAAGGTGGCGGAGAAGCACACAAGATTTCTTGATGTTCCTGCCGCGCATTGGAAAGCGGTTTACGACGGTCTGGATCAGGCGATCAGTTCCGATTTCGGCACCGGGCGCTTGGCGCGCCTAGCCGATGTCAAAGTGGTTGGAAAGACCGGGACCGCTCAATCGGGACAAAACAAAACTCACGCGTGGTTTGTGGGTTTTGCGCCGGAAGAAGATCCGAAAATCGCGATGGTCGTATTTCTCGAGCATGGCGGGCGGGGAGGGGTGAGCGCGGCGAGTCTCGCCGGGACTCTATTCACATGGCTAAAAGAGGCGGCTTATTTGTGAGTCCCGTTAGACTCCTAAATTTCGTAATCTGTGACGCTAAAGTTTGCGCGCTAGCAACGAACCGTGTAAGTAAGGGGTGCGCATTGTTGGTAAGGAGTCTAACGGGATGAGAAAAAAAATCAGTTTTCGTCAATTTGATAAACAGCTCTTTGTGACGCCGATACTTATTTTCGTGATTGGACTATTCAGTATTTACAGCGCCTCGTTCAAATCCCAGCAAACCATAGACCAGCTATTGGCGATGAGGCAATTGTTGTGGATGGGAATCGGGATCTTGCTTGTATTTTTAATGGTCAGGTTTGATTATTTTAGATTGCAGGATTTTGTGTGGCCGGCTTATTTTTTAAGCCTATTTTTTCTTATCCTCGTCCTTTTCATGCCGGCCCGGCTCGGGGCCCATCGTTGGATTCCAATGGGGGGGCTTCATTTTCAACCTTCGGAATTGGCTAAGCTGACCCTGATCCTGGCCTTGGCGCATTTTTTTACCCATCACCGCATCGAATATATTTCAAGAGCACGCTTGAGCATCCCTTTGGCGACGGTGGCCGCGCCTTTTTTGTTAATCCTCAAAGAACCGGATCTTGGCAGCGCGCTGACGCTGGTGCCGATCCTCCTTGTGATGGCGTATTTTTGGGGTGTCAAACCCAGAACGATTTTCTTACTGATTGGCCTGGCGCTTCTTGTGGCGCCTCTTGGTTTTCCGCTTTTGAAGGAATATCAAAAATCGCGGCTTCTTGTTTTTATGAACCCCAACTTGGACCCGCTCGGCGCCGGGTACACGATTATTCAGTCCAAAATCGCGATTGGCTCCGGAGGGCTCTTCGGCAAGGGATTCATGAGCGGCACGCAGAACCAGCTTAATTTTGTCCCGGAACGCCATACCGATTTTATTTTTTCAGTGGTCGCTGAAGAGGGGGGGTTTATTGCATCCGTGGTGATTTTAGTCTTATTCTGGTTAATAGTACAAAAAGGTTATATCATTGCTGCTCAAACTCCCGACCGCTTTGGCAATCAGTTGGCCTGCGGCATTGCCACGATGATAGGGATTCAAACGATTATCAATCTAGGAATGAGCATGGGACTCCTTCCTGTGGTTGGAATGCCTCTGCCCCTGGTAAGCTATGGGGGTTCCTCTGTGGTAGTGACCATGATCTCCATCGGTATCTTGCTCAATATCAAAATGCACCGCCCGCTTTTTTAAATTAAACACTATTGACTAATTTTAATATATAGTATATATTTTTAATCAAGAGAGGACAAAAATAACTATGCCAAAATCTACTAAATTTACGCTTATGCCTTCTAAGTTAAAAAGTAAAGTCTTAGTTTCGTTTTGTCTTATGTCACTTATCCCGAATCTGGTAGGAGTCTATATTGCGTCGCTTTTTATCAAGTATCCTATTTTTGGCGATGCTGGCGTATTGTTAGGAGTTAGCGCCGCGGTCCTGTTTAGCTTGTCGTTGTCCTTGCTGGGTTTTCAAGTGACAAAACAATTCATGAATCCCATCATCAGCGTTAGCGCCGCCGCTAAAGAAATGGCTCGGGGGAATTTGACGAAACCGGTCGAGGTGAAAGGGTTCGATGAGTTGGAGGAGTTGTCTCAAAGTCTGAGAGTCATATCGGCCAACGCGCGGGAGCTTTTAGGGCAAGTAGAAAAGCTGTCTTTAAAGGATAAATTGACAGGGCTTTTCAACGCCTCCTATATCCAAGAACGGTTGAATGAAGAAATACAAAGAGCGGCCTATCTTCAAAGGCCGTGCTCGCTCGCGTACTTCAATATCGATCATTTTGGGGCCTATGTGATGCAATACGGGCAGTCCGCCTCAGAAAATGTATTGAAGATTGTCGCCGGCATTTTGAACAAGCATTTGTCCCCGTTTGACCGCGCGGCGCGTATCGCCAAGGATGAATTCGCGCTCATCCTCCCCGATAAAAATAAGAAAAAGACCATCGAGATCGTGGAACGCATCAGCAAGGAAATCGCCGCCTATCCCGTGACCAATCAAGGGGTGGTGGGCGCCACATTTCTGACGGTGTGCGCGGGCATCAGCGAAAATCCTTTGGACGGAATCTCCGCGGATCAGCTTTACCTCAAAGCGGCGAATCGCCTGAAGCTGGCAAAGGAAAAAGGGGGCAATTTGATCGAGGCGTTTGCTTAAAATGACGACCATGGCAAAAGAACAATCCCTGGCGGATATCCTGGCCTACGCGGTCTCGAGAAAAGCCTCGGACATCCATTTGGGGGAGAACGTAAAGCCGGCCATCCGTGTGGACACAAAATTGATTTATATCTCGGACACTCCTTTGACCCGTGATCACCTCCTGCGAATGCTTAAGCAGCATTTATCGGAAGAGCGGTTTCGGATTTTTGAAAAAGAAAGAGAGCTGGACTATTCTTTTGGTCTGACCGACTTAGGCCGTTTCAGGGCGAATTTGTTTTATCAGCGGGACAGCCTCGGCTGCGCCATCCGGCTGCTGCCGTTTGATCCCATGACGTTTGAGCAAATAGGGTTTCCCGCGCAGGCCGCTTTAAATCTTGTGTCAAAACCCAGCGGCCTTATTTTGGTGACGGGACCTACCGGCAGCGGTAAAACTACGACGCTGGCGGCGATGATTGACTATATCAATCAAAACAGATCTTGCCATATCGTGACGATAGAAGATCCGATCGAATTCCTATTTAAAAATAAGAAAGCGCTGATCGACCAAAGAGAGATCGGCTCTGATACGCAGTCATTTAATCAGGCGTTGAAACACGTGCTTCGTCAAGATCCTAATGTCGTTCTGATCGGAGAGATGCGCGACCTTGAGACCATCGAGATCGCTTTAACCGTCGCCGAAACTGGCCACCTTGTTTTTGCGACGCTGCATACTCCCGATGCCGTGCAGTCGATCAACCGTATCATCGACGTTTTTCCCTCGTATCAGCAGCAGCAGGTGAGGGTGCAAGTCTCGTTTGTGTTGCAGGCGGTTATTTCGCAGCAACTTTTGCCGAGGGCGGGCAGCGGACTGGCGCTGGCGTCGGAAATACTTTTGACAACGCCCGCGATGCGCAACCTGATACGCGAATCAAAAGCACATCAGATTTATTCTTTGATCCAAACCGGACAACGGGAGGGGATGAGAACTCTCAATATGAGTTTGGCGGAGCTTGTAAAAAACAAAAAAATATCCGAAGAGACGGCTCTCTCGCGCACTCAAGATATTCAGGAATTGGTGCGTCTCTTAAGCTCGAAATGAGGCCAGTCAAGGGCTTACGGTTATGAAAAAATTAATCCAAAAACAATTGGGGCAGCTCCTGACAGAAAACAAGCTGATCACTCAGGAGAATCTGGAAGAGGCCTTGGGCGTGCAGAAGGAAAAAGGCGGCTTGATAGGCCAGATTCTTGTCAATTTGGGCTATACTTCCGAGGAAGCGATCGCCCGGGCGCTGACTGCTCAGTATGGCTTCCCCTATTTACCGCTGTCGGGCTATGAGATCGATCATGAGATCGCGAAGATGATCCCGGAGCAGGTGGCCAAGCAATATGGCTTGATTGCGGTGGATCACATCGGGAATATTCTGACGGTCGCGATGTCCAATCCGCTCAACAGCCAAGCCATTGAAGACATCGAGATGATCGTCCACCTGAATGTTCAGGCGTTTGTGGCGACGACTACCGATGTGTACGAGGCGATTAAGCGGTGTTACAAAACTTAAGATGGCGACCACTTTAAAGGAACGTTTAACGACTTTGCTGGTGCGGCGCAATCTCCTGACGCCGGATAAGCTTGAGAAGGCGCTGAAGATTCAAAAGGAGAAAAAAGAGCGGATCGGCGACATCCTGGTGGAGTTGGGCTATATCTCCCAGGATAATTTGCTCGAGGTTTTAAGCTCGGAACTGAATATCCCCGTGCTTCATCTGTCACGGTGCAGGATCACGCCGGAGGTTATTTCGCTGGTTCCCAAGAAGGTGGCCGAGCACTATTGTCTAATCCCGGTATCCAGTTTTGAGAGCATAATCACCCTTGCGATGTCCGATCCGATGAATGTGAACGCGCTGGATGATATTCGCCGCGCGACAGGCCTGGAAGTTCGCGCATTTCTGGCAAGCGACAAGGATATTAAAGAAGCGATCGAACGCTATTACGGAGAAAATACCAGCGCGTCGCTTGAACACGTGATGAAAGACATGGCGACTGAAGGAAGCGTGGAGTTGCAGGACGTATCCGGCGTCTCTTCCAGTGATGGCACGGCTCAGGAGCTTCTCCGGTTGACGGAGGATGCGCCGATCGTGAAATTTACCAATTCGATTTTAGCGGAGGCCGTGAACCGCCGCAGCAGCGATATTTTTATCGAACCCGAAGAGAAAGCGCTCCGGGTGCGGTTTCGTGTCGACGGCATGCTTCAGGAAGGGGTATCCACTTCCAGGGCGATGCATTCGGGCGTCGTCTCCCGCGTGAAGGTCATGGCCGATCTGAATATCGCCGAGCACCGTGTTCCTCAGGACGGGCGCTTCAAGATAAAAGTCCGGGACCGCCAAATTGATTTCAGAGTCTCGGTGCTGCCGACCTATTTTGGCGAAAAGGTGGTTTTGCGCGTGCTCGACAAAAGCCAGGCGGTTTTGGACATAGAAAAATTGGGATTTGAGCCGGAGCCTCTCGCGGATTTAAAAAAGGCCGCCGGCCATCCCCATGGGATGATCATTGTTTGCGGGCCGACCGGCGCCGGAAAGACCACAACGCTGTACTCCGTTTTGAATCTGATCGACAGCCCCGATAAAAATATTGTGACCGTGGAAGATCCAGTGGAATTTCAGCTGGCAGGAATCAATCAGGTGTCGATTCGCCCGGAGGTAGAGTTGACGTTCGCCACGGCGCTTCGATCCATTTTAAGACAGGATCCGGACATCATCATGGTGGGTGAGATCCGCGACACCGAGACCGCCGATGTTGCGATCAAGGCCGCTTTGACGGGACATTTGGTGTTAAGCACGCTGCATGCGACCACCGCCGCCGGCGCCGTCACAAGATTGCTGAACATGGGGATCGAGCCGTTTTTAATCACTTCGAGCGTGTTGCTGGCCGGGTCTCAGCGGTTGATCCGCAAGATTTGTACGAAGTGCAAGGAGCCCTACGAGCCCTCGAAGGCGTTGATTCAACAACTGGGAATTCCCGAAAAAAGACTGCCTAAAAAGGCCCTGTTTTATCGCGGAAAAGGCTGTGAGGCCTGCGTGCGGCAGGGTTATTCAGGCCGTGCGGTTTTATTAGAGGGTCTGACCCTGACGACCACGGTAAAAAATTTAATATTGAAGCGCGCCCAGGAGTACCAGCTCAAGGCTCAAGGGCGCCGTGAAGGAATGAAGACCTTGAGAGAAAACGGCATCGCGAAAATCCTACAGGGCGTCACCACGCCCGAAGAAGTGATGAAGGTGACCGTGAAAGACCAGGAGATGGAACATGATTAATTTAAGCGAGCGCATCATCGAGGCGCTTAAAAGCTCCAAGCGTATCAGCGAAGCGGATATTCAAAAAGCGCTGGCGGTCTATCTCAGGGAAGGGGGACATAATTTAAGGGATGTGTTGCTGCGAATGAATTTAGTCAGCGAAAAGGAATTGGCGTCGCTTTTAAGCGTCGAATTAAAAATTCCGTTTATGAATCTTTCCAAATACAAGATACGTCCCGAGATCGGCAAAATCATTTCGGAAAAGATGGCAAAAACGCATCGCATGATCCCCATCTCTAAGATTGGAGATACGATCACGCTGGCGATGGCCGACCCGCTCAATATTTTCGCGACGGACGATATCGCATTGGTGACTAGAAGCAAGATCGAATGCGTGATGAGCACCGAGAAGGACATTCTCGAGGCGATTGACCGACTTTACGGCGGCGAGACGGACAACATGCGCGAAATCGCGCAGTCTGTCGAGGCCGCCGACGAGGTTCAGGTGGTGAAAGGGGAGGATGACCTGGACACGGCTTTTTCCGCGGCCAAAAGCGATGCGGCGCCGATCGTTAAAATTGTGGACCTCCTGCTTCGGGAGGCTTTGAAAAGGCGGGCCAGCGATATTCATATTGAGCCTGCCGAGAAAAACGTTCGCGTGCGCTACCGCGTTGACGGGGGCCTGGAAGAGATCCTGACGATTCCCAAGAAAAGCCAGAACGCGGTCATCACGCGTCTTAAGATCATGTCGCGGCTGGATATCACCGAGAACCGAACTCCTCAGGACGGAAGATTTAAAGTCAAATTGCAGGATAAGGAGGTCGATTTTCGCGTGTCCGTCCTGCCGGTCCATTTTGGAAACAAAGTGGTCATGCGGCTTCTGGACAAATCGTCTCTGAGTATCGGGCTGGATCGCCTCGGGTTTCTTCCCGTCAATTTGGCCGCGCTGAAGTCCGCCATCGCGAAGCCCTTTGGCATGCTCTTAATGACAGGGCCTACGGGCAGCGGCAAATCCACGACGCTTTATTCGATCCTGAATCAGCTGAATACCCCGGAAAAAAACATTATTACGATAGAAGATCCCATCGAGTATCAAGTCGCAGGCATTACCCAAATCCAGACCCGGAGCGAGATTGGCCTTGATTTTGCGAGCGGTTTAAGGGCCATTTTGAGACAAAGCCCGGATATCGTGATGGTGGGTGAGATCCGTGATTCCGAAACCGCCGATATTGCGATCAAAGCCTCTCTGACAGGACAGTTGGTGTTAAGCACGCTTCACACGAATGACTCGGCAGGCGCGATTACGCGTCTCATGGACATGAACATTGAGTCATTTCTGATTTCCTCCAGCGTCATTTTGGTGGCGGCCCAGCGGCTTTGCCGCGTGGTATGCTATTCCTGCAGGGAAAAAGTGGATATCCCGAAGGAAGTGTTTGAACGGCTTGGCATCTTTTTAGATAAAATCCCCATCGCGGCGGACCAGAGGAAATTCTTTAAAGGGAAGGGCTGCAGCAAATGCAATCAGACGGGTTATTTTGGGCGTCTCGCGGTTTTGGAAACGCTGGTCGTGGATGATCCGATGCGGGATCTCATCATGAAGAAAGCTTCTTCTCATGAGATCAAAGAATACGCGGTGAAAAAAGGAATGATCACGTTGCGGGACGATGCGCTGATCAAATTCTGCCAAGGCGTTACGACGCTGGATGAAGTGATTCGCGTGACCTCGGAGGACGAATAAAATGCCAGCCTTTCGCTACGCGGCAAAAGACTCAAGCGGTCGCGCGGTAGCCGGAGTGTTGGAGTCCTCCGACGAGCGGGCCCTCGCGAACCTGCTCAGGCAGCAGCAGCTCATCATCATCTCTATACGGCCCGAGACCCAGAAGGCGAAGTTTTCATTGGCTCATCTGGGTTTTGGCGGCAGGATAAAATTGCCGGAGCTGGTGCTGTTTTCAAGGCAGTTCGCGACGATGATCGACAGCGGCATTTCTCTCGTGCAGGCCCTTGAAATCTTGACCGAGCAAATCGATCACCCGGGCTTCAAAAAAATCATCGGAGAGATCAAAAAAGACGTTTCGGCAGGGTCCACGTTTCACGAGGCCTTGGCCAAACACCCTCGGGCGTTTTCCCCTCTTTTTGTCAATATGGCCAAAGCGGGAGAATCCAGCGGCGCGCTCGATGACATCATGGAGCGGCTTACGTCTTATCTTGAAAAGACGGAATCGTTGGTTCGAAAAGTGAGGTCGGCGCTCGTTTATCCAGCCGTGGTCTCCATCATGGCTGTCATCATTACGCTAGTCCTGCTGTTAAAGGTGGTGCCTGTTTTTAAATCGATCTTCGCGGACTTTGGAGGGAAACTCCCGTTGCCCACGATGATTTTACTGGCGATCAGCGATTTTCTGATCCATTATTTTTTCATCTGGTCTGGCCTCTTGGTGATCGGACTTTTTCTCATCGTGCGATTTTTCAAAACGGAAGCCGGGGCAATCCTGCTGGATAATTACAAACTGAATATGCCGGTTTTTGGCACGATCTTCAGGAAGGTGGCGGTGAGTAAGTTTTCGAGAACGCTCGCGACGCTGGTGAAAAGCGGCGTGCCCATTTTAAGCGCGTTGGAAATCGTGAGCAAGACGGCGGGCAACCGTGTGATTGAAAAGGCGGTGAATAGCGTCAGGGTCAGCATCCGTGAAGGGGAGAGTATTTCGGAGCCCCTGATGAAAAGCAAGGTGTTCCCGCCGCTCGTGGTCCGAATGATTTCCGTGGGAGAAAAAACAGGCGAGTTGGAAAAAATGCTTTCCAAAATCGCCGACTTTTATGATGACCAGGTGGATGCCACGATTTCGGGAATTACGAGTTTGATCGAGCCCCTCGTGATCGCGTTTCTGGGCATTGTCATCGGTTCGATCGTCATCTGCATGTTTTTACCTATCTTTAAACTGTCCACGTTGGTCTCAGCCTAATGACCGCGGTGAAAATGGGGTCAGACCCCTTTTTTTGGGGTCTGACCCCTGGTTGACAAAAGGGTATATTTATGTTATCCTTTAGTTAAGAGAAGTGAGACCTGATAAGAAGTAGTTAATGGCGTTTTGGTGAGAAATAAGGCAAGCGAATATAGCCATCATTCATAGATGCATTCTTGCGCTCCCAAATAGCCTCCTTACCAGATCTCCAACAGTCAATGAATCACGTCGAAGGATAAACGAACAAACGAAAGGAGCAATACCATGAAGCTCACGAGAAATAGCAAGGGTTTCACCCTTGTGGAAATCATGATCGTGGTGGCCATCATCGGTCTCTTAGCCGCAATCGCGGTGCCTAATTTCGTTCAAGCCAGAACACAGGCCAGAACGAATACCTGCATCAACAATCTGCGGTTGATTCAGGCGGCAATAGACCAATGGGCTATTGAGAATAATGTGGCCGAAACTGCGACTGTCACGGCGGCGAACATACAACCGTACTTCAAGGGGAATGCGATCCCGGCGGAGCCCACAGGGGGCAGCTATACGGTTACCACTGTTGACGCTGCTCCGACTTGCAGCGTTGGCGGTACGCACACGCTCTAATCGAAGGGGTTCTGCTGCTTATTTAAGGAAGGCCCCCGCCAGAGAACGCAGCGGGCAATATGTCCACTGCGTTAGCGGGCAATATGCCCGCCGCGCTTTGTGGCGGGGGCTTTTCCTTTTTGACAATGCCCTTTGACTATACTATAATCTGTTTAGGTTTAGCTATTTTTGATAATAAATATTTAAAAGTAAGGCTTGAGGAAAGGGCGTTGAATTTTTGAAACAAAAAACGGTTCTGACGATCGGCCTGGACATCGGAAGCTACTCGGTCAAATACGTGGAAATGAGCCATGACCGGGAAGGCATCACGCTTCGTCAGGCAAAATTATTGCCACTGGCCGCCCCCTCCACGGAAAATTTAAAAGTATTGCTGCAAACGCTTATTCCCCCTTCCATGGCAGCCACCGCTCGCCTCCGGATTTCGATCTCAGGGCAATCCCTCTTGATCCGGCGCATCAAACTGCCGGTCATGACGCGCGCCGATTTAAAAGGCGCGATTCGTTATGAGGCCGAAAACCACATTCCGTTCCCGGTGGATGACTGCGTCCTGGACTTTCAGATCCTGAATCGGCTCGCGGAGGAGAAGATGATGAACGTGCTTTTGGTGGCGGCCAAACGTGATTTTATTCAAGAGCGCCTGAAAATCCTCGAGGCGGCCAAATGGCGGCCGGAACTCATCGACGTGGATATTTTTTGTCTATTGAATTCCTTTGAGACGTTGAATCACGAGGAAGATCACAAGGTCTACGGTCTTTTGAATATCGGCCATCAGGCGAGCCCGTTCGCGATCGTCCACGATAAAATTCCTTATTTTATGAGGGAAATTCCGCTTGGGGGGCTCCAGGTGACCAAGGCGCTCTCCCAGCTTAAATCTGTCCCGGAAGAGGATGCCGATCGCCAAAAGAAGAGCCGTGTTCCTGAGCAGCTTCCGGAATTGCAGGCCGCCACGCAAAAAGGTTTTGAGCCGCTGGTGGAAGAGCTGAAACATTCGATTGATTTTTTCGAGAATGAGGTGGGGGAAGAGTTGAACCACATTTTCTTAAGCGGCGGCGGCGCGCTGTCGGTCGGCGTGCTGGAATTCCTTTCGCAGGAGCTGGGGAAGAAAGTGGCGCTTTGGGATAGCGCGAAAAAAATGGAGATCTTCAAGGACATTGATCCAAAGTTCATGGAAGAACATTCGCTCGAGCTCAACGTGGCGTTTGGAATGGGCTTAAGGGGCCTAGGCTCGAAATGATAGAGATCAACCTGCTGCCCGAAGAACTGCGGAAGAAAGAAAAGATCAAGTTGGATCTTCCGGAAGTTCCCGTATTTAAAATCCTGTCGACGGTTCTCATCGTCGTGATCAGCGCCCAGATTTTGTTGAGCACGTTCGCGGTCTATCAAAAGATAGAATTTATACGAACGAAAAAGGCCGTTGAGAAGCTGATCAACGAAGACCGCGAGATCGCGGCGCGCAAGGCCGAGACGCTTGCGATGAGCAATGACTTGAAAGAAATCAAGGCGATGACGGAACGCAAATTCCTATGGGCGGTGCTTTTGAATGCCCTGTCAGATTCGATGACGAAAGGCGTCTGGCTGCGCTCGTTGTCCGTGGCGACGCTCGCAGCCAACGAGCCGACATCGAAAAAAAAGGGAGGGAAGGTACAAAAAAGACGCATCCTGAACCTGGAAGGAAGCGTGATCGGGTCCGGCCAGGAGACCGCGATTATCGGGAAATTCATCCAACAGTTGAAAGAGAGCCCTCGATTCGGGGAGTGGTTTGAGGACATTAAGCTTTCCGCCATCAACCAGAAAAAGATCAAGGATTTTGACGTCTACGATTTTGTATTGATCGGTATTTTTAAAAGGGAGAAACGTTAATCGCGATTTCCTTTGAGTTTGTAACCAATTTTCTCAATAGTCGGGATCCCCGGGAGAAGAAGATGGTCGTGGCCGGTGCCGCGATGGCGATCATCGTGCTCGATTATTTTCTGCTGATCAACCCGGTCATCGGCGTCGTCATGAGCACGTCGCCTAAACTGGCCGTGATGAAAAGGCAGCTCGAGGAGTTAAAGGACGATCACCGAAATAAGCCGTTGATTGAGCAGACCTGGGAGGCGACGAAGAAGCGGCTCGCGGAAGCCGAAAGCCACTTGGTGGCCTCGAATGAACTGCCGGCGCTTCTTGAAAATTTATCGGCGTTGGCCCAAGATTCCGGCGTGAAAATTATTTCACTGAAACCCATTGAAACGGTTGCGAAAACGGAGAAGGCGGAGAACGTCAGGCGCTACCACAGTATTCCCATTGAAATCAACGCGTTGTCAGGGACTCATGAGTTGGGCAAGCTTCTTTCCAAGCTTGAAAGTGGACCCACTTTTTTCAGGGTCACCGATATTAAAATTACCGCTGATTCCGCGAATATCCGACGGCATTCCATTCTATTGGGCCTTGAGACTTTTGGTCGAGGTGAAAATAATGCGGCTCTTTCATAAATTGCTTAACGTGACCGGACAAATCTGTTTCTTTTTGTGGATTCTTTCCGCATCTTTTGGTATGATTTGTGACGTGGAAGCGGCGACCTCCGGCGAGGACTCGCTCTATCATTCGCATGGAAAACGGGATCCGTTCGTGCCGTTGATCACCATGACGAGCCGTGAGGCCGCCGGACTGCTCGGGGTTGAAAATATTGATGATATTATCATCGAAGGCATTGTTTATGACCCAAAACACGGGTCGGTGGCTATTGTCAACGGTTCGGTCTTACAAGAAGGGGAGACCCTGGGCAATGTCAAAGTGATCGAGATTAAGCCAAGCGGCGCGATGTTCTCGGTGAACGGCATCGAAGGATTTAAAACCATGTATCAAGAGGACGTCAGAAAGCAGAATTTGGAACCATGAGCCTCGTGTCGAAAAATCGCCGGATGGCGCGTCTCTTTTTCTTGCTCATTTTCTTGCCGGCCGTCGTTTTTGCGGAAGTGACGCCAGTCGCCGCTCCGTCCGACCCACCGTTAGTGCAGGAAGGGGCCACCAGCTCGCCCGGCAACGTGACGATTGACTTCAAAGACGCGGATATTCAGAATGTTTTGCGCATCCTGTCCTTCAAAAGTGGGGTCAATATCGTCGCCGGCAAAGATGTGACCGGCCAGGTGACGATCCATCTGACGGATGTCCCGTGGGAAAAGGCGCTGGACATGGTTTTGAAAACCTACGGATACGCCTATGACCGGGACGGAAACATTATTCGCGTCACGACGCTTGAGAACCTGAAAAGAGAAGATCTGTCGACAGAGGTTTATACGCTGAGTTATGCCCAAGCCTCTGAGGTGGAGAAGTCACTGAAAGACGTGCTAAGTGAGCGGGGAAAGGTCCGCTCGGACGCACGGTCAAACATGATCATCGTGACGGACATGCCGACCACGATCCAGCGCGTGTCAAAAGTAATCCAGCAGCTCGACGCGATCACGCCGCAGGTGGTGATCCAGGCGAAGGTCATTGAGACGACGTTGGGGGACGCGGACCGTTTGGGAATCAACTGGAATATCAAGGCGACGGTGAGAGGATCCGCGCGGCCTTCGACATTGCCTTTCACGGCGTTCACAACGCCAGGGGACAACTTGCTAAGGAGCATTTTGCCTGAGGGGAGAGGATCTCAGGATACGGTGTCCCCCGTCGGTACTTCTGCTACTACGTCGACGACGACCGTTCGGGATTTTCCCACGGTAGACCATGCTCATCAGCCGACCTTTCCTGTTGCGGACAAGGCCCAATTTACGTTTGGCACATTGGATTTCAGCCAGTTCCAGGCGGTTTTGGAAATGATTCAAGAACGAAGTGACGCGAAGATCCTCTCGGAACCTCACGTCACGACGTTGAATAATCAGGAAGCGAAGATTTTGGTGGGAGAGGTCATCGCGATTCCTACTTTCGAGCGCAATTCCACCACAGGCCGTATGGAGATCACGGGATACAAGGACCGGGATCTGGGGATACGTCTGTCGGTGACGCCTCAAATCAATAATCAAGAGGAGATTGTGGTGACGATTCATCCGCAGATTACCAATCTTCTGGGTTATGACAGTTTAACGCCCGATATCAAAGCCCCCCGGTTTTCTACGCGGGAGGCGGTGACGCGAGTTCGCATTAAGAATGGACAAACGATTGCCATTGGAGGATTAATTCGAGAAAATTTAGTGGATTCTAGAACCAAAGTTCCGATTCTGGGGGATCTTCCTTTAATAGGGAAAGTTTTTAGTTATAAAAATAAGACAGTTCAAAAAACAGACCTTCTGTTTTTTATGACAGTGAATATTGTCACTGAGAAAACAGGTTTGCCTCAGGGGCATAAGTTATAGTCCTGTCACCCGGGCGCTTAAGGGCGCGCCTCGAGCTTGTCTTAAAGAGTACAAATTCCAAACACGCTGTGATCCCATCCAGAATCGGGGTCGCCGCGTGTTTTTTTTATTGAGCACACGACTTACGACGCTGAAAGCGTCGTCAAGTCGTCTGTGCGAAATAATCCCAAAGGAGGCGCCCAAGCGCCGACGTGGGATCATTTATTCTTAAAGTCGAGGAGTAACATGAAAAAAGAGATATTAGTGAATGTAGAATTTCAGGAAAAGAAAGTGGCGATCGTGGAAGACGGCCACCTCGAGGAGTTTTATGTCGAGCGCCATAGCGATAAGCAACTGGTCGGATCGATTTTCAAGGGAAAGGTCAGCTCGATCGTTCCCGGCATTGGTGCCGCGTTCATCGATCTGGGTTTGGAAAAAAACGGATTTTTGTATGTGACGGATGTCATGCCGGGAGGGCTGGACAGTGAAGAGGCGGTCTATGTCGAGAACGGGGATAAACCGCAAGGCCCCCCGCACCACGGCCGCAAGGACAGGCACGAGCCAATGCCTCAGATACAGGATGTCCTGAAGAAAGACCAGGAGGTGTTAGTGCAGGTGGTGAAAGAGCCGTTCGGCACGAAAGGTGCCCGTTTGACCTGCCAGATATCCCTGGCCGGCCGGTTTGTCGTTTTTATGCCGCATCATCCCCATGTGGGAATTTCCAAACGGATCGACGACCGCAAAGAAAGGGAGCGCATTCGTCAGATTATCAAGGGAATCGCCCTTCCGAAAGAGTCGGGGCTGATTGTGCGCACGGCTGCGTGGGGATTCGAACCGAAGGTATTGGAACGCGACATACGCTTCTTGATCCATCAATGGAAATTGATCCAGCGCCGCTGCGCGATGAAAAAAGCGCCGTGCGTCGTGCATGAGGAATATGGCCTGGTGCTCCGGATGGTGAGGGATGTCCTGACCGAAAATTTTGAAAAGATCATCATCAACGACCGGGAAGAATTTAAAAAAGTGGACCGTTTTATGCGGGCGGCGGTCCCGACCTTGCGTCCGAAGCTGGCGTTATACAACGGGTACGTGCCGCTTTTTGCCGCTCACGGCATTCAAAAGGAAATTGAGAGGATTTATGAACCCCGCGCCAGTCTGAAAAGCGGAGGGCATATTGTGATCGACCAAACGGAGGCGCTCGTGGCGATTGACGTCAACACGGGGAAGTTCACCGGCACGCGGAATTTGGAAGAGACGGCATTCAGGACCAACTGCGAGGCCGCCCGGGAGATCGCCAAGCAAATCCGCTTGAGGGATTTGGGCGGTATTATCATCGTCGATTTCATTGATATGGAGACTGCCGATCACCGTCGGTCCGTGCTCAGAATACTGGAAGACGCGCTCCGGAGAGACCGCGCCAAGACCAGCGTTCTGAATCTCTCACAGCTGGGACTTGTGGAAATGACAAGACAACGCATGAGAAAAAGTCTCGAAAGTGCCTCAACCCAAGTGTGCCCTTACTGCCAGGGCAAAGGCATCGTCAAATCAAAAGAGACGATCACGGGCGAGGCATTGCAGAAGCTGTCCCAGTTCTTGAAGCCGCTAAAGAACGAGCATGTGGAATTGACCGCTTCCCCGGATGTAATCGAGGCCATGGGCCGGGACAACTCCAAGATCATTCATCTGATCGAAGGCCAAGCTCAGAACAAAGTGAGTCTCGTGGGGGATGCGCATCTGCATGTGGAAGAAGTGCGCATCAAGAGAATTCTTGACAAGCGAAAAAGGCTATGGTAGCTTACTTCCCCTTATGTTCGCGATCATTCAGACCGGTGGAAAACAGTATAAGATCAAGCAAGGCGATGAGTTAGAGATCGAGCGGCTTCCTTTGGGGAAAGCCAAGACGGTCAAACTTGATCGCGTGCTGCTTCTTTCGAACGACGGGAAAGTAGAGCTGGGCCGCCCGTTCGTCAAAGGCGCTTATTGCGACGCGGAGGTCCTAAAAGAGATGAAAGGTCCTAAGAGCCTCTCGTTTAAGTACATTCGCCGCGAGAAATCCGCGACGAAAAGGGGCCACCGCCAACAGTATTTGAGAATTAAAATTAAAAGTTTTCATAGTAACTAGTATTCAGAAAACAGAAGACAGACGACAGAAGACAGAAATTGCTTTTAATTTTCTGACCTCTGATTTCCGACTTCTGTCCTTTGAGGACCGTAGGACACAAAATGGCGCATAAAAAAGGTCTAGGAAGTTCCAAAAACGGCCGCGATTCCAATTCGCAACGGCTCGGGGTGAAGCGCTTCGGCGGCCAGCTCGTCAAAGCCGGAAGCATCCTTATCCGGCAAAAAGGCACCCGGTTTCAACCCGGTTTTTTCGTGGGCCAGGGCCGGGATTTCACGTTGTTCGCCCTTAAAGACGGCGTGGTAAGTTTCAAGCCATCCTATCGCGTTAATATCATCCCCTCTAAAAACTAATTATTGATTACACCGATTAAAGAGCAGATTACACCGATGAGGAATCTTAATCTGTGTAATCTGTTTTCTAATCTGTGTAATCATTTTCCTTATGTTTGTTGACGAAGCGATTATTACTTGTGTTGCCGGACACGGCGGAAAAGGATGTCACAGCTTTAACCGGTCCAATCCCCGGCGTCCGAGAGCGACCGGCGGCGATGGCGGGCCCGGGGGCTCACTCCTCATCGAAGCGCGTCCAAATATCCAGACACTTTTAGATTTTCAGTTGAATCGTTATTTTACGGCCGAGCACGGCGGGAACGGATCCAGCAACAATAAGCGGGGGCATGCCGGCGCGGATTTTATGTTGGGCGTGCCTGCCGGCACCGAAGTATACGACCGCGGCACTTTTGAACTGTTGAAAGATTTAATAGAAATCGGAGACCGCGTCCTGGTGTGCCAAGGGGGGCGAGGCGGCCGCGGCAACAATAAGAAAGAAGCGGCCACGCCCGGTGAGCCGGGCGAGGAAAAAGAAATATTATTGAAACTGAAATTAATCGCGGATATCGGGCTCGTCGGTTTTCCGAACGCGGGAAAATCGACGCTTATTTCCCGAGTATCCAACGCAAAATCAAAGATCGCCGCGTATCCTTTTACTACTAAAAATCCAATCTTGGGTGTGGTAAAATTTGAGGACGGCCAAGCCAAGGTGCTGGCGGATATTCCGGGCATTATCGAGGGCGCTCACGAAAATAAGGGAATGGGGCTTGATTTCTTGAAACATGTCGAGCGCACGCGCGTCTTGCTGCACCTGATCGATTTTGCGGCGGTGGATGGGCGCGAGCCGCTTTCGGATTATGAGGCGTTAAATCAGGAGCTTTTCTTATATTCGCAGAAGCTCGGGAAGAAAGAGCAGATTCTTGTGGCCAATAAAATGGATGTGCCCGAGGCGCGACAAAATCTCGCCCGGTTCAAGAAAAAGATAAAGAAGGAGCTATTCGCGATCTCCGCGGTGACCGGGGAGGGTGTGGATCTCCTTTTGCAACGATTGCAGGGCATTTAAATGAGACAGCGTTTCACAAAAGATATCCGAAGGTTGGTCATCAAAATAGGCACTTCGGTTTTGACGAAGTCCGGCCGATTTGACAAGAAGATCCTAGCAGAAATCAGCGGCCAGATCGCCCAATTTCTCAAGAAAGGGATTCATGTGTATGTGGTGAGCTCGGGCGCGATCGGATCGGGCATGACGATTCTGAAACTCCGCTCGCGGCCCAAGACGATGGAGGCGCTTCAGGCGGCCGCCGCGGCGGGCCAGCGGTATTTGATGCAGTGTTATGAGGAGGCGTTTGCCAAGGATGGTTTTTCGACCGCGCAGGTGCTTTTGACTTGGGGTGACTTGGCCGAGCGCAAACGGTTTTTGAACGCCAAGCGCACGCTTGCGCAGATCCGGAAGTGGGGGCTTGTCCCGATCATTAACGAGAATGACACCGTTGCGACGGATGAAATCCGTTTTGGAGACAATGACCGTCTTTCAAGCCTCTTGTCCATTTTAGTCGAGGCGGATGTATTGGTGATTTTGTCGGACACCAACGGCCTTTATTCGGAGGCGTCCGCGCGCCGATCCGGCCGCCGCATTGCGGTTGTCCGAAAGATGGCGGATTCGATATTTTCTCACGTACGTGACAGGCGGAACTCGTTCACGGTTGGAGGCATGCGGTCAAAACTCAACGCGATCCGCATGAGCGGAAACGCCGGCATTCCTGTTTTTTTGGCGAACGGCCGTGACAAACGGGTCTTGTCCCGTATTTTTAACGGGGAAGACGTCGGCACCCTGTTTGTGCCGAAAGCGGGAAGGGCCCGAGCGAAGAAGAATTGGCTCAAACATTTTATTTCGGCGATAGGATAATCCATGACCCCACCACCTCCTTTCAGATTCGAAGAATCTTTGGATTCGCTTACAACGAAGCCTTCTACCCCACCACTTATTTTGTTCGCGAAGCGAACCGATTGCTTCGCAATCGTAAAAAATAAGTGGTGGGGTGGAAAAAAGGAGGTGGTGGGGTGAGCACCGTGGATCTAAAAAAAAGCGCGCGGCACGCGAAAGAGGCGAGTGAAGCGCTTGCGATTCTCTCAACCGACGCGAAAAATAGTGCGCTTAAAGCCATGGCCCGGGCGCTCTTGAGTCATCGCGGCTTCATCTTACGTGAAAACGCAAAGGATGTGCGCGCGGCCGTCAAGAACGGGCTGTCTTCGAGCCTCGTCGGGCGTCTTGAGCTCAACCAAAAAAAAATACGTCAAATGGCGGATTCATTGCGGTTGATCGCCGGCCTTCCCGACCCGATTGGCCGCGTCCTTTCAACGGTGAAAAGGCCTAATGGCCTTTTGATCAAAAAAATCAGAGTGCCGATCGGGGTCATTTTGATCATTTATGAATCCAGACCCAATGTCACGGCGGACTGTGTCGCGCTATGCCTTAAATCGGGCAATAGTGTCATTCTAAAAGGAGGAAGCGAGGCGCTTTATTCCAACCGAGCGATCTATCAGGTACTCACTCAAGCGGCCGTGAAGCACGGAATTCCGCGCGGAGCGTTTGAATTGGTGGCAACGAATGACCGCGCGGCAGTCAAAACGCTTTTGCAGCTCAACGAACTGATTGATCTGGTGATCCCGAGGGGAGGCGAAGGGCTGATCCGCGAAGTCGCTAACATTTCAAGGATCCCCGTGATCAAGCATTTCAAAGGCGTGTGCCACGTGTTTGTGGATAAAGAAGCCGATTTTAAGAAATCGAAAGACATTATTTTGAACGCCAAAGTCCAAAATCCGGCTGTTTGCAACGCGATGGAGACGCTGTTGGTTCATCAATCCATCGCGAAAAAGTTCTTGCCCGCGATCTGCGGCGCCTTAAAAGAAGAAGGCGTCGAGCTGCGGGGCTGCGAGAAGACAAGGGCGATCGTGCCCGGTCTTAAGAAGGCCCTGGAAAAGGATTGGGTTGCGGAATACTTGGACCTGATCCTGGCCGTCCGTGTTGTGAAAGATCTGAAAGAAGCAGCCGCCCATATTCAAGAATATGGGTCGCATCACTCCGACGCCATTGTGACTCAGAACAAGAAGACGGCATCGACATTCTCGGACTTGGTTGACAGCGCGTGCGTCTTTGTGAATTGTTCCACCCGTTTCAACGATGGCGGTGAATTCGGCATGGGCGCTGAGATGGGCATCTCAACGGACAAGCTGCATGCGAGGGGCCCAATGGGTTTGGAGGAGCTCACGTCTTATAAATACGTTGTTCTGGGAAACGGCCAAGTCAGAAGCTGATGAGAATCGGAATTTTTGGAGGGAGTTTTAACCCTGTTCACTACGGCCATCTCAAGCTCGCGGAGCGCGCCGTGGAAGAGCTGAATCTTGACAGGGTTATTTTTGTGCCGTCTTACCAAACCCCTTTAAAAACGGAAACGCTTCTTCCGGCGTCATTGCGGGTGGATCTCTTGAAGATCGCGCTCAAAAAATACCCGAGGTTTTCAATTTCTTTTTGCGAGCTGAGGCGACAAGGACTGTCTTTCACGGTTGACACGCTCAAGTTTTTCAGGAAAAAGTTCGGGAAGAAAACGACGCTTTATTTTTTAACGGGGGCCGATGCGCTTGCGTCTCTTTCGCGATGGAAATCGCTCGACGCGGTTTTAACTCTTTCTCGTTTTATCGTCATGACGCGCCCCGGATTTTCGTTAGGGCAAAAAAAACCGCCCAGAGGCGTGTCTTTTCTCGCGCTCGATGCGCTGCCCATTTCTTCGTCGGATATCCGTAAGCGTTTAAGCCGGGGCAAGGCGGTGTCGCATTGGATGCCGCGCGAGTCCGCGGCGCTTTTATCCGCTTTCGTTTCCGCCACTCCGCCACAAAGCTGGCGGATCCGTCCTCCGGCGGAAAATCGCGGCGGATCCCTGCCCGGCCGGCAGGCGGGCGCCTCTGGCGGAAAAAAAGGAGGAGACTCATCGAAGCAAGTTTATTGATTGAGCGGATCTGTGATTCCGCGCATGCGCGCAAGGCGGATGAAATTGTGATTATGGAATTGAAGCACCGGTCTTCGTTCTGCGATTTTTTTGTGGTGATGAGCGCTCCTTCCACGGTTCGCGTGAAAGCGATCGTGGATCACATCGAAGAAACGTTGAAGCGCGACGGCCATCGGGCCAGGCACAAAGAGGGTTACCCCGAAGCCACGTGGGTGCTTTTGGATTATGGGCAAGTCATCGTCCACATTTTTTATCACGAGACCAGGAGATTTTACGGGCTGGAGCATCTTTGGGGAGACGCCCCTAAGAGGAATTATATCAAATGACGATCCCACTCAAACAAGCGTTATCAAAGTCGTTAGCCGAAGCGTTGCAAAAAGCGCTGGGAACCAAAATTTCCAAAGAGGAAATCGAGCTAAGTTTTGAGGTCCCCCGTGAAGAAAAATTCGGGGACATTTCCACTCACCTCATTTTACGCGTGGCCAAGGAGCATCAAAAATCCCCGCGCGCGTTGGCGCAGGAAGTCCATCGGCATCTTGAGCCGCTTTTAAACGTTGGGGACTTGAAAGGACGCATCGCGAAGGTGGCGGTGGAAGGCCCCGGGTTTATTAATTTTTATTATTCCGCGCAGGAAATCGCGCGAGTTGTTTCGAAGATCAGGAAAGAAGGCCGCGATTTCGGGCGTCCGCGCCTTGCGTCCCGCAAGAATATCCTGTTGGAATTTGTCAGCGCCAATCCCACGGGGCCTCTGACCGTGGCCCATGGCCGCCAGGCGGCGCTGGGCGATTCGCTCGCGAGGATTTTGTCCTTTTGCGGCCACCAGGTTACCAAAGAGTATTACAACAACGACGAGGGCGTGCAAATAGAAACGCTCGGGAAATCCGCGTATCTTTGGCTAAGAAAACAATTGTTCCATGAGAATCCTGAGTTTCCGGAAAACTTTTACCGAGGCCAATATTTGGAGACGACGACGGCGAATTTAATCCGTTCCAAGGGTGAGGCGCTCAAGAAAATGGATACGGAAAAGCAGATCCGGGCCTGTGAAGATTTCGCGAAAGAGGACATCTTAAAAGGGATCAAAAAAGATCTGGAGGATTTCGGGGTGGCTTTCGACCATTTTTACAGCCAGCAAAAACTCGGCGCGTCGACGAAAGTTGAGAAAACGCTCGAGGACCTCAAAAAAAAGAACGTGGTTTATGAAAAAGACGGGGCGCTCTGGTTTCGTTCGACGGACTTCGGCGATGATAAAGACCGTGTGCTGATCAAAAGCGACAAAAGCTACACCTATCTCACACCGGACATCGCGTATCACGACGAGAAGTTTCAAAGAGGATTTGACCGATTGATCAATATTTGGGGGCCGGACCATCACGGTTATATCGCCCGACTCAAAGCCTCCCAGGCCGCTTTGGGGCATGATCCGAATCAGATTGATATTCTCATTGCTCAGCTGGTCACGCTGTATGAGGGGGAAAAACAGGTCCGCATGTCCACGCGCGCGGGGGAATTTGTGACTTTAAGAGAAATCCTGGACGAAGTCGGCAAAGACGCGGGCCGTTTCTTCTTTTTAATGAGGAAATTTGACGCGCACCTGGATTTTGACCTGGCGCTAGCCAAAAGCCAGACGCCGGACAATCCCGTGTTTTATATCCAGTATGCCCACGCCCGCATTGAAAGTCTCCAAGCACTTTGCCGTGAAAAAGGCGTCCGGATTCTTTGGGAGAATACAAATTGCCTGGCGCGGCTTTCAGAGCCCGCCGAGAGTCAACTCCTACGGCATTTATCGGCTTATGAAGAGACGCTCTTGGCCGCCGAAAGGACTTTGGAGCCCTACCGGCTCGTCGAGTATCTGAAAGGCCTTGCGGCCTCTTTCCACCGTTTTTACACCGATCATCGCGTCGTGACCGAGGAACCCGAGTTGACGCAGGCGCGATTGATGCTGTCCGTGTCGGTGCAGGCTGTTCTTCGTTCGGGCCTTGAACTTCTCGGAGTCTCCGCCCCACTCAAGATGTAAATGAGGCCGCAAATTCTTATTTGCGGCACTCCGCATCGATCTTGAGGATCGATGCTTCGCGCGCCAAGTGGACGGAACGAAGTTAGTCTCAAAAGAGACACAACCTAGCGCTGACGTAGGATCCCCTTATGTTTGAGACACTCGAATTTTACGCCGGAAAAAAAGCCGACTTTGATGCGATGGGAAAGCGTTTGACGGATTTCGGTTATAAACGCCAAGACCAGGTCACGGCGCCCGGGGAATTTGCGATCCGGGGCGGCGTCATCGATGTTTACCCCTTTCATTTTTCCCTGCCGGTAAGAGCCGAATTTTCCAACGATATTTTAGAGAGTTTACACACCTTTGATCCCACGAGCGGCCAGGGGCTTGAGCCGCATCAGATGGTCACGATCCTGCCGACGCCGGAAGGCAAAAAGATCCGCCTGCGCTCGCCGGTCCCCGGCGAGCTCATCTGGAAAGAACTCGAATCGCCGGTGGATCCGTTCGTCGATATCGAACCAGGGGACCTGATGGTTCATGTTTTCCACGGGATCGCCCGTTATCGCGGGATGCGCGCCCTGAAAGACGATCAAGGCGCGCTTAAAGATCATTTTGTCCTTGAGTTTGCCGAAAAAAGTATTCTTTACGTTCCCGCCAGGGATTTGCACCTGATCCAACGATATATCGCTTTTGGCAAACTGAAACCGCCCCTTTCGATGTTGGGATCGAAGACCTGGGAAAAATTAAAGGCCAAGACGCGCCGCGGCGTCACTTCGTTTGCGGCCGAGCTTTTGAACATGCAGGCCAAACGCGAAGCGCTCAAAGGGTTCCGGTTTCCGAAGGACACGGACTGGCAAAAGCAGCTGGAACAGGAATTCCCTTACGAAGAAACAGAAGATCAGGTGAAGGCGTTGGCCGAGGTGAAAAAGGATCTGGAATCGTCGGCTCCGATGGACCGTCTTCTCTGCGGCGATGTGGGCTATGGAAAAACAGAAGTGGCTTTGAGAGCGGCATTTAAAGCGATCATGAGCGGGAAACAGGTGGCGCTGCTGGTCCCCACCACGATTCTTGCCGAACAACATTTCAATACGTTCACCGAACGCATGAAAAATTTCCCCGTGACAGTTCAAATGCTTTCAAGATTTCAGTCCAAGGCCGAGCAAAAGCAGGTTGTCGCGGAGGTCAACGAAGGCGGCTGTGATATTGTGATTGGCACGCATCGCCTTCTTTCCCCGGATGTTCGTTTCAAGGATCTGGGTCTTGTGATTATCGACGAGGAGCAGCGGTTTGGGGTCAGGCATAAAGAACATTTGAAGACACTGCGGCTCCTCGTGGATGTTTTGACGCTGACCGCGACGCCGATCCCCAGAACGCTTTATCTATCGCTCGTGGGGACTCGGAGCATGTCCACCATTAATACGCCGCCGCAAAACCGCCGCCCCGTCCAAACGGTCATTACCCATACGAATGATAAAATTATCCGCGAGGCGATTTTGAAAGAAATGAGCCGCACGGGGCAGACTTTTTTTATCCATAATCGCGTGGAAGGGATTGAACAGGTGGCGCGGAAAATAGCCGGTCTGGTGCCGCAAGCAAAAATCGCGGTGGGGCACGGTCAAATGCCTCCTAAAATGCTCGAATCCATCATGCGGCAGTTCATTCACGGAGCAATTGACGTTCTCGTGTCGACGACGATCGTCGAATCGGGCATTGATATCCCTAATGCCAATACCTTAATTGTGAACGGGGCGGATCATTTCGGGTTATCGGAGCTTTATCAATTGCGCGGCCGCGTGGGAAGGTTTGATCGAAGCGCCTACGCTTATTTTTTAGTTCCGAGAGGGGCTGTCTTGAGCGAGGAATCAAGAAAACGGCTTGAGGCGATCGCCCGCTTCACGCATTTGGGGGCCGGTTTTAATCTCGCCATGGAGGATTTGGAAATACGGGG
>CAYJXB010000003.1:28116-50772 GCA_964374005.1 uncultured Planctomycetia bacterium
TCACGCATTTGGGGGCCGGTTTTAATCTCGCCATGGAGGATTTGGAAATACGGGGTGCGGGAAACATTCTCGGCACCGAGCAGCACGGGTATATTTCGAATGTGGGATTCGACCTTTATTGCCGGATGCTGAGAGAAGCCGTGCGACATTGCAAGAGCCCCGTCAATGTGGTATATTCACCCCGTTAGACTTCTAAATATCCCAGTCTGTGACGCTAAAGTTTTTGAGCTAGCAACGAACCATGTTAACAAAGGTAACTCATTGTTGGTAAGAAGTCTAACGGGGTAAACAAACATGTTTTCAAAACCTAATAAGATTTTAAGCCTCCTCCTCGCGTTATTATTTTTGACGGGCTGCGCGCAAAAACATAACGACCAAGTCCTGGTGCGTTTCGGCGGCTCGAAGATCACCGAGCCGGAATTCAAGCAAAGAATGCAAACACTGCCCAAAGAGCTTCAGAATGTGGTGCTGCGCCGTAAAAAGGATTTTTTGACGGAAATGGTCAACGAGCAGTATCTTTATAAAGAGGCTACCAAGCGGAATATTCGGAACGAACCCGAAGTGAAAGATCTTTTGGAAGCCGCGCGCCGCAAGATCGTGATCGCGAAACTCATCGAGGAAGAAGTCGACAGGAAAGTCCAACTGGATCCGGACGAGGCGCTTAAATTTTACGAATCTCATAAGGAAGAATTTATGACGCCCCTTCTTTTGCGCGCGTCGCATATCTTGGTGAAGACGGAAGCAGAGGCCATTGAGATCAAAAGTGAGTTGAACGCCGGGGCCGATTTCGAACAGCTGGCCCGCAACAAGTCTCTGGATAACACGGCCATCCGCGGAGGCGACCTGGGGTTTTTTCAGAAAGGCCAGATGATCCCCGAGTTCGAAGAAGCGGTCTTCAAGATGAATAAAGGGGAAGTGAGCGAGGCGATCAAAACGCAGTTTGGCACTCATATCATCAAACTGACGGATCGCGCCGAGCCCGCGCAGAGAGATTTCAGGCAGGTAAAAAATCTGGTCGAGAAACAACTCTTGAATGACAAACGGTCCAAACTTTTCAATGAATTTATAGAAAAACTAAAAGGCAGCGATCAAATCCAAATAGACGAAAAGGCATTAGACTCGACGTCCATCCCTTCCCGTTAATTTTTAAATATTATTGATGCGAATCTCAACCACGATACAGCAGTCTTTATTCCTCACGGCGTTGCTTTTATCCTGCCAGACGGTTCTGCTTTCTCCTTTAGCAAATGGTGCCGAAGTGGTGGAGCGGATTATAGCGGTCGTGAACGACGAAATTGTCACTGAGCAGGACCTGGAGTTTGTGATGGCTCCCGTCGTCGCCCAATACCGCACGGTTTACATGGGCCAAGAGCTAGAGGATAAGATCCAAGAGGCCCGGGCGGAGTTTCTGAATAAAGTCATCGAGGATAAGCTGATCTTAAGCGAGGCCAAGCGGAAGCAAGTCATTCTGAAGGATGCGGAAGTGGACGACATGATGACGGAAGTGCGAAACAAGTTTCCCTCGAAAGAAGTTTTCTTAAAAGCGCTTGAAGAACAAGGGTTAACGGAAAAAAAACTTTGGAACCGTTTCCGGGACCAGCTGATGACGCAGAAGCTCGTCAACTATGAGGTCAAATCCAGGGTCTCGGTGTCGCCCGGCGACGTGGTGGAGTATTATAAAGCGCATTCGCTGGAATTCTTGCAAGGCGACCGGGTCCGGCTCCAGCAAATTTTGGTGCGCATCGGCTCGCGTTCGGAAGACGAAGCGAAGACTTTCGCGGAATCGCTCGTGGAGAAGTTGATGCAAGGGGAATCCTTCGAAGAGCTTGCCAAAACTTATTCGGAAGGGTCCGAGGCCAAAGAAGGCGGGGAGATGGGCTGGGTCGAGAAGGGCCAGCTCGTCGGCGCGATTGATGAAAAAGTCTTTACGATGAATCCAGGAGAGATCACGCCGCCGATTCAAACGTCGCTCGGGTTTCATATTTTTAAAGTCGTCGAGCACCAGGCCGCTTCCGAGAAGCCTTTGGCCGAAGTCAGGGACAAGGTTCAAGAAATCATCTTCAAAGAAAGGCTTCGCGAACGCCTCGAAGGCTGGATTAAAAATTTAAAAAAGAATGCCTACATCTCTATCCGGTAGGCCGCGAGTTTCCTCTCGTGGCACGTCGGCCGAGGCAGAGGATGGCCTCGTAGCCTCCAGGCCGCGAGTTTCCTCAATTGCCGTGACTCTCGGCGACGCCGCCGGGATAGGCCCCGAAGTCGCCTTAAAAGCCATTCACGCCGAGCGCCGTCGCCTCAAAGCACGGATTCTTTTATTGGGCCCCGCCTCTTTTTATCAGGAACTTTCAGAAAAGCTTGGCCTGCGCATGCAATTTAAGGATATTGGCGGCTTGGCCGAGTGGACAACCCGGGCCCCCTTTTTCCCCTGCTACTTTTTCCAGCCCATTCCCAAAAAAATTGTTCGTGGGAAGCCCGATCCGAGATTGGCCGCGCTGGCTGTCCAATCCATTAAGCTCGCGGCCATCCTCGCGCTTGGGAAAAAAGTGGATGCGATCGTGACGCCGCCGATCCATAAAGCCTCTCTTCACAAGGCGGGATTTCACTTTCCGGGGCATACCGAAATTCTGGCCGACTTATCGAAGGTGAAAAATTATGACATGATGCTCGTCGGAGGGAAATTAAGGGTGGCCCTGGTGACGTGCCATGTGGCGCTAAAAGATGTTTCGAAGCGCCTCTCACGGGATCGCGTGGAGAAGACCATTTTGCTCACGGATAGAGAACTGAGAAGGTCGTTCGGCATCAGGCGCCCGAGAATTGTGGTTTGCGGTTTGAACCCTCACGCGGGAGAAGAGGGCCGTTTCGGATCCGAGGAGATAAAGATCATTGCTCCCGCCGTTCGATCCGCGAGGAAAAAGACGGATGCCCGCATTGTCGGTCCTTTGTCTCCGGACGCGCTGTTCCATGACGCGTTTCTCGGAAAATACGACGCCGAAATCTGCATGTATCATGATCAGGGACTTATCCCGCTTAAAATGATTTCAAGGGGCCATGGCGTGAATATCACGCTGGGACTTCCTTTTGTAAGAACCTCTCCGGATCACGGCACGGGTTTCGATATCGCTAGGGCGTTTATCGCCGACGCGGGGTCCATGGCCGAAGCCTTGCATCTGGCCGTCCGCGTGTACCAAAACCGCCTCCGTTATGACCGATCTCACCCCGTTAGACTCGCTACCTCTCAATGAATTACCCGGATTCGGACGATTCGTTATCTGCTCGCAGACAGATGCATGACAAACATCCTACGTTGGCGAGTCTAACGGGGCTCATCCAAAAAGCTAAAGCCGCTTTGCGGCGGCTGGGTGCCGCGCCGCGAAAAAAAATGGGCCAACATTTCATGATCCGGGAAGAAAACCTGGAGGCGGTCGCCGAGGCGCTGCATTTACGGGAAGGCGAGACGGTTTTGGAGATTGGCCCGGGGCTCGGGTTTTTGACGCGGCATCTATTGAAAAGACAAGCGCAGGTCGTTGCCGTTGAGAAAGACAAAAAGTACGCCGAATATTTACGGCGCATATTCCGCGGGCAAAAACTGGAAATTATTGAAGCGGACATATTAAAAATAAAAGTGGATCGTGGATCGTGGATGGTGGATGGTGGGCAGGGCGGAGGCTCTCCACAATCCACAATCCACCATCTACCATCCAAGGTCGTGGGCAACATCCCCTACAACATCACGAGCCCGCTGTTGGAATGGCTGATCCTTCAGAAATCAATCATTTCGAAAGCCATCTTGACGGTTCAATGGGAGGTTGCTTTGCGCTTGATGGCAAAGCCGGGCACCAAAGAATGGGGGGCGCTGTCGATTTTTGTTCAGGTATATGCGCGGGTGACACTCGTAAAGAAAATCCATAAAAGCCATTTTTATCCAGCCCCACGCGTAGACTCCGCGGTGGTGAAGCTCACCTTTTCTGACAAACCGTTTTATTCGATTCAAAACGAGGAGTTTTTTTTCGAGCTGGTCAGGCGGGCGTTCCAAAAACGCCGAAAAACACTGCTAAATTCTCTCAAGGATGACGAAAGAGAAAAACTCTCAAAACAGGCCCTATTGGCCGCTTTTGAAAAGGGGAACATCGATCCTCGCCGCCGTCCCGAAACTCTGTCCATCCCCGAATGGGCCGCGCTGGCTGACATTCTTTCCTAAAATTTAATTCCAGAAATTTAACCAAAAAAGTTGCAAGAAAATGCGACCCTCCGTCGTCTTATTAGATAGGAGACATGAAGAGGCTTAGATAGGCTCAATTCAAAGGTAAGTATAAAAGTATTTATTTTTATATTTACATTTATAAATTTAGGAGGTAGAATTTACGTGGATGTCACTATAGGAAACTTTGTATGGGATCTCCATAAGGAGAGGTTGAATATTGAAAAGCATAAAGTTAATTTCGTGACTGCCATGAGCGCTTTTGGCGATCCAAATAGATTATTAATGTTTGATTCTCGTCACAGCCAAAAGGAGCAAAGGTATTTTTGTATAGGCAAAGTAGGCGAGAGGGTTTTAACCGTTAGGTTTAAGTATGACGGGAGGGATATTCGAATGATAGGGGCAGCTTATTGGAGAAAATGGAGGAAATTTTATGAAAAAAAGAACAATTGATCCGGACATGCCGATAGGGAAAGTGACGGTGGTGAAAGATTTTCTTCCGCCACCGCACAAACTGGTGTTTCCTACGGCCACGGTCAAAGTAACCATTTCCCTTAACCAAGGGACTATTGACTTTTTTAAATATCAGGCCAAAAAACACCGCACAAAATACCAAAAAATGATTCGGGCCGTCTTACATGAGTATGTGGCTCATTACCACGCCGCGTGATTTTCTTGGCAAAAAATGAAGCTTGCCACCCGCTATGAGAAAATGTCATACGGAAACTGCTTTACTTTTTAAGACGGGTCTTGTTTAGTGAATAAGATGTTTAAGAAAATATGTGCGTTTACAAATAGTGGGGAAGCTGGGTTGATGATTTCATTGCTAAAAAGCAATGGATTCCAGCCTCTCGAATTACAGACATCATCTCATATGAGTTTTGCTGGCGCAGATTTTTTCCATTATGTTGAGATTTCAGATCAGGAATATGAAGCGGCTAAGGAATTTTTAATAAAGCAAGGGTATAAGAACGTCGTGTGTTAGTGAGATGACATCTGGTGAAAAGGCGTATTACCGCAGATGAACTCCAAAAACCTCTACATCATAGCCAGACCCAACGGCTCAGGCAAAGCGACTTTCACGGAGAATTTTTGCAGGTTCGGGGGCACAATACTTAGTTTGGACTATGCAAAATCAATCCAAGCTAATTTTGGTCACATTTCTTGACCTGCGTGATTTATTCATTTTTACAAGTATTTGAATCGTCTCATGTTGCAAAGTTCGTCTGGCATACAGCTCGAGGGTATTTTCAAGAAATCTTGCAATATGTGTATACACATAGTATACTTATATCAGCGTTAAGGAGGCCAAAATGCCCAATATGACATTAGCCATTCCGGCTGATTTAAAAGAAAAAATGGACCATTTTAAGGAAATCAACTGGTCCGAGGTTGCCCGGCAAGCCATCCGGCAAAAGGCGGTAATGTTGGAGAAAATGAACAAACTTTTCTCCAAGAGCAGGCTTGACGAGCAGGATATAGAAAAATACACACTCGCCATCAAGAAGAGCGTTTTAAGAAAGCATAAGGCGGCTTAATCGTTGGAGCTGATCGTTGACGCCAACATTCTTTTAGCGGCTCTTTTAAAAGAGGCGATCACAAGAGAACTGCTTCTCGATTCCCGTCTCAAGCTTTACGCGCCTGAGCATTTGATCTCAGAAACACTTCATTTGCTTAAAAGAAATACCAAAATTCAAAAGCGAGTTGGCTTGCCTCAAAAGGCTCTAGAAGAAATTTTCTATGTTCTAACCCAAGAGATAGAAACATACCCGCGCAAGGCCTATGCCGCCTCTTTGCTGGAAGCCAATAAAATAGCGCCCCATAAAGAGGACGCACCGTATCTCGCCTTAGCTCTAGCGCTCCATGTTCCAATTTGGTCAAATGATCAGGGTATTCACGCTCAGAGGAAGGTGAAGGTGTATACGACAAAAGAACTTCTCTTGGTTTTGGGTAAGCGCTGGTAAATGAATAAATAGACCGCACGACATGCGCGGGGGAGAAGGAAGCCCTCACCAAAAAACAAGCGTTACTCCATAAGGTTGCATGTGGCTTTTTTTCCTGCCAAACCCTCGTTTCCCCCTATGGAGTTTTTGTGATATAGTAGGCGCTTATTATGGAAGCCGTACACGCGTTATGGACTTTTCCCGCCATTATTTTGGCTGCGATGCTAATTGCCTGGGCAGCGGAATGCGGCCAATTTTATATCTCCCAAGGACTTGCGTTGGCCGTATTGGCGTGGGTCCAAACCCTGCCCGAATTCGCGGTCGAAGCGGTGATTGCTCTGGAAGCCGCGAAGAATCCGGCCCAGATGCACCTCATCACGGCCAATTTTACGGGTTCTTTGAGACTATTTGTCGGGCTGGGGTGGCCGATGGTGTATTTTGTGGCCGTCTTTTTTAGCCGTAAACTCCCTCGGCATAAAAAAGGTTTCTGGACCATCGAGATGGAAGACGAGCATTCGATCGCCGTTTTATCTTTATTGCCGGCTCTCTCTTATTTTCTTTTTATTTATTTCAAAGGGACTCTGAATATCTGGGACGGAGTCGTTTTGACGCTGATTTACTTTGTGTATCTGTATTTACTTTCCAAAATGCCGCCCCAGGACGAAGCCCAGATCGGAGATATGGGGCGCGTTCCTAAGTACCTCATGAAATTGCCGAAGCCGAAAAATTATGCTGGCATTCTTTTCCTTTTCACGGCCGGCGGCTTGATTTTGTGGTTTGGCGCGCACCCGTTCCTCGATTCGATGCTGGCGCTGGCGGTGTCGCTGGGTATCTCGCAGTTTGTGTTTGTCCAATGGGTGGCTCCTTTCTTAAGCGAATTCCCCGAAAAACTTTCGGCTTTCCATTGGGCAAGGAAAGTCACGAAGGCGCCGATGGCGCTGGCGAATTTTGTCTCCTCGTCGATCAATCAATGGACGATCCTGGTGGCGACGGTGCCGTTTATTTATTCGTTCGGCTTAGGCCGCGTGGCGCCCATTATTTTTGACGAGCATCAAAAGGTGGAGATTTTATTGACGATCATTCAGTCGTATCTGGGATTTTTATTTCTGGCAGGCATGGATTTCGCTTTCTTCGAGGCATCGTGTTTATTCGGGCTCTGGGCCGTTCAATTTTTCATGCCGGGTGTGCGTGAGGAAATCACTTATATGTACGGCGTTTGGGCACTCGTCGAGACGATCCGCTTGATCCGGAACTTCAAAGAGAGAAACGCGTTTTCTGTCTTTCGCCGCCTCACCAGGGAGCATTTTTTTAAGAGGATTTAAATGTTCAGGTCCATCAAAAAGGTGCTCCGGAATCTCATCGTTCTGGCGGTGCTTTTCTTTCTATTCGTCGGATTTTTCAAATTCAGGGAATTCCTGATTCTTAGGCAGATCATCCATAATCTGAAGGCGGAGTCGCGGATCGCCGAGGTCTTGGTGACCGAATCCAGTCTCGACGAATACACGCGTCAATACACGACGACTATCAAATTTCTGGAATATGGCGTCAGAGGCAAGCCGATCCGAGCGAAGTATTTCACGTTCAAGGGGAACCTGATCCAGTTTCAAACACTGGTGGTGAGGTTTGACGATAAATACATCGAGGAAGGCCACCGGCTGAAAGGAAAGAGCGTCTATCTTTTCCTGAAAGCGTTTGTGTTGGATGGGAAGAATACCCAAGAGTTCGTCATCACGCCCACAGACGAAGTGCCCGATGGCTACCGAGTCGGCGACCCTCCCATGGCTTTTGAAAAAGAAATTTGGCGCCGTTTTTGGAAATACGCTTTGGACCCTGAGGAAAGAAATCGCGTTGGCATCAAAAACGCCCAGATCGAGGCGCCCGGTTCCGTGTTTGTCCCGGGGACCATTTATACGCTGATGATCGAGCACGACGGAGGAATACGCATTGATACGCGCCCCATCCCGGAGATACTGAAAGATGAGAGAATAGTTCGTTGAGTTGTTGAGTCGGTGAGTCGTTGAGAAACAATGGAAAAAGATTATATTTTTGTTAAGAGCGCCAGAGAGCATAACCTCCAAGGAATTGACCTCAAGATCCCACGGGACGCGATGGTGGTTTTTACGGGTTTGAGCGGCTCCGGGAAGTCCTCGCTCGCGTTTGACACGATTTACACGGAGGGGCAGAGGCGGTATGTGGAAAGCTTGTCGGCTTACGCGCGGCAGTTCCTGGATAAAATGCAAAAGCCGGATGTGGAATACATCGAAGGACTCTCTCCGGCCATCAGCATCGAACAGCGGACCGCCGGCGCCAACCCCCGCTCGACCGTGGGAACCACGACCGAAATTTACGATTATTTGCGGCTGCTCTTCGCGAAAATCGGCGTCGCTCATTGTTACCGATGCGGCCGGAAAATCACTCAGCAAAGCGCTCAAGAAATCGTCGAGCAGATACTCGGTGCTCCGGGAGACGCCAAGATTCAAATCCTGGCGCCACTGATTGAGGGACGCAAGGGCGAGTATCAAAAGATTTTTAAGGACATACAAAAGGAAGGGTTTGTCCGCGTCAGGGTCGACGGCATCGTCCGTGAATTATCCGAAACGATACGCTTAGATAAAAAGAAGAAGCATATTATTGACATCGTCGTGGACCGTCTCGTTTTAAAGGAGGGGATTAAGAAACGCCTGACCGACTCTGTGGAAGCGGGTCTTAAAGTCGGCCGGGGGACCGTGAAAGTTACCTTTGGCGGGAAAGAACAGATGTTTTCGGAGCTTTACGCTTGCATCCACTGCGGGATCAGCTTTCAGCCGCTTGAGCCGCGTCTTTTTTCGTTCAACAGCCCTTACGGTGCGTGCCCGAGCTGCGACGGCCTTGGAAATTGCCTCGAGATTGATCCAGATTTGGTGGTGCCGGACAAAACAAAAGCGCTCCGCGAAGGAGCGATCGCGGGCTGGAAACGCGGAGGCCGATCACTCGTCATCTACCTGCGGCGGCTTTTGCGACATCTGGCGGAATCGCAGGGTTTCAGTTTAGACACGCCGTTTAAAGACTTGAGCCGGAAGCATCGCGCGGTCATTTTGTACGGCACGGATGACGAGGGCGATTGGAGGGGTTTTGAGGGCGTGATTCCAAACCTTGAAAGGCGGTTTAAGGAGACAGAATCCGAATACATGAAGGAAGAAATCAATAAATACATGAGTTTGAAACCCTGCGAGGAATGCCACGGCCTTCGTTTAAAACCGGAGGCGTTAGCGGTCAAAGTGCATGACAAAAGCATCATGGAAATCACCGCTTTCTCGATTGAAGAGGGAGTGCGTTTCTTTGATGATTTCGAAGCCTCGGCCAAGGAGACGGCCATCGCGCATCAGATTTTAAAGGAAATAAAGACGCGCTTGAATTTTCTTAAAAACGTGGGCTTAAGCTATCTTTCTTTGGACCGGATGAGCGGCACGTTGTCGGGAGGCGAGGCGCAGCGGATCCGGCTCGCCACGCAAATCGGCGCTGGGTTAATGGGGGTGCTCTATGTCTTGGACGAACCTTCTATCGGGCTTCATCAGCGCGACAATGAAAAACTGCTGGATGCGCTGGTCGCCCTTAAGAATCTGGGAAACACGCTGATTGTCGTGGAGCACGATGAATCCACCATGAGACGCGCGGACTATTTGGTGGATCTGGGCCCCGGGGCGGGCAAGCACGGCGGCCGCATCGTGGCGGCCGGAATTCCGGAAGAAGTCATCCAGAACCCCCAATCGCTTACGGGAAAGTATCTGAGCGGAAAAATTCGGATCGAAATGCCGGGAAAACGCAGGGACTACCGCCGGCAGAAAAAAATGACGGTAAAAAAAGCGTCGGAAAACAACTTGAAAAATATTGATGTGGAGATTCCACTCGGCGTCCTGACCTGCGTCACCGGCGTTTCCGGATCGGGGAAAAGCACGCTCGTCGATGAAATTTTGTACAAAGGCCTTGCAAAGCGCCTCTATCGTTCCAAGGAACAGCCGGGCAAACATGAGGGGATTCTGGGCATCGAGGCGATTGATAAGGTCATTGAGATTGACCAGTCTCCGATCGGGCGCACACCCCGGTCAAACCCCGCGACTTATACGGGGCTCTTTGGGCCCATTCGAGACATATTCGCCAAACTTCCCGAATCGAGGATGCGGGGGTACCGGCCGGGACGATTTAGTTTTAATGTCAAAGGAGGGCGATGCGAGGCCTGCGAGGGAGACGGCGTCAAGACCATCGAAATGCATTTTCTACCGGATGTCTATGTGACCTGCGAGGTATGCAAAGGCAGGCGTTTTAATGAACAGACCTTGGAAGTCCGATACAAAGGCCGCTCCATTTCCGATGTGCTCAAGATGAGCGTGGAAGAGGCGCTTCAGGTTTTCAACAATGTTCCGATGGTGAAATCCAAACTTCAAACGCTTCATGATGTGGGTTTGGATTATATCGAATTGGGCCAAGCGGCCACCACGCTGTCGGGAGGCGAGGCGCAGCGCGTAAAACTATCCACCGAACTTTCAAAGCGGGCTACTGGGCGTACTTTTTATATTCTCGATGAGCCGACCACAGGGCTTCATTTCGCGGATATTGATCGGTTGATCAAGGTCCTGCAGACGCTGGTGGATCAGGGAAACAGCGTTTTGGTGATTGAACATAATCTTGATGTGATCAAGACGGCGGATTATATTATTGACCTTGGGCCCGAGGGGGGAGAGGACGGAGGGAGGCTCGTGGCCTCGGGGACTCCCGAAGAAGTCGCGCGCAATCCAAAATCTTACACCGGCAAATTTTTAAGAGGGAAATTGAAGTGATTCGTTCGATTGCTTCGCTGACGCTCGCAATGACAGTGATTATTTTTTCATCGCTCTGTTTCGCAACCCCGGACGAGGACAAGGCTTTATTGCCCATTCAACAGGCCTTTCAAGATAAATTCTTTGAGGTGGTAAAAACTCAGTCCCTGCAATTTTTGGAACAGTATCCTGACTCCGGCTATAAGAATGGCGTCCGCCTGCTTTTAGGGCAGGCGTATTTGAACCTGGAGGATTTTGCCCAAGCGGCGGAATCCTTTGAGCAGGTCGCCGACGACCCCGCGTCAACCAAGGAGAAGGAGGAAGCCGTTTATTGGATGGCCGAGACTTACTTTAAAGCGAAGGATTTTCCTTCCGCGATCAAATATTATTCGGAGATCATCGAAAAATACCCTTCTTCGCGTTTCTTCGTTTTTTCTAAATATTCGAGGGCATGGGCCACTTATGAGATCGCGGATTATGAAAAAGCCATTTCCGAGTTTGAGGAGGTGGCGGCCGATTTCAAAGACCATCCCCTGTCGGTCGAGTCAAAATATAAAATCGGCCAGTGTCTTTATGAATTGAAAAAATTTGAATCCGCTTCTAAAGTTCTCAAGGAATTTGTAGAAAGATACACGATCAGCCCCAAGATCCCCAACGCCTACTATATTTTGGGGGAATCCTATTACAATCTCGGAGGCTATGGCGCGGCGGTTGATTTCTTCAAGAAAAGCATCGAGCTCAGCGGGGCCAAAAGCGATTTTCGTATTTACGCGATCCACGGGATCGGCTGGGCCTATTTTCAGCTCGGCAAATACAACGAAAGCCTTCAGAGCTTCACGCCGGTGGGGGATGAGACCCCGAGCGCCCCGCTTCAGGATTCGTTTCTTTTCGGGCAGGCGCGATGCCTGGGGAAATTGGGCCGCTTCGCCGAAGCGCTGGAAATCTATGGACACATTCTAACAGAATTTCCGGTTTCGGAACTGTTGGATGACGCCCTCTTTTGGAAAGCGGAGACGCTTTATGATCTGGGCCGCTATCAAGAGGCCGCCGATTTGTACGAAGAGACGACGCGCCTGTACCCGGACAGTGATCTCTTGGATGATGTGCACTATAATCTCGGCTGGACTTATGTCGCGCTGAAAAAATGGGACAAGGCGATTGAGCATTTCAGAATTGTCTCCGAAGACAGCCATAACGAAATATTAAAAGTAGGCGCGCTTTGCCGAATGGGTGACACGTATCTCGACGCGGGAGAGCTTGAGAAAGCGTTGGAGGCCTATGACAAGGTCTTGAAGGAATTTCCCAAAAGTTTTTATTCGGACTATGCCCAGTATCAATTGGGGACGACGCTGCTGCGCCTGGGGCGGATCGAATCGGCGATTTTGAGTTTTCAAAGTTTGCTCGTCAATTTTCCCGCAAGCCATTTTCAGAGCGAAACGCTGTATCGCCTCGGCGGCGCGTTGATGCAAAAACAGAGTTTTGAAGAGGCGATCGAGACGTTTAAAAAACTGATCGCCCTTTTTCCCGAGAGCCCTCTCAAAGAAAAGGCCTATTTTCAGGTGGGTAATTGTTATTTCAACATGAACGACTTCAATAAGGCGCTGGCGGTTTTTAAGGATATTTATTCCAAGTCGCCCAATACCGAAGTCGGAAGATTGTCCAAATTCCAGATCGGTTGGTGCTATTTTAAGATGAACAAGACCGCCGAAGGCATCCGTGAGTTCGAAGATTATCTCAAGAAGTACCCCGACAGCGATATTGCCCCCGATGTCCTGTACGGCTTGGGCGAGTATTATATGAATCGCGGCCAGTATGCGAAGGCACGAGAATACTTCACCGTGATCACACATCGATTTCAATCGAGCGCTCTTGCCGATGATGCCCATTTTTGGATCGCGTCGACTTATGAAAGAGAGGGGGATCTCTGGGCGAGCGTCAAGGAGCTCAAGGTTTTGGCGGACGAAGCCCCCAAAAGCGAGCTGGCCGCCAAGGGCCTTTTAAAGGTGGCGGAATTTCTGGTCTCCCAGGGGAAATCCGACGAGGCCAAATTGGAACTCATGAAAATCATCCATGCCTCCGCCGCCGGATCGCCGAATCGGATGCTTGGGGAGAAAAAGCTGGCCGAAATCCTAAGGGCGCAAGGCCATTTGAGAGAAGCCGCTTTTTACTTTAGCGAAGCCTTGAAAGCCGCCTCCTCGGATCTGGCCTGTGAAATCAATTTTGAGCTTGCCGAAGTCTATGAAACGCAGGGGGAAAGGGACAAAGCGGCCTCCGAGTTCTTAAAGATCAGCTATCTTTACCCGAACAACATGATTTACATGGCGCGCGCCCAGCTCCGCGCGGCAAAACTTTACGAGGATTTAAACAAACCCGAAGAAGCGCTGAAGGTTTATCAAAAGATCGCCGGCTCGACCTCGAATCAGGCGGATTTCGCGAAAGAAAGGGTCGAGAAACTTAAATTTATGATCAAACAAAAGGGGAGGTAGACCGATGTGGGAATTCATGCAGAAGGGCGGCCCGATCATGTGGCCCATCTTTCTTTGTTCGGTGATCGCGTTCGCGATCGTGATTGAAAGATTAATCCAATTGCGCCGCGCGCAGATCGATACCCGATCGTTTATGGAGCAGATTTCAAAATCGCTAAAAAGAAACAAGATCATGGAGGCGATCGAGACCTGCAACAAGACGCAAGGGCCGATCGCGAATATATTGAAGGCGGGCATTTTGAAGCATGACCGCCCCCGCCAAGAGGTTCGCGAGGCGATCGAGGACGCGAGCGTTCACGAAGTGCCCCGTCTTGAGAAGAATCTCCCGGTGCTGGCCACGGTCGCCCATGTGGCGCCGCTTCTGGGTCTTTTAGGGACCGTGACGGGGATGGTCGCGGCGTTCCAGGTGATTCAGAGCAAGTCTTCCAGTGTCAGTCCCGTGAATCCCGGCGATTTGGCGGGGGGTATTTGGGAAGCGCTGTTAACCACGGTGTTTGGATTGTGCGTGGCCATTCCGACGTTCGTGGCCTACAATTACTTGGTCAGCCGCG
Source organism: uncultured Planctomycetia bacterium (assembly GCA_964374005.1). Lineage (GTDB taxonomy): Bacteria > Omnitrophota > Gorgyraeia > 2-02-FULL-51-18 > 2-02-FULL-51-18 > CAYJXB01. Next base: position 42,085 of record CAYJXB010000003.1, read on the forward strand.
TGGACGGCTTTGTGCTGGACATGGAGAGGAGCGCCACGGATCTTTTAAATATCCTCGGAGAGAAGCGGGACGAGCATGAGGTTCAGTAGCCGGCTTAAACGCAGGACCGAAATCAAAAAAGGGCAGTTGGACATCGCGCCTCTGATCGACGTCGTGTTTCTCTTGCTCATCTTTTTCATGCTGACCTCCAATTTCGTGTTTCAGCCGGGAATCAAGGTCACTCTCCCGAAAGCCATCACGAGCGAAGTGATCTCGAGCGAAAATTTAGTCGTGACCGTGACGGGCCAGGACCTTCTTTTTTTAAACGATCAACCGATCACGGTAACGGAACTCGTCTCAAAACTAAAGGAAGCGCATCAGGAGAACCGGTCTTTATTGTTAAAGGCGGACACCAACGCGTCGCTTGGGCGCGTGGTCGAAATATGGGACCTGTGCCGGGAGCTGGGCATTCCCCAGATCAATATCGCCACGAACCAAAAAGCGGGAGAGGCTTCTTGAGCCCCGTTAGACTCCTTACCAACAATGCGCGCCCTTTATTTGTACGATGCGTTGCTAGGTCGGAAACTTTTGCGTCACAAATTTCAAAATTTAGGAGTCTAACGGGGTGAGAGATTATTCCGGCTGGTCCTTCAACGACAGGTCATTTTTGATGGCGCTGGGGATCTCCCTTCTATGGCATTTTTTCTGGTTTTTTTCCATTACGATCACGGTCAGCTCCTCCCGGCGGTCCGGTCATCAGCCAAGACCCAATATTGTTTCACTCGGGCCGGTGCTGGATGACACGATTTTCAAGACCTTGGTAGAAAACAAGCCGCAGCTCTCGGAGACGTTTTACCGGCGGATCTCAGACTTTTCTTCGCCTCTGGACTTACAGGTGAAGACGATGGAGCGTTTTTCTCCGGGAGAGATCGTGGGACTGCCTTCCAGAAAAAAGTTTTGGAGCTCCTTGCGCGGGTTGGTGGGAGGGGCTAAAACCTCTCCGGATTATGAGCTCGCGCTTCATACGCCGGCGCTTGGGATTTCCTATGACGTAGCGCCGATAGAAGGAGAGGCGAAGCATCGGCAGATTTTGAGCCGGCCGGAGGAACCATTATTTCCTTTGGGGTTGGACCCCGCGTGGAAAGCCTCGGTAACGGAGCTCCAATTTTCCGTGGATCCTTCCGGTTTTGTGACTCATGTTGAAGTCTTTCTTTCAAGCGGCAGCCCGGACCTCGACTTGGCCTGGGTTCGCTATATGAGGCAATGGCAGTTTTCTCCTTTGAGCGAAACGGGCGGCTCGGCCCGCGCTCAAACTGGGAAGATCCGATTACGTTTTAGCCAACGGGCGGGGGAATAAAGCGATGTTTCGCATGGATGTCACCACGGCCGTTTTTTTGTACGTGATGTCGGCGTTAGTTTTAATATTTGTTTTGTGGATTCTTTTTGAGAAGAGGACGGCGCTGCCTAAGTTTGTGAGGGAAGAGGCCGATGTCTGGGAATGCTCTATCTGCGCCTACACCTACGTGGATTCGACGCACCACGAAATTTCTCAGTGCCCTCAATGCAAGAGTTACAATAAGAAGTCCGAAGAAGAACGCTTGGTATAGCGGCCGCGTTTTTTTCGTTTCATGTTGATTTATTTTTCGGCTTGTGTTTATGATAGTCTTCACTACTGACCAACGTATAAGTAATGGGAAGTTTGGCTGTGACAATTTTGGAACGAGACAAGGAACGAGGACGCCGACGTAGTCACTGGACTACGTCAAGGACGAGTGACGCAGTCGCAGTCCAAAATAGTCCAGCCCCAAAGGGGAAGCCCATCTTTTGCCCGTCTGACTGCGTTGCTCCTCCTCGACGTGTCCCAGAGGACACGCCTTCGTCGTCGCGCCTTGCATACGGACAAAATCTGGGCTTCCAAATTCCCATTACTTATACGTTGGTCAGTTAATAGAGGAGGTTTAAATGATCACTGAAATAGGAATCGCGGCCGGGGACATTTGGCATTACCTGGACCAGCATCGGACGGCGACATTGACAGGACTGATTGCCGCCATTGACAAGAACCGCAATGTGCTTCTGATGAGTTTGGGATGGCTCGCCCGTGAAGGGCATGTGATCGTAGAGGACACGGGCAAGGATTATAAAGTCACGCTGCGATTTTAATGCGCGCGACTGTCATTTTAACCACGGCGCCTAATTTAAGACAGGCCCGAGCGCTTGCGAAGTTGCTTGTGGCCAAGCGGTTGGCTGCTTGCGTCTCGATGAAGCCGGGGTGGTTGTCATTTTATCGATGGAAGGGCAAGATTGAAACCGCCAAGGAAGTACTGATTTTAATCAAAACCAAAGAACGACAGTTTAATAAAATAGAGACGGTTATCCGGCAAAATCATTCCTATGAAATTCCCGAGATCATCGCGCTCCCCGTTCGCAAAGGTTCGAAGGAGTATTTGTCATGGCTCAAGAAGTCCGTCAGATGAGAAAAGTCTTCTTGGGTTGTTTGGTTGGCTGTTTATCGATGCTGGCGCTTGGCGCTTCGAGCGAAATTCGTGAGCTTACTCCGGAAGAGAAGATCACGCCGGGGGAGCTGAGAGGACTTCAGTCAAAACACGCGGATTTTGTATTGTTCGACGCCCGCGGTAGCGAGGCCTACGACACGGAGCACATCGAAGGCGCCATTTTGCCCTTGCCAAGATCCTATTACCGGGAGCGGAGCCTTTTTATGGCAAGGGTCATTAGCGAAGCTCCGAACCTGGATTTGACGCTGGCGGAGTCGATGAAGAACTATCCGAAGGACACGAACATTGTCACTTATTGCAACCGGGACTGCAAAGCGAGCGCGTTCTTATTGTTGGAGCTTAAGAAGCTTGGGTTTAATCGTGTCCGGGCGATGGAAGAGGGGGTTGGCGAGTGGAAAGAAAGAGGTTATCCGGTGACAGTGGGCGCTCCTAGGGTTTCGTCTGATTCTCTAAATTAAGATCTTGCCCCTGCAGTTTTGCTTTGAAAGACCAAAGCAAAACTGAGCGCAGGGGCTCAAAAATTGCTTCGCAATTTTTTCGGGCCTGTAGCTCAGTTGGTAGAGCGCCTCGTTCGCAACGAGGAGGCCAGCGGTTCGAGCCCGCTCAGGTCCAATTTTGATAAAGGGGATAGTGCCCTTTTTCAATTCTAAAAAAGAAAAAAAGGGCGCTGTCCCCTTTTCTAGCCGGAGACCCGGACGATGCCGGAAGCCGGGCCTCCGCGGTAGCGCTCAATGAGTTTACAGAGATATTTGGGAAGAAATTATTAAGTACTTGGCTTTCGTGGACGCGGTAAAATAGCAAATAAAAGGAGGCAATAAGATGAAAAAGCTGGCATTGATCATGATGGTGTTTCTGATGGCTTTCGTGGTTTTTGCGTTGCAGACTGGTCCCGTTTTGGCCGGCGAGCACGGAGGTTCAACGATCAGGGAAGAGAGCGGCGGTACTGTTTTTCAGGGTACAAAAGACGATGCTGCAACTTTAAACGAAGCGGCGGCATTGTTAAAATCGTCCAACCCCGCACTCGCGCAGAAACTGAAGAAAATGGCCCAGGAGCAATGCAGTCTTTAAAGAACCCCCTGAATACAAGCTTCTTCCAGGACCCCAATGCGTTGCGTTTGGCAGCGTTCATTGGGGTTTTGGGGGTGATGTTCGGCGCCCACGCCTTTGCTCAGGACGCGTCGCAAAGTGGTGTTGAAAAAAGGGAGTTTGAATTAACTTGTCAAGGCGAAATCCAGATACCTGTTAATGCGAAGGCAACCGACGTGTGGATACCTTTGGCCAGCTCCCGCGAGGGTCAGCAAATTTTAGAAAGAAAAATAAATCTGCCAGTGAAATACCAAATCTTCCGGGAACCCATTTATGGAAATGAAATGATTTACTTTAAGGCAAAAACGGCGGGTTCCTCAATTCCATTTAGCGTTCAGTATCATGCTGTAACAGGTGAGAATTATTTTAAGAAATTGGCAACTCAAGAAGAAACCACCTTGTATCTTAAGTCTAGCCGTCTGATGTCCGTGGACAATCGCGTCAAAGAAATTGCCAAGTCTGTTGTCACAAAAAAGGCCTCTTTCTTTGATAAGGCTAGAGCGATTTATGACTATGTGATTGCGCATATGCAATATGACAAAACCACTCCGGGGTGGGGGAGAGGTGATACACGAAGGGCTTGCGAGATTGGCAAAGGAAACTGCACAGATTTTCATTCTCTTTTTATTTCCGTGGCACATGCGGCGGAGATCCCCGCGCGTTTTAAAATAGGATTTCAAGTCCCTACGGGGCCTGAAGGGCCTATTGCCGGATATCATTGCTGGGCAGAATTTTCTGACCAAAATGGAACCTGGAATCCGGTAGATGCTTCCGAGGCTTGGAAACATCCCGAGAAACATGCGTATTATTTTGCTTACTTTGATCCGAACAAGTTTTTAATCAGTATGGGTCGTGACATTGAGCTTGTGCCACGCCAGGAAGACGAGGCGGTGAATATCTTTTTCTATCCTTACGTGGAAGCAGACGGCAAGTTCATAGAGAACGCCGCCAAAATGGAGTTTTCTTACCGGAGTTTAAAATAAAAGGAGGAAGTGCGATGAAAAAAGTGATCTCATGTTTCATGTTGGCTAGTGCGCTCGTATTTTTCGGAGGGTCTCTTTTTGCGGGGCCGACACCCACGGATCTTCGTGGAACGATTGCCGACTATATCAAGATGCAGGAAAAAAATCAGGGCGCGTTTATGGTGATTGACGAGCGTAGCAACGAGCCTCGGAGATTGGAACTTGTGCGAGTTCATGAAAGGGTAGGAAAAACAGGAAATTATTATTATTCTTGCACCGATATGAAAGATGCGAAAACAGGTGATCTCCTAGATCTTGATTTTGATATTCAGGACAATAACGGGAAATTGGATGTCGCCGCAGTCCGAATTCATAAAGATAACGGAAAGCCGCGTTACACGTATGATGACAAAGATAATAGGATCCCTGAGAATTCTTAAAAGCCAATGGAACAAAAGCTTCCTCAAGAAAAGATTGATAAACTGTATGAGGAATATGATGGAACAGTCGGGGTCCTAAAAGGAGACTAAAGTGTATGGTCACCTTGGGGCGGCTTCCGGAGGATGCATGGCAGAGAATGCAGAGGGAGCGTGAAAAAGCGCTACGCAACTCGTTCGATGAGCTAAGAAGCCTCGGGAAGAAAAAACTAACTCTCGCCAAGCCCACTTTCTTCATTCCCGGCTGGACAGGTGAAGACGCCAAAACCTGGTATGACGACCCGCGCCCCGATGAGTTCTACAAGCCTGTCGAGTATTGGCTCGACCGGGTCATCGCGAATCGGGACCTCGCCAAGCGCATCACTCTTGAGAAAGAGAGCCACGAGTCCTCGAATATCTTCCAGTTCGGCGAGAAATTGAAGGACCGGCTCTTGGAGCATGCCTCCGGGGCGTACATCAATCTGGTAGGGCACAGCATGGGTGGACTGGTGGCGCGAGCCGCAGTATACGCGAGTGACGGAAATTCCTTGCGTGTCCACGACTTCATTACGCTCGGCACGCCAAACAGGGGTGCTTTTATCACAAAGCTTTTCTATTTCGAGAGGTTCGTTGCCTTTTTTGAAAAGAAAGTCAGGCCCTTGACGCCTCAACACGTGTTTCAAGCGCAAAGCATGGCGATGAATAGTCCCGACATCCGCCGTCTCAACAGTCCCGACTGCTGGCGCGTGGTCAGTGAACGTATCGATAATTTTCTAATTTTCATGGGACTCAAGGACATCACCGTGCAAAATAGCCCTAAGCTCAGGTTTGACGATGTCCCCGAGGATATTTTTAGAACGAAATTCCAGATCTATCAGACATCGGGAACCGAGCACTCAGGCCGTTTCAGCATTACACGGGACCCCAGAGTCTTACTTCCGGTCATCAAGTCACTTTGTGGCGTTGAATTAAAAGATAACCAGAATCATGGCTTTATGGTTGTCAAACGATGAGACTTACAAAGCTAGCGACTACGGGGCCATCCCTTGCCCCGAGCGCTGTGCCGCGAGAGGAGACTCGCGGCCTAGACGATCTGATAGAAATAAGCGCCTCAGCCAATGGCCGTTGGGAGCTCACTCCTAACCACGAAGTCCAGTACAAGTCCCAGGGAAAAGACGAGGAATTCAAATTCAAAGGCTCGATCATCGCGGCAGAGCCCGATGCCCTGATCGTCTCCGTCACCGAAAAACAATCCGATCAAAAGATCGTCACAAGCCTTGGCAAACTCCAAGGCTCCTGGAAACTGGACTCAAAAAACCGCATCGTATTCGAAGTGGAAAAAGAAAAAGGTAAAAAGGACAGCTTAACTTTCAAAAGCGGCTGGCGGATCAATGATTCCAACGAGCTTGTCTACACCTACCGTCAAACAGACCTCAAACGAAAGAGAAAGATCACAAGAGAACTTGCCTTCCACGGTTTTTGGGACATCTCCGACCAACAACGCCTGACCTATTGGTTGAGTAGTGACTCCGACTCCGCCTTTCGTTTCAGAGGCGCTTTTCAGACGAAAAGCATCCTCGCAAAACAAGGTGAACTCAGATACCAGGCCGGTATTGAAATCAACGGCAGGCATAAGATCCAGACGATCGCCCTCTTTGGCAAATGGAAGGTGTCGCATGACCTGGAGCTGCATTTCGAGGTCGAATATGCCGACGGTGCACGAAAGGCCATCACCTTCGGCGGGGAGTACGCCCTCTCGGATGATAGGCGCATCACGGTCAATCTCAAAACCGAGCAGGGCAAACCCCTCGGGATCGAGCTTATTCTCACCAAAGACATTTTCAAGAAAGACGGCAAGGCATTTATCCGGCTTCAGAAATCTCTGGAAGAATCGCGGGTAGAAGCGGGGATGAGGTTTAAATGGTGATGAAAAAGCTCACGGTGTTAGATGATCGTGCGGAGGAAGGTAAGAGGGGAGAGGGTCACGAAAATATCGTCCTGCATGATTTTTGCCTGCTTGATCACCATGAGGCCGCTCAACACGACGTCGCGCGACACGCATTCTAAGATCTTGATGGCGGTCAGGCCCTGGCCTTGAACGACGTCGATCCGAAGTTTGTCCACATAGACCGGTTTTTTCATCCAATAAATCCAAGGTTTAAACTTATCCGTGTTTTGATAGTAGTGTTTTGAAAAAGCCACGCCTTTTAAGTCAATTTCCGTCTCAAAACCGGGATTTTTCCAGAGCCTTAGGCTTTTGAGACGGATCCTTCCGGAAGTAGCGCTGAGCAAGAGGTCATTTTTTTTCGAGAACACTTTCAGCGATTGAAATTGAATATCCGACCAATGAGTGATGCGCGCTTTTTGCACTTGCACGGTTTGGCTGTATTTCTTGCTTAATACCTGCCCCAAGGCTTGGTCCACCCAATCCCCCTGGATGGGCCCGCAGTAGGTGGTCCACAAAAACGCGGAGAAGAAGGTCAAAAACACAGCTCCGCCGAACGCAAAAAAGAGGCTTCGTAAAAGCACACTGAGCACCCGGATGTCTCTATCTTGCTTCGTCAGGAAGGAGATCTCGCTGGCAATAGCCGTAGTCAGATTCATGATCGTAGCACCAAGCATTTTGGCACATGTAAAAGTATACATGATTATTCAATAATTATCAAGGGTTAGCAATTTTAACATCATGAATCCTAGGGTCAGACCCCTTGGCCCCACCGTTTACCCTTCTGTCCTCCGTGCGCGTGGTTATTCCGTAAGTGGCGGGAACCCTCGGATCGTCGCCGTCTAGCGTGCTCGCTAGGGCCGCTCTCCTCACCGTCTCCCCTGCCACTTACCTCATAACCACAAGCGGCGCAAAGTCGGACAAAAGGATAAACGGCGTGGCTAGGAGATAAGCCATCCGCAGGCACAGAATTCCTGGCGTCACCCCCTCACTAGGTAAACCTATTAATGGATTAAATGATTTTTGTAACACCAAAATGGTAATGTCCTAATTGACCAAAATAAGAATGTCCTAATTGTTAGTATGTCCATAACGCGGAGGAGAGGTTATGGACGCAGCAAAGGACATTCTGATGATCACACAGGAAGAGATTCGACGTTACCAAGTTGTTCGCAAGATCTTTGACAAGGATATCAATCAACAAGAAGCCGCCGAGTATTTGGATCTAAGCGACCGGCAGATCCGGCGTATTGTCCGCCGTGTGCGTAAAGAGGGCGAGCGCGGTGTGATTCATCGCCTGCGAGGAGCTAAAGGATGCCGTCAGCTTGACGGATCTTTTAAAAGCCGTGTGTTGGAATTGTATCGTAGACAATACGCCGATTTTGGTCCGACACTGGCTTCGGAGAAGCTCTCAGAGCGTAACAAGATCAAGATCTGCGATGAAACACTTAGGCTTTGGCTTATCCTGGCCGGTCTTTGGCGTGCCTGCCAACGCAAAAAGCCCAAAGAGCGCACTTGGCGTGCACGCAAAGAACATCTGGGAGAGATGGTCCAAATGGATGGCAGCCATCACGACTGGCTGGAGGGTCGAGGTCCCAAGCTTGTCCTAATGGGCTATATCGATGATGCCACCAGCCGATTCTATGGCAGGTTCTATGAATACGAGGGTACCCTTCCGGCCATGGGAAGCCTCAAAGCCTACATCAAGCTTTATGGGATCCCGAAGAGCATTTACCTGGATAAGCATTCAACCTACAGGAATAACCAAAAACAAAGGTATACCG
>CAYJXB010000004.1:0-47286 GCA_964374005.1 uncultured Planctomycetia bacterium
CAAGTCCCTGGTCACCTGATAACCTGATCGCCTTGTTAAATCTGTGTAATCTGTTTTCAAAATCTGTGTAATCATATTTCCTGTTTCTGGTTCTGAATTTTTTCCTGTAGTTTCATGAGCCCGTCCAATACGTTCTCCGGCCGCGGCGGGCATCCTGGGATATACACGTCCACCGGCATGATCGTGTCAATGCCCATCAGCGTCGCGTAGTTGTCGTAAAAACCACCTGTGCAGGTGCAAACGCCGAACGCGACGACCCACTTCGGCTCGCACATCTGCTCATACACTTTCTTCAAGACAGGCGCCAGTTTATGGCTGATCGTCCCAACCACAAACAACACGTCCGACTGCCTCGGTGAAAATCGTGGAAAACCCGCGCCAAAACGGTCCACGTCATAATGCGCGCAGGCCGTCGCCATGTATTCCATGCCGCAGCAGGCGGTCACGAACGGGTATTGAAAAATGGAAAACTTCCGCGCCCACCCGATCGCGTCGTTCAGCGTCGTCGTCATGAAATTGAATTTTTCGAGCTTCACCCCACCACTTGATTTGCTCGGCCTTCGTTCTGACAAGGGGGCGGAGCACTGCGCCAATGGCGCAGGCATTCCCTCGGAATGAAAATCAAGTGGTGGGGTCACTTCTCCCATTCTAAAGCGCCTTTTTTCCATGCGTATACAAATCCTAGTATCAAAACCGCCAAAAAAGCAAACATTTCGATGAGTCCGGCCCATTTGAGCTCTTTCAATATCACCGCCCACGGGAAAAGCCACACGATTTCCACGTCAAACAGGATAAAAAGCATCGCGATGAGATAAAATTTAACCGAAAAATGGCCGGTGGGTTGTTTGATCGGCGAAACGCCGCATTCGAAGGGCTCGGACTTGACCGCGGAAGATTTATTTTTTGGTCCTAGGAGTCCGTTCAAAAAAATGATAAGTCCCGCGATGCTGACCGCGATGAGGAAGGTGACAAGTAAACCTAGATATTCGCTGGATTGCTCCATAAGTCCCCTGAAAAGAATCAATTGCGAAAACTATTATAGCAAAAAATGGCATTACCCCACCATTTGTTTTGTCCACAAAGCGGACTGATTTTCACTCTCGAAGTAATCCCGAAATATCTAAAATAGTATTGGACCAATTTTGCGCTTGTTTTTCTATATCGTTCGATTGTGCGTTCTCAAATCCGTAAAGACTCCAATCGGCAAGATTTCTTTGCAATGAAAGCACGGTTTCCTGAGCGCTTAAATTAATATCTTTTGCCACCCATTCGGTAAATAACTTAAGTTCCATTAAAACATTCTCGATGCTCGAAGGATTGTTTGCATTAGACCTCACCAACCCTGCCAGACGGGCTAAATCGGAAGCAATTCCTCCCAATCTCACCGGCACAGGATCTTTTGAAAATCTTTCTTTGAGTTCACCGATTGAAATCATATATCCAAAAGTTTCTTGACAACAGCTTCAACATCATCTTTGATCTTTTCATTCTGTATCTCCATCGATCTATTATTTTGCCTTGGACGAATGTTAATCAAAGAATTGAAAACCACTTTTTTAACTCGGGGTTGCCAATCAGCGCCCCAAATATCCGCTTGTTTGCTCCCATGCTGAAGAAGCAAAGCCTCGCAATCCGCGTGCATGACTCCGCCTCCGGCTAAAATTTTCTGCTTAATATCCACCGCCACTTTAATATAAGTCTCCAAAAATTCGAGCATTTCCAAGACTTGTTTTGGAGTGGCTGGAGATTTTATAAGATGAACCATGGGAAAAGTATATCAAACAACCGTTGTTCTGAACACAAAATCACGCAGCAGCGCCAACGGCCTGGAGGGTGAATTTCGTATACTGCAGGAATTGGTCTATGTCAAGCTTCTTCAACGCCTTGATCGCGAACCGGGCGTATTCGAAAGCGTTGTTCAATGATTGAAACGCCTTCAAAACCTCGACGAGATTAGTATTGTTCACGGCATCCCTCCCGATTAAGTCCTGTGTCAACGCGCCCAGGGCGTCCGGGATTCTGACGGCTTGACTCAAATCCAGCCGCGCCACCAACGTCCCGTGCATGATGGCTCCTTCGATGGGTATCACGGCCGCTTTGCCGGGCTCACGGTTGACTTGAACAGGGATGCGGCCGAGGCGGCCGTCACCGATCATGGAGTTGATCGCCTCGCTCGATACTCCTTTATTGACCAAGATAGTTCTCACCCGTTGTTTCACTTCTTCGGAAGTGAGATTCGCGTCGCCCATGTGCATGAATCGCACCTTATCTCCGGCAGGGACCGACGGAATACCCAAAGAGGAAAAGAGCGCCAGGCGATCCGCGTGACGGCTGGCAAAGACAAAGCCCGTATTTTCTCCAAGCGTCTCTTTGAGTTGCCGGAACTTGGCCTCCAGCACATTCAGATAATCCGGCGGATTCTCGCCCATCAGATCGTCAATGTCCACGACCGGCACGACAAATATTTCGCCGTCCACGAGACTCGCGATTTCCTTGTTCGCCAAAATTCTTGCGGCGCTTCGTTTGATCCTGTCTTCCTCTCTCAGGGTTTGAACGGAATCCGAAACGATCACGGTCTGCACGGCCTGATCCACATCCAAGGCGCGTGGCTTAAGAGACAGAAGGCCTTCTTGGATCTCCTGAGCGGCAAATTGATATTTCGCGAATGGCTCACCGTTTTCGCCGGCGCTGTGATAAAAATTCGCGGAAAGCCGCGCGCTTTCCTTTTGGAAACGAAGGATCGTATTGCCTTGCTCAAATTGAATCGGGAACGGTTCGTTTCGCTCCCCTAGCGAAGCCGCCAATTGTTTCAACAATAAAAATCCGGCGGTGGATTGCGTGACCGGCCGGAGAGCCGAAAGGTCAACCGTTGACAACCGCACGCCATAGGTCTCGGCAAATTTGATCGGCGGTTCAATATCAGAATTTTTTTCCGCGAGCCGCGCGCCTTTTGTCAAGGCCTGGTTCTGCCTGGCGATCTTCTTATAGGTATTCCAGAAGATCTGGGGTTCTCCTACTTTTTCTCCCTCCTCCAGCAAAAGCTGCGTCAAAGGCCTCAGAACCTCGTCCTGAATTTTCTTTTCATACGCCTGAGCCTCTTCATTCGACGGCCCGAGTTCCTCCTGAAGTTCCGCGGCGATAGCCCGTCGCGTGAGACCCGCCAAAACAAGCCTGCCCACCCGTGCTTGATGCGTGGAGAGCTTACCGTGAGTCTCCAAGAGCTTCAGAACCTTCAGCAGGGCGTTTTCATACGGGTGCGGCGATTCCATGCCCATCTGAATATCCCCGCGCGCCTGGCGCAGCATTCTTTTAACAGCGGAAGGGTGTAGTTGCTCGCTCTGAGCTATCTCTTGAATTGTTTTTCCATCTTCGTAATGAAGCCTGTAGATCCTCTGAATCTGCTTATCCAATAGCGAAGTGAATATCGTGGCCAACACGCCGCTTTCTTCGGCGATCGCACTGTCGGGCGGGTTTGGCTCCCTGGAGCGCGTGCCGTCAAGAACGCTTTCGTCGTCGTCGGCTGGCCCCTTAAACGCCACAGAAAACGGAAGGGTTTTGGATTTCCTAGATTGACGCGTCCATCTTAGGTAATCTTTTATGGCATTTTGAATGGCCGCTCCCACATAGGTCTCGGGTTTCGCGCCCGCGGCGTCATCATAGTTTCTGACGATCGGCAGCTCTTCTACGGATCTTGGATGGACCTGGTCCTTACTCTCTCTAGAACTAACCCCCCACAATCTTTCAATGACAAAGGCGACAGCCTCTTCCTTCTCCGCTTCGCCCCGGAAAATACCCCGGTACGATCCGTTGATGATGCGCCGTGTCAAAGCGTAAACACCCTGCATGCCGTTGGATTGCAAAAAATCAATCAATTCCTGTTTGCGATCCTGACGACCTTCTCCGCTTGCCAGCCGCGCGCCCTCCAAAGAGCTTGGAGAGCCTAATCGGCCGGCGGTTTTTTTAAAGTAATAAGCGCCTTCACTGATGTCAGATTTTTCCATGTTGCCGAACACGCGCGCCAACACGCTTATAACCGCCGCGTCTGCGCTGATAACCATCAATTCCCCATCCGGCTTCAAGAGAGCAAACAATTTTTTTGCGACGGCCTCGGCATCCGGCAAATAGTCCTGCTTCAAAACACGTATCGCCACGATTCTGTCAAATTTCGCGTTCCACTCTTCCCCTACGCGTTGAATGGACTTTCTCACAAAATGCTCTTTTGAATAGTCCGAATCGTCCGGGACCTCGATGTTCGGATCCAGCGCATACACATTTTCAAATCCCAAATCGCGAATCAGAAAATTCGCGACCGGGGACGGTTTGCCCGAACCCAGATCCAAAACGGTTTCACGCGCTATTTTTTGAAGTTCCTGCTGGATAAACAGATGATTGCCGACATTCCATTCGCGCCGCGCCAACAGCAGTTGAAACAAGAGAAGCGTGTCGTTGTGAAGCTGCGTCGTCTCGTAAACTTTTTGGTTAAGCTTTTGAACCAAAGCCGTCTCGGAAGAGCCAGGGGCGGAGAGTCTGGCGCCTGTCGGCAAATCGCGGCGTATCCCGGCTAAATCTTTCTCTATTTCCGAAATCGCAGCTAAAAAAACCAGTGAGTCTCTCTGCTCAAGCAGACGCCGCACTTTTGCCTGCACGGCGGTAAAACGGCTGCGGAAGACCTGATCATGGCCAGGCTGATCGGCATTCGCGAGGATAGCGGCCAAAGACACCGCCCGTATCAGGTCTTCTTGGGCCACGAGCAAAGGTCCTTTAGCGTTGGCGTTTTTGATCTTGTCCAAAACCTCCAACAATCGGCCGATCTGCCGCAAATGCCAGAGGTTTTCTTTGCCATGAATTTCCGGATAAGTCCGGGCGTCCAATTTCTGGGTTTCATAATAAACAATTCCGTGTATCCTACGCTCACGCAGTCCCAGATACACCAAGGCATCGCCGGTCAGCTGATCTAAATTTTTTATCTGGTATTCGGTAAGAAAAAATCCTTTCGTCTGTTGAAGCATCTGCTCCATGCTTTTCAAGATATCAAAAGCTTGTTTTTTGTATGAACGCGTCCAGACTCTGAGTCCGGCAATCATGTCCCATTCCATCGCCTTGGGTTTGCCCAATTTCTCCAGAATACTACTCAATCCGGCCAATAGATCGTCCTTTTTATCGACGCTCAGCTTCCGTCGCCAGAGCTCCAGATCTGCCTTCAAGGTGAGGATGCTTTCCAAATCCTTTTTTTCCGCATCAATAATATGCTGAATCTGACGAAGTTTTTTATCCGCGATCCGCTGCTGTTCTGCCGATACCTCATCCCCTGCGGCCAGCCGCGCGCCCTGATTTGATTCTTTGGCTTTTCTTATCAGTTCTCTAAGCCCGTCTTCGAAGCCGTCAATCGTGTTCTCTTTAAGGATGTAATCAAAAATCCCTTTGAGCTCCGAAAATTGTTCATGGGTCAATTTTTCACCCTCGGAAGTCTGCAACCCGAAGGTATCTAGGATCTGCTCGCCGTGAGCTTTATCGATCCCCTGGGTCACAGGGACGCTGGACCTGATTTTGTAGCCCATCAGAAAGATTATTTCTGAAATCGTACCCAAACCCCCGCGGAGATCTTTAGTCTTCACCCGCATCCAGGTGAGGTTCGGGTTCCCCCACTGTCCGGTCATAGAAATATCGGTCGGGATGTCATACACGGACTTGACCCGTTGAAAAATCATGGGCATGCCGCGTTTCTTAAAAATATCCTCGACCGTTGCCCGGCCGGACAACACGTCGGACAGGTCTTCCAACACAGTCGGCCTGATTTCGTTGCGCCACCGGTCTTCCGGATTTAAACGATCAACCTCACTAAAAAACTCATCCTCTACCACAAATTGATCGTACACACCCCCGCTATCGGTCCGGCTGATATTTGCGGAAAGAATACTCAAGCCGTTTGCGGCGAAAACAAACGCGATCTTTGCCAATAAACCATCTTCATCTTTCGCATACAGGATCTCGATTTTACCCCTCTTTGGATTTTCCGGATCAAACTCAACCCTTACGCCCGGCGCATCCGTCCCGGTTTTTAAAATATCTTTCGCAAGCGTCTCTATTTCCTTCCGCCGGCTCTCTTTTTCATGCTCAAACCAAAGCTTCAATCTTTCCGTGTCTGAAAAATCGGCCGGATCAATGAGATAAAGCGGCTCGAACCTCTTTTCTTCCAGACGATAACGATCCGGCCTTAAAAGCCGCACTTCCACGGACGTCATTAATAGAAACATCATCCAGCGCCGATAATCGCTCCCCGCTTCTTCTTGGACGAGCCGACGGATCGACTCAAAATCATCCAGCCCGGCATGTCGTACAAATTCAAGCAACGTTTGCAAATGGGCATGAAGCCAAATGACATCGTTTGCTTCCTCTCCCGAAACGCCTAGCTTCGCCAACAAAGGTCCTAAGTTTAGGGGCTGACCTGTCGTCCGGTCGACGTTGCCTCGGTATCGGGACTCAAACAAAGTCTGCAGAAATAAAGCCAGCCGTAGGGTGCGAAGCGCGTTGTGGGTATCCGGCGGCGACTTCATTTGACGCACGACCTGCTCCGTCACAAACCTCGTTTCATCGCTCCACTGATCTTTCCCTTGCTTCTTCTGCCAGTCGAACATCAGATTTTCCAGCAATTCCACCTGTTTGGCGGATTGTTCGGCGCGCGTAAATCTCTCTAAATAATCCTGCTCGGTGCGGTCTACCAAGTGCACCGTTTCGGGCATTAAAATCTGGAATATCCCCAAGAAATGAAGCCGCCAAACCGCATAGGAAATATCATTAGGGGTGCCGAGCAAAGTCGAAAGCTGTCGGTGCGTCTCGTTTTTGAAGCTGGGGTCGGCGCCGTCCTCATAGTGTTTTTTAAAAGCGGGCAGACTTCGGCGGATCTTTTCCAACAGCTCATTGCTGAAAGGCGTCCCATTTTCCGCCGAATAAATAAAAAGAGGCAAAATATCACCGGGGCGAACTTTTGATTTTGCATCCATTGAAGCAATGGCATTATGGGTTTTACGCCGAAAACCGGTGCTGGTCCCGAAAATCACGCCTTGCCGACCCTGCTCAATCTGCACATCTAGCCGGGGTTCTGTTTTCACGATTTGTCCCGGAATTGGCGGCTCGATCTTTTCATAAATACGCCTCATGATCGTGAACGAGAACTGCAGAAGTTCTCTGGCATTCTTCCGGTACTCACGCATCAATTGATTGGCCGCCACGTCATCGGCTTCATCGGAGCGGCCAAGCGCCTCCGCAACGGCCTGCTGGATGTCATAAGTCAAATGCGTCGAGGTGCCCGGATTGTCCGGATTAAGCTTTTTCCTGACTTCATAAATAGCATTTCGTACCGTCAGCAGAAAGCGGTACGCCTTTTTGGCTTCCGCCAATTCGGCCCGTGTCAGGATCCCGTCTGCAACAAGTTTGGCCACCCGTTCTTTTGTAGTGAACGGGTTGTCACGAGTACCGAAATACGCTTGAGTAATCCACCGGGCAAAATGCATGGAGCGAAGGCCTCCCACACCGGCCTTCAGATCCGGTTGTTTGTTCAGGATGCCTTCCATAAAACCCTGCTTTTTATAATCTTCATTCCATAATTCGATGAGAGACAGTATAAATGTTTTACCTTGCTTATGGAGCTCTCGATCAAAAGAACTCATCCGTCGGTCGAAGATCTCCCTATTGCCCACCACAAATTCGGCATCCAACATGCGCGTGGCCACTTCCAACTGCTGTTCCTCGGTATAAGTCAGATCGATATCATCGCGCTCAAAGAGGAAGTCCCACTTTTCTCCGAACGCATATTCCATTGTCCTCGAAAGAAACCTGGAGATTTCGTTTACGGATTTGCGTTCCTCGCCGGTTAAATTGTGATCATCCACGATCATACGGCCGTCCATGTCCGACGCCTTGGTCATCTCACGGCGGCTGGCGCTGCCCATGAGCGCCAAAGCGATATGGGAAAGTCCCACCTGATATTTTTTCAAATCCCCCGCGCTGTATTTGGTTTCTGTCTCCCTGAAAATAAATTTTAAATATTCTTCGGCCGCGAAAGCCGTGGACCGCATTTTCGCTTCAAGGGAAACGCCCGCCGGACTCCATATCCGTTCTTTTCTGGCTTCAAAGCTTTTGCCTACGGCTTGGGCCCATTCGGAGTCTGATTTGAAATTGACATGGGAAAGAGCGGCTTTCTCTTTTTCGGTCAAAGCAACGGCCAGCCGCGCGCCGGTTTCTGCAGCAATATTTTTTGATAGTACCGATACATAGGCTTCTTGGTTCTCAAGCAACTCGACATAGCCGCGCAACCCAAGAAATATAGAAAACTCTCCTACATATTCGTGCTTAAAACCAGTCATCAACGCTATTTTATCGAGTGATTCAAAATCAACATTGTGAGTAGAGTCAATACCAGGTTCTAATACGCTGCGTTTATGAAGTGCCCAGACAGCGTCCTTATGAGATCCTTGATAACGGTTGACCGTCGGATAAAATCCGTAATCCGATGTCACTACAAAACCTTTTTTTAAAACACGCTGCAATTCGGCGGTCCAATCAAAAAGGTGGGTGTTAACGGCGATTTCTTTCCCGAGTGGCGTGCCAATTTCCGGCGGCATATAACCAAACTGGCTTATATAATTATCAATTTCATTTAATAGATGAGGGCTGTTGTTCTGAAGGTTCTCATATTGTTCGGGCTGCAGTTTGAGGGGAAACAAACGAAGATATCTTTCAATTTTTTCACGATCAAGCGGGTCTAACTCATCCTCTGTTTCCTTAAATTCGCCGTTTTCTTCGGTGACATAAATTTCACGCAGCCGGCCCTTGCGATTCAGCACTCGGTGTACTGGAAAGGCGTCCGGAAGCTCATTGGAATAAATGACACCGTTGATGCTATCTTTTTCAAAAGGCAGTTTCCATGCCACGCCTACTTCATAACGCACATCGTGATGACCATTCTCTTCGAGCTTGCGCCGTTGTCTTTCAGATAATACGGGGCTAATGTCAACTAAGGTGTATTGAATGTGTTTATAGAAATCTGCATTTTCTGTTTTGACTGAATTAAGAAGATTGGCGGCCATCGAGCCATCGCCTCCGCCTAATTCGACGATTTGAAACTCATCAGGCCTTCCCATCTCTTTCCAAAAGGAGTAGAAATGCCTGCCAAGCGATTGCCCGACTGACTGCAGCTGCGCGTCCGTTTTAAAAGAAATACCATCCCCTTCCTCATTTCGGAATCCTTCAAACCGGACAGTTCCGTCAGTGTAATAACCGCCGGAACCAAAAAGGGACAACTCTTGAAATTCTTTGAAAGTAATTTTTCCTCCGTTTTCTTGAATGCGCTTTATTATCCGGTCTTTTAAGCTACCTGCCGCCAGCCGCGCGCCGGCCGATCTTGTCAAAGCGGCGGCTAGTTCTTCAAAGGTATTTTGAGGCATGATCTCTTCGACAAGCTGGACGAGTGATTTGCCGCTCACAAACGCATAAGCGATCGCACGATCCATTCCAAGCTCTCGACGGATCATTCGCGCCATCTGCTCTTTTACTTTCGTTTCGCCGCTGGGGATGTTTATTAATTTCATCACTAACGACAACAACTGGTCATCGGATAATTCCAGCGATATTTTTTTTACGCCTAGTTCCCTAGAAAAAAAACCTTTGACTTTCATCCGCCAGTCTCTGTCTTTTCTGAATCGATCGCGGAAATGCTGATACTTCTTCTCTATATTTGACCGAAGCGCCTCGACGGCCTGACCGTAGCTGGCACTGAGCGTTTGTAGTGAAGACTCGCTGACATTCGTCAAGTAACTTTTATAATCAACCGGAGAAAAAGCCCTTTTCTCTATCCCTGCATATGCCGTTAAATGAGCCACGAGCGCGCCTCTAAACTCCGGGGTTATTTCGGACAGGATACGGATGATTTTATTTTGAAGAAGCCACTGTTCAATCACCGCGGGGGCCCTTTCTTCCGCCGTGATTTCTTTCGTCCCCGGAACTTTCTTCGGAGTCTTCGCCAACCGCGCGCCGTCTTCCATTAATTTTAAGCCATGTCCTTTCAAAAACTGACGTATATCCACTAGGGCTAAATGGAGATTACCGCTGTCCTGCTCATCTATTGACTTTATCTTTGAAAGGGACGTCTCCGTAAGGTCTCTCACAGTCACAAGGCCCAAACGATCAAACACGCTTCTGGCATAAATGCCAAATTCAAGACCAAAATTAGTAAGCGGTTGACTCAATATGTCTGCGTTTGAAGCAATGACTTCTGGCGCTTGTGATAAACTTGCTGATGAGGCCGCCTCTTCTAACGATGGCGGAACAAGACCTGCCAATTCTTGGCGGATAGCGCTAAGCACACTTAAATCTGCCTCTGGGATGCTGCCCCTGACTTTTAAATCAAGAATTTGGTCAATATGTTTTAGAGCTTGCCCGTGGTCTCCTTGGCTTGCCAAAATTTTAGCTGAGCCTATGTTTTGTCCAAAAAAAGCTGGGAATTTCGAGGACTTTTTCAACAATAAATCAAAATTTTCATTCAGGCTCGCCAGCCTCGCCCCGAGCTCGTCGAGGGGCCGCGCGCCCTTCGGAGTATTTCCTGGAGGAGTGCTATTATAAAGATCAGCGACATCACCTAATGACCACAAAATAGACGGTCCTTGCTTATTTTTGATGGAATCAAGTTCAGCAGGCTTGAGAATCGCTCCTACTTCTATCCCCTCTAGTTCGACTTTATACGGGTTAAATTCTAGGACCGAGATTACGTCGCTTAGAAGTTTGACAGTTTTTAGATACACCGTGCGAACGTTTATGACGCTTGAGAGCGGAGTGATCCTTACCCGCTGCAGATTTGAAGCTTCATCATAAAAAAATGTAAGCCGGACAGTGTCCCGGTCTTCCATGGAAAAAAGTTTTTCGATGTCCGCGTGGTACACAAAACCCCCAGGAAACAGAGGCGAGTTCGCCATGGCCGGAGCCGAGGCAAAGCGACGTATGCGGCCCGACTCATCGTAAGTGAGCATCCCCAGAATTGATCTTTTGATAATCTTATCCCGGTGCGCGTATCTGCTAAAACTGTTTTGAATAAGTAAAGCCATCGGTAGCGACGCTTCCTGCAAAGACAAATTCTCGCGCTTTGCAATGATATCTTCAATTTTCATGGGTTCGGCGTTGTTCATTTTGAAACGGTAAGTAAAGATAGCGCCCGTTTTATCACCCCATTTTTTCGCGCGGTCTTCAAGCGTCCACGAACCCTCTGTAAACACATTGTGCGAAAAATGTTCTATCATCCATAGTCCTGCGCCTTGGCCGGACTCGGGTAAAAATTCGCCACGGTGAGCCTGCTTGAACTGTGACTGTGTACCGGGCGACATGTATATTCGTTCCCTGTCCCTAAGCCATCCCTTGACGTCTTCGCGGTTCAAGAACTTATGCTCGGTATAGGTTCGAATGGATTTGGCGACACCAGCGCCATCATCAATAATGCGAAAGACAAGATCTTTGGTTCCAGGAGAAAGGAAAATGCGTACTTCGCCGTGCTGCGCAGGTTTTTTATCCGTAGGAATCCCGGCATACAAAGTTTCGTCTTCGTTTAAAAAGCGCACTTGTATGGACTCAAAGGCATTCTTAACACTCTCTTCAATGATTTCTTTCAGCTCTTTTTGCGTTTGCTCGAGCTCAACATCGGAAGGATTTCGGTTCTTCAAAATTTTTCTATAAATAAATGCGTTAAACTCGGCGACCAAGTTGTTCATTCTTTCATACGAAACGCCTGATTCGCCGGGTTCAATATCGCGCTGGAAATAATAAGCCTCCTCAAGAACACTTAAGGCATCATCCATTTTCTTTTGGATTTCATGAACCTCGAGTTGTTCTAATTCCTCTTCTTCGGGCATCTCTTGAAATTCAAGTTTCTGGTCATGAATGTATTTTTCTACGACTTGCCAAGTTTGATCGACGTCTTCCTCGATGAATCTTTCGATCGTAAGCTCAAGCGGCTTTCTGTGCTCAGACACCTCTACGCCAACCTTGACCACGACAACTGTTCCTTTAAAGAGATTGAATGGTTTTTCAACTCTCACTCTATAAGTGTTGCCGTTCACTGTGATCGTTCCTTCTTTGAGTTGTATTAAGTCAGGCTCCGAGGAGGCCAGCCGCGCGCCCGTCAAACTGAAGCCGGGCGCTTGCTCGTCGCTTGATTTGACGGGCGCAAGGCTCGGCTTCTGTGTGACGAGCCGCGCGCCGGATTGATTTCTTCCATTTTTAAGGGTATAATTCATATTAAAGAGGGCTATAGAAAATGAAGCTAAAGATTCTGCTCGAACATGGAGAAGATGGGTACTATGTTGTATCCGTGCCAACGCTTCCCGGGTGTCTTTCACAAGGGAAATCCAAAATGGAGGCGCTAAAGAATATTCGCGAAGCGATTGCGTTGTATCTTGCCCCATTTCCCAAAGAGCTAAGATCCTCCAAAGGCCACCAAGTCCTAACCCTAGCGGTTTAGATTGTCCAGGCCGCCACTTCTCTCCGGCCGCCAAGTCGTAGCCGCTTTGAAACGCGTTGGTTATATCCAAGTTGGCCAACGAGGTAGTCATATTAAGCTGGTTCAGCCCGAAAAACGCGTTATTCTGATTATTCCCGACCATAAAGAGGTGGACCGCTGGACGCTGAAGGGTATTTTGAAAGCGGCTGAAATTTCGATCGAAGAATTTCTGGATTTGATTTAACAGATTTCCTCTTGCCTGATTTTCCGCCAGGCCGCGAGTCTCCTCTCGCGGCACGTCGGCCGAGGCAGAGGATGGCCTCGTAGCCGACAGCCGCGCGCCTGTATTTGATTTGGGAACAAAGGATTGGCCGGTTTCGGTATTCCCTCTGCTCTCAAATCCGGCCTCTTCGAGAATACCGCGGGCAGTCTCATAAGAAATTCCGTGATGCTTTGCAAAATAAGGAAGCGCCACTACCTTCTTTTCTTCAACAAGTCTTCTGGCGTGCTCTTGCGGTGTTTCCGATTTATCCGCCAACCCCGCGCCGGTATTTTGAATGCCTGGCACAGATTCGAGTTCTAGATCCCGCGCAAGCCGGACACGGTTATGACCATCGTCTATGTCGTACGTATGATCGTCTCGTTTCGTAACCCGTATCGGGTGATTGGTCAGATATTGAATTACAATCTCCCGATTTCTTCTGACAAGAGAGGTGATAGCTCGCTCCTGCTCCGCAAAATCTGTTGCCTGATCTATTTCCGAAGTGTCAATCCCCAGCTGCTTAAGGGTTCGAACGGTATCTGCGAACGTTGACCCTTCATGGCCTGGGCGTATTTCAGATAAAAGAACCGATATTCGTAAATTTTTCGACAGCCGTGCGCCAGTGATGAAGTTACCAACAGGATTGACGGAACGAAGGTCGTATGATACCCTGCCTTCCCTATGGTTAAAAAACCCACTCCCCCTATTGGCCCTGAACACTCCCGAGAACGTGAATTTGCCGCTGTTCTGGAAGACTTGCGCAGCCAATTTCGTGCCTTTGGAGAAAGCCTGGCTGGGGTTCACGAGAAACTGGAAAAACTCGAAACTCTCGAGAGTGACGTGTCCCTGTTTAAATCCGACATGGCGATGATCAAATCTATTATTCCCACCATCGCCACCAAAAAAGACCTGGAAAAGCTGTCGGAGGTATTGGACAAACGCATCACCATTCTGGAAAACAGATAAAGCGCCTCTTCCTTCCGTCTTCCGTCTTCCGTCTTCCGCCTCATTTCCCGCCAGCCGCGCTCCCCGAGCCGCTTCTCGCGGCGAGGAGGAGTCCGCCGACGCTTTAGTGGCGGGCGCCGATGATTTTTGAACGCCATCCGCCACTGGAACTTTGGCGGATTGTCGCTCCGCTCCAAGCCGCGCGCCACTTATCGGAACTGAAAATCCGAAACCGCCTCTTTGATCTTCGTCAATCAAAAACTTGGTAACATCATCAAAAAACGCGCGTTCCTCTTCGGACAGTTTTTCTCCCAGTTGGTAATAAACCGATGAAGGATTGATATACATTGCAAATTTATCCGAGAACATCTCGGTGAAAAACCATTGGTTCGGATCGATAGCCTGTTTCAGATAATTTTTTATAAAAATAATGCCTTTCGGAGGTTTATATTTCGCCGGGGTCATCGGGTTCGCGTGATGATCATTCCACCGCTTGTTCAATTCAGCGGCCCTCGCGTCGTCCTTACGTTCTCTGCCGTCTAATATTGCCCATAACGATTCGCCTATTTCATGTAAAATCGCCGTCAAAACTACTTTTCTAAGCATGGCTTCATCCAAAGCGATCGAAGTTTTATACTGGCGGCCGATAGTCCGCATCAAAAGATTCCTGTCTTTAGGAGTGACCCGGTGCGTAGAAAGGGATCTTGTCAATCTTCGTAATATTTTGGGATCAAAATCGACAAGCGCTTCCTGAGCAGAGATGTTTTCGCTGATGTCTGGAACCCAAATATTCGTACGGACCCTGAACCGGTCCTGTTCACGGTACGGACTGACAAATGCGCGGACAACATACGCTAAGCCGAAACTTCTGTCGATTTGCGTGCGCGTATACCCAACATGATCTAAAATAAAACTTAATCCCTTGTTTTCCAATAGTTCGGCTAGATGCTGCAAATCTTGGTCGTTAACGGTCCTGCGATAACCTACGGCCGGCGCTGCCGGTGGCGCTTTTTTCCCGCTGGCTTTCTCATCCCATTGCTGATTCAGATTAAAATGTTCCATCGGATAAAACTGGGCCAGCCGCGCGCCGGAATCGAATTCTTTTTCAAGATTTCTTGCCTTATCCATATTCCGATCGAGGATTCTACGTTTGCCTGATTCATAGGAAACAATGAGGGCTCTAGATAAAGGCCTATTCGGATTAAGCGCCTTCCCGAATTCTTCTCTAGAGATATACAATTTTTGTCGGATCCTCTTAAGTTCTTCTCCGTCAAGCTTTCGGGCAAGCTTTTCTACCTGATGCATGATCCAATCGGGTATTTGACGTTTGCCTGATTCATAGAGAGAAACAGTCTCAGAGGGCAAAGGCTCCCCGGGATCGAGAATCTCGCCGAATTCTTTTTGAGATAAGTTTAATTTTTCCCTGATCATTTGGAATTTTTTCCTATCAGGCATTTTGGCAAGCTTTCCCGAAATTTTCCCGGCAAGTTTTCTTGCCTGGTCTATGACCCAATTGGGCGTTGGAAGTTCGCCTGATTCATAAAGGGAAATAACGTCGGGAGATAAAGTCTTTTTAGGGTGGAGAGCTTTGCCGAGTTCTTCCTGAGACCAGTTGAATCTTTGCCGGATTTTCATGAGTTCTTGGCCATAAAATTCTCTGGCAAGCTTTTTTGCCTGGTCCATGACCCACTCGGGAACTTGGCGTTCGCCTGATTCATATCTAGAAATAGTCGATACGGACAAAGGTCGCCCGGGATTTAGAATATTGCCGAATTCTCCTTGAGACAAACCTAATCTTTTCCGGATCTTCTTGAGTTTTTGGCCTACAGATTGTTGCGCCAGCCGCGCGCCATCTTCTTTTTTGAATTCATATTTTTTGTAAAGGCTCACTAAATATTGTCCCCGCAAGCTGTTTAAACTCTTACGGGCGGTCGTATCCAGATAGTCCGGCAAAGTAGCGCCTTTAATCCAAAACTGCACACGGACGCCAAGTGTCCTATAAATTTCACCTGCTAAATCTTTCAAACGATCTGCAATCTTCCAAGGGCTACCATCCAACTCAATATAAACATCCAAATCAGAAGGATTTTGCTTGCCAAAAGGAGCGTTGTGCTTTCTCGGATGATAAAGTCCAAAACGGACATAACTAAAATTACGGATTAATACAGCACGACCTATGCTGCCGAATAAATCGGCTGCTTTTACTTTAATTGCATCAGCGCCGTTCTTATTGAAAACATCATTTATGTAGTTAATGGCTTTTTGATAATTCCCAACGGCCAGCCACCGCGCTTTTCTTGTTTTAGCTATTCCGTTGATATCAAAATTTTGATTGTATTCCTCATCGGATAGTTGCCAGCTTGAGGAAGCCAGCCGCGCGCCGTTTTGTGAGCGTATAGCGTTTAGCGTAAAGGGAATAGGATGGCTTGGTTGGTCTCTATCCGCTATCCGCTGTCCGCTATCCGCTAGATTTCCTGCCAGCCGTGCGCCGGAGGGTAAACGAGCAATTATCTCTTCTAGATGTTCCTGTCCCGTAACCAAAAGGACTTTTCTGACTAGAGGATGTTGGCCAACAATACGTTCGATTTCGCGGAACGTATAGTCATCCATGCGCCGTAAATTGGCATAGATCACATGATCCAGACGCTGGCGTTCATTAGCAGGCAAACCACTGAACTGATTGGCAAAATCTAAAGCCTGTTCGCCGGAAAGATGTTTCCAAAAAGGATATTGCACCGCTTCCTGCGCCAGAGTCCGGTTGTTTTTTTGAGCGGCGGCCGTTACGATATAGCCGGCCACGATACCGGGAGAAACGCCTGAGGTTTTGGCTACCTCCTCCACTACCGCCCAATCCTTTTCATTGATCACGGGATCCTGAATAGGTATCTTGAGCATTCCGGCAATGCCCACAAGAAGTCCGGTTGAGGAGCCGTCCAAAGAATGCCGAACGGGATCCTCGGCGCCTTCCACGAGAAAAACCCACCTACCGGCCAGTGCTTCTTGGATAAAATTGTTTTGGACGGAATTGTTGTACCCCAAGATTTTCTGAAGCAGACTCAGGGCCAGCGCGTCATGATGAAATTCTCCGACCGCGCGAAAATCCCGGCCGAGCCAGGTGAATTGCCCCGGAACGGACCGGCCTTGGGCTCTTTGCCGCTCGGGGATTGCCTGCAGATTCGCGGCGTTGGCTTTTTGGCTTAAATTAAAATAGCGGTTGATATCGTCTTTGAGCTTGGACTTCGAAAGCCGCGCACCGGTTTTTTCCGTTTTAAGCCGCTCAATATCGGCCGAAAGAGCACGGTAGGAATCCAGCGATTCTTTCAAAATACCTTTCGTATCGGCGCGGATGAGACGAATAATTTCAAGCAGCTCCGATTTCGTTAATTTAAAACTAAAACGTCCCGGCTCATTGATCTTGCGGACCAAGACTTCAACTTCTTCGTCGCTCATGAGCGCGATGGACAAAATGGACAAATGCCCCACACGGCGCACGGGCGGGGAGGCCAGGAAAGCGCTATGCGTCATCTTGATGACACCCTGGGGACCGCTTCGCATGTGCAGTTTTTCGATTTGAACACCTAGCGCCTGTCTCTTTGCTTCCAAAATCTCGAGTTCGCTCAACGCTTTGCCCTCCGGCAAATCAAAAAGGGCCGCGAATTTCTGGGCGATCTCGACAGCGGCCGGTTCCCGCTTGATCAGATTTTGAACAGCCTTCGCAAGTTGGACCTGGGTGGTGATTTTCTTTTGGCGCGCCAAAGACAGAAAACCGCTCACATAAAGCGAGGTCGGCCGCCCGAACCCGGCCTGCTTGAACGCCGAAATGACCTCGGGATTGGACAGTTTATCGGTAAAGGCGAGTTTGGTTTCGATGGCGAGAATCTCCGGAGCTTGGATCTCGGCAGGAGCTTGCGGCTCCTGAAGAACGGACATCGCGTTGATCCGCAGCAATGCGGCATGTACAACACTGCCCGGGTATTTGGCCGGAGAAATTTCCTTCGAAATTTCTGAAAAAATAGACAACACATCGGAGACCACTCGCTTGATCCCGACCGTTTCCGGAAATACAACCCGGACTTTTTGCGTGGGCAATCCCGGCCTATTGAGCTCGATTATAAACACATTCGATTCCGCGCTTCGTGAATTTTCCGGATAGACCGAGGCTGAAATTTTATCTTTGGAGCCGGGTATTTCAAAGCTTTCGATGATCCTATTCGCCAGCCGCGCACCGTCATCAGGTTTAAGCTCGCTGCCGGCAGCAGGCCTCGTCATGGGAAAACTTTGATGGATTACCATGATCTCCCTCTTTAGTTCCTCTATCTTCACTTTAGACTCATGTTCGGTTTGCAATGATTCCGCTTGTCGTCTCCCGCCGAGACTTCTCCATTTCTTACTTAGGTGATCCGGCATTTCCGCCTGCAGACGCGCGATCTGCTCGCGCAGATGGCGGATAGATTGCTTTTTCAAGAATTGTGTATCGAGAAGTTCTTGGTTTTTTGAGAGGTCAACATCATCAAATTGCTGGAGCTGTTCGTGGCTTAAATGGCGGACGATTCGATAAAATTGCGCCACGTTGGAATAGAGAGACTGATAATGTCCCCTTCTGGCAGGGGTAACCTCTCTTTGGATACGCCCCAAAATATATTCAAATTGCAGGCTCCTTTCGACTTCGCGTGGCTCTTCTTCTTTGATTTCCTCCAGAATATCACGGTCTTGCATGCGTTTGGCTCTGAAATTTGTCCATCCAACGGTGTTTTGCTTGATTTCCCCAATCGCCCCTGCGGCCGCTTCAGACTTTTGCCGATCCATGCTTTCTCCAAATTGGCGATCCAGCTCCGAAGCCATCCATTCCAAAATCACCAGGAATTTTTGGCCGCCTGCGTCATTGAACCTATAAAAATTGTTCGGGTAATCGAGTTCGGGAGAATCAGATACCAAGTCCGGGTCATTTTCTCGCCGGAAAATATCCATAATGACATCCTGTATATCCGTCTCGTCAACATACGTCAAAATATCTGTCATGCCCTCTTTAGTAATATAAAGCCCCGCTCCGGAGAACAAGCTATCCGGCATGATCATGCTTAAAAGAGCCTTATGCGGCGCTGACTTTGATAATAGAAAGGCCGACAAATTCCTGCGGAGAAAATCACGGCGGGTGAGGTCTTCAGGATTTTCTTCTTTGGCCAGCCGCGCGCCGGATATCTGTTTGTCAAAATCAGGAACTTCCAATAAGGCGAATTGTTTACTTCTATACTGGAAAGAATCTGCCCCGGCCGTATTTTTGATTAAACGGGCAGTAACGGTTACCGGAACTGTTATTTCTCCCAAGTCACGCCGTAAATATGTAATCTTAAAATCACCTGACGGGCGCTTGTCTTGATCTTGCAAAATGTCCCGTCCCATCACGCAAAATATCCGATCTTGATTTCGAAAGAAAAAGGAATCATAATATGGGCCTTCTTCAATCGCCGCGCGCGAAACAAACGAGCCCAGATCATAATGCCTTGCCGCCTCGTTTAGGATTTTTTGATCATGAAGATATTCCAAGGCTCTCGCACCGTCCAATACCGTTTTGGAAGGCCCAATAGGCGCCAAATTCAAAATCCCCTGAGCCCAGTTGAGTGCCACAAAAAACATTCCAAAAAAATTAAGTTCTTTGGAAGCGTGAGCGAGATCAAAATAAAAATAAAAAAATGTGGCTAGACCTCCCGCGGTCAAACTGGCAGCTGGCCCTGATAAGGTCAATAAAACCCAATCAGCGGCAGTCATGTTAAACGCCGGAGAATAAATCATCGTCAAGCGTGGCTGCATTTCGTCAAAAAGATAAAGGCGTACGTTCTCAACTTTGCCTTTTTGCTCCAGCCATTTACCCGCAATCCAATGCCCCCCTTCATGAAGCAAGAACGAAGTAATGATCGTAAACACGGTGAAGCCAAAAAGAATAAATGGATGATGAGTACCAGTAAGGAAAAAATTACAGATAAATATGGCCGCAGCCGTAATCGCAATGTATATTTTCTTCTTAACTATTACTTTGGAATCCCTGTCAAATTGGCTGGACAACCATTGTATTTGACCAACAGACCATGAGATTTTATCCGGAAAATATATTTTCTTATCCAACCATTTTCTAAATGATTTTTCATGTTTATCATCTTTTTTCGCCAGCCGCGCTCCCCGAGCCGCTTCTCGCGGCGAGGAGGAGTCCGCCGACGCTTTGGTGGCGGGCGCCGAAGCTTTGCCATCCGCTAAAATGCGCAGCGGATCGTCGCCTTTGGCTCCGAGCCGCGCGCCGAGTAAACTTCCGGGGCCTTCTTTTAATGCCCTAGTCAGATCAAACCCAGAAAGTTCTGTCTGTTCAATAATTTCTTCGGCTCGGGAAAAGATATAAGGGGATGGCGACCATGAGCCGTCTCCATGGATTTGGCCATACAAAGCCGTATCAATTGGAAAGGCAAACAATTCCTGGGATATTTTCTTTAACGCCAGCCGAATGTCCTCGACGGGTCTTTCTGTGATCGCGTTAACAAGCGCCGCTGTTTCTTGAAAACCATCCTCATCCAAAAGAATTTTATCCCAATTTTCGGAGGAGAGGTTCTCCTTGCTAATACCCAGTTGATCCGCGATTAAATGAATGGCAAGTATGGCTGCCCTGGTGTAGTGATCATACCTTCTTATGTTGAGAATCGTCGTATCTATAACCCTGATCCATGCCAATATTTGAAAATGAGGATCTTCGGATAAGCCTGTTACCGTCATCTGCGCCGAAAGCTCATTGAACGCATCTGCCAAATGAGACTTTTGTGAGGGATGATTGTCTATTTCGGGCTTTTGCAAAATTTGACGTAAAACACTTTTATCTTTTAGATAAGCTTTCACATAATGCCCATTGTACTCTGCCCGATCATCCAGTTTTTTGCCCACCCTTTTCTCGATAAATCCGTGTTCAAGGGCATGCCGCAATTCTTCCATTAATGTATCCTGTATGATTATTTTTACAATACGCTTGTCGCCTTGCGTTCCCGGATAACGCTCTCTCAGCATTTCTTGAAGATGAAGGTAGGCTTGCGTGACGGGAATTAAGTAAGCATATTTTTGTTTTTCAGTCTCATTGGGAAGCGCTTGGATACTGTTTAGGATTCTTCTGGCTTCCCTTTCCGAGGGGTATACAGCGGCGACGCTGCCGGCAAGCGCATCTAAAGAAACAAAAACGAGCCCCGGAATTGCCATGGCCGGTATTTTGTCTTCTACAAAGAACTGACGGCGTTCCCCGATGGAACGTAACAGGTAAAAACGGATTTCCTTGTCTTCGTCGCTGATCTTAATGGAACTTTTCTGAACGATGACAGAGGGTATCAGCGAATTTACAAAAGTCTCGGAAATCGTTTCCGAACTCGCGGGGATTCCATTGTGAGTAAGAATGACGTCCTTGCCTATGAGCCATGTATTTAACCGGTCGACCAGAACTTTGATCGCCAGGCCCTGTTCCAAATCGCTTAGACCTGTAGTCATGCACCTTTGTTCCGCTTCCTTTACGGCCTCATCCAACAAGACCCTTTCGCTTTCTGGAAGCCTTTGGACAGCTTGATGCAACGGCCTGAAATTTACCGGTTGTGAGAAACCCAAAACCTTTAGCGCCGGCCACAGAAACTCGCGGGTCCACTTAGCCAAACTGGGCAGATCGAGCGATATCACCTCAATCCCGGTTTTATTTGCTTTTTTAATTTGATCGGCCAGTTTTTCAATAATTTGTTTAGCCAGTCTTTTAGTAAATGTGGAATTATTTTGGTACTTTCTAAGATCATTGTTCGAATCTGTAATTCCAAGTTCAATTCTGGCATCTTCATTTCCTAAGAGTGCTCGAATGAAGTTTTTGCCAAGTTTTGCGTCAAAAGAATTGGACTTCGCTATATCATTGACCATTTTGACAATCTGATCTAAACTTGCCAGCCGCGCGCCGAATCCGAGGCCTTGAAATGCCCGTTCAAATTCAACGGAATGCCCCATTCCCACAAGCGCAAAGAAAAAATGTGCGTTTCGATACGGCCGAATGACGTCTTGGATGCGCCCGATAACTTCTGAGTTGGGATCGAACGCCGCTTGCGTGATCGTAAGCTCGACTAGACGAATAAGACTCGCTTTATACGGCAGATTGAAGCAAACCATCGCCGCTTCGACCAAGTCCTCTGCCATATAAGGGCCTCTTTCAACCCAAAGAGAGAACATTTGGGCAGCGCTTTGTCTTATCGTCTGCTTATGTTGGTTGGCGGACCAAATGATAAAAGCTCCGATGATATTTTCAAATGGGATATGAGGGTTTGCATCTACGATCATATCCGTCACCCTTTTGAGAACAAACCAATAATTGAACGAAAACACGGCGTCCGCCACCGGAACATTGAAATGATCAGCGACAGCTATCGCCAATTCTCCGGCTTCTTTCGGCGAACTACCCCGATTCTTTGTAATGCTACGGCGGATTTTTTGTTGTTCTATTAAAAATAACCATTTTTTAGGATTTCGCGCTATTTCCTCTATATTCTCTCTGAGAAATTGTGCCGTTTGCTCCAAAGAGTGGTCTCCGTGATGAGATTCTCCCAAACCCCATAATTTTTTCCCGTCCGGATTTTCCATATTAAAGGGTTCTACAGAGTCATTTTTATCTCTTTCTGGATAATTCTCTAAAGATTCACGGGTTTCGACTGTTTTTTGTATTAAAGCCTCGAGCCAATCTTTTGCGTTGGTTACCCGCTTGGCCAGCCGCGCGCCGGAAGATTTTTTAAGGATAACTCCGTAAGCTTGCGGTACATCAATGTAGCCATCGCCGTCCGGATCTATGGTCCCTATCAATACCGATATCTTGGCGTCATAACCTGCGGCGGCGAAAAACCGTTGTGCTTGGCCCTCATTATCAAATAGATTTGAAAGCAGAATTTTATTCGATGCCATTTCATCCTTTATAATGCCGATGGCCTTTTTCACTTCACCGCTCAGAGTCGCTCTAAACTTCGTTTTCTGATTCGCATCCAACGATAGATATTTCAAACCCTGGGATGCAATTTCGGTAATGTGGACTTGATACCTTTCAGTTGAGCGTGCAATGTTTTCTATCCTATCCACAATGTCCGGGATAAGCCTGGCATCATTCTGCGACTCTTCGTTACCGGTCAAAAGCGACAAGAACTCTGTCAGATCATGCTCGACACTCTCAAGCTGACTTGAATATCTGCGAATATGTTCAATGGAATCCGATTCAGGATAGTGTAGGGCTAAATAGGCGTGGCCATTGTTGGAAAGCATCTTGTCGATTTGCTTCAATGAGGCCTGTATATCCGTGTAATCCAGCGAAAAGGCCGAGACAACAATGTCCATAGAACCGGGCTCTATTCCCAAAGGATTTTCCATTGTTGCGCTGTGATAAATGATGCTTCGGTTGGTTGACAAACGCCTAACATCTTCTTCTTTGGCTGGGTCTAACGCGTGGATTTCGGCGCTCAACCCACTTTTTGCGAACGAATCATGAATCTTTCTGGCAAGGTAAAGATTGGCTCCGGATCCTAAATCAATGATTTTAACAAGGCTTTTTTTACTTTTCGCCTGTGTCTCAGCATTCTTCAACATGAAGTCGCGCACGCTGCTAGGGTATTGCGCAGTGCCAAACCACCCACGGCCGTCAATAAAATGGGAAGGAACGCGTGACCATTGCCCCTTCCAAAAGTCAGGAACATTTGTAGCCGCCAACCGCGCACCATTACTAAGGGGAGAGGTTAGAGGGGAGAGGTTAGAGGAAGAATTTTCTTTTGATTTTGCTTTTCCGCTTACCTCTTCCCCCTCACCTCTTACCTGATTTTTTGTCAGCCGCGCGCCGGACGTTGCGGGCAAACCAGCCTGTCCTCGACTTTCACCGTTAAATATGGTATATACCTTGTGAGGAGTGTGAAAATGATGGCCGGTCAACCTTTTGAAAAGATCCGCAAAAAATACCGCAATCAGTGGCTTCTCATAAAGGTCACGAAGATGGATGATGCCACCACGACCCCTTTGGCCGGTCGGCTCCTTGCCCACAGTGCCGATCGAGATGTCATTTACAAAAAGTCTCTGTCCCAAAAGGGGCTGATATTCATCGACCACGCCAACGACAAACTTCCTAAAGGTTATGCCGTCGCGTTTTAAATCAGCGAAAATCCCCCTTAACATAGATAGCAATGAAAATGTCATCGTTTTAAAAGTGCTGCTTCGCGGTAAACGTGCCTCCAGGCTTCTTAAAATGGTGCTGGATACGGGAGCTAGTATCACCACCATACCCACCGAAACAGCGTTAGCGATTGGTTGTGATCCCGCCCAACCTAAAAGAAGACTTGAAATGATCACCGCTAGCGGAGTGGAATATGTCCCGGTTGTCGTTATTCCTTCTCTCAAATTTTTAGGATTTGAACTAAAGAATGTCGAGACTGCTTGCCTAAACCTGCCGCCCCAAAGCTTGGTTTCCGGCCTGTTGGGATTGAATGTCCTATCAAAGTTCAACATATTAATGGAATTCCTTAAGAGATCTCTCCAAATCGACAACAAGTGACTATCTTTTGCTGCCGCCAGCCTCGCTCCTTTGCTGTCAGAAGACAGAGGACTGACGACAGAAGACAGAATGTCTTTTCTGACTTCTAACTTCTGACTTCTGACTTCTGAACCCAGAGTCTCATCACTCAACCGACTCCCTCTGGTGGCTAATTCCAATGCCACCTCTGCCGCCAATGGTCTCTGAGCCTCACCGGCCGGCCCCTGAGAGGCAATGACATCATTAATTACTTCTGCCAACCGTGCGCCAGCTATATCTTCCGCCAACCGTGCACCGGCGATCTGGTCCGACTGTTTTTTCAGCTTAATCAGGTCCTGCTCCAAATCGCTTAAACGTTTATCGGAAGTTTTGCTTTCGCCTTGCGCCACCTCGACCGTTTTGGTTTCTTTCCGGATCGGCTCAAGGAGGATCTTTTCGTATTTTTTCTGGTTGGTTTCCGACGTGATGATCGGAGTCAGGACCGCGAACGAATACCCTTTTTCCTTAAAGAGTTTTTTGAGATGCGGCGTGTGGTAGCCGCCCGTGATCATGATAGCTACCTGCGGCGAGGGATGTGAGACGAGGGATGAGGGATGAGAAGTTTTTTCGTCCTTCAAAATCTTTTCCGTGTTTTCAATAAACGCCATGTCCCGCTGATTCACGGAGTCATAAAAGACCTCGAGAGACTTCTTGCCATCTTCTAACAAATTCTGATAAGCAATCAAGTCCGTGAAATAGCCCGTTTCCGCGAGCTTACGGTTAATAAACGCCAAATACGCGACGGTCGCGAAATCGGGCTCATTGACTTTGAAGAGATTGAATTCTTTCGTGGACATCTGAATGCGGTAGGCGGTTTCAAGAAGGCCTATGTATCTATCGATTGAACGAATTAGTCGTGCATCAAGGTCTGGCGTGGAGCGTTTAGCGTATAGCGTATAGGAAGAATTACTATCCGCTATCCGCTCTACGCTATCCGCTGAGAGCATTTTTAAATAAACCTTGTCTTCCACCTTCTCAAGTTCATCCAACACCTGATCGAGGTCCAGTTCTTGAAAACTTCTGAGGTATTCCCCATAAGCGGTAAGATTGGGGTATTTTTCAAATGAAATCTTCTTTCTCTTGGCACTATTCAAAGTATTTTGAAAGTGACAAAACAAAGAAACATTATTTGTTTTGTCATCCCGAGCGATCCTGAGCGAGGCATCTGCCGAGTCGAAGGAGAGTCGAGGGATCTCATTTGGAGCCCGTTTCGCGATCTCTTCGATCAGCGCCGCCTGCTCCAGATTCGCCGCCTCAAAATTGATCTCCTTTTCTCGGTCGACGATTGATTTTAGTTTCTGAACGTTGGGAAAATCTTTTAGGAGATCATCGCCGCCTGAGCGGGGACCTGAAATCAATTCGAAAAGTTTTTTGAATTTCGTCTCAATGCCTTTGTCTACTGTATTCTGTCTACTGTCTACTGCTTTCTCATAATCCAACAATTCCTTCGGATAGAATTTTCTTTTCAGCTGATCCACCGCCGATTGGATCTCTTTCAGATAATCGAGAATCGCCTCCCTTTTTCCGGCCAAGTCCCCGTAGGCCTTGAGACTGGTCATATAAAGCTCTTTGTTCTCGATCCCCATGATCTTCATCGGGTGGTCCGAAATCAGGTTCAAATATTCGTCACCGGTGATTTTGCCTTCGATCAAAAATTTCTTCGCGACCTTTTTCCAGACCTTAGGGGGCGCTATTTTCTTGAGCGGCGTGAGCGTGTCGTCCTTGGTGCCGCCTTCGACAAGAACGAGCGACACCTTGTAGCGCGTCATGATCTCGTCAAGCGCGGCGGCCAGATTGGCCTGGCCGCTGTAATTGGCGTGAGCGTCCTGGATATGAATGATGAAGGGCGGAGCCTGCCGGCCGACGCTTTGTGGCGGGCCCTTGTGGACTTCTTTCAGGGCCGTGAATTGGACGGGGGCCTCAAAACGCGTGGGGTCTTGCGCGATGACTTGCAAGGGGAGCTCGCGCGGAGCTGTCGCTTCAAACGGCGCCGCGTAGGAAATTTCTGAAAAAGCAAAAATAAAAGCCAATAGTAAGGAGATAGCTTTTATCGCTGGTTTGTGTTTTCTCGTCATAGTCTTATATATAGTCTTCTACAGGGAAATAGTCAACCGCATTTATGTAAATATGAGTAAAAGTATACACCACAGACCTAGTGAAAAACAAATGTAAAATGAGACTAATTAATACCATAAGTCTTTTAGTTATAATTACTTAAGGATTTACAATGAAATTTATTTTTCACCAGGTCTGTCCATAGGGGTCAAAGGGGTCAGACCCCTTTGACACCGGGTTGAGTGCCAGAGGGGTCTGACCCCTGATTTGACCCCTGGTTGCGAACGCCCGATTCAATTCAGCCTAGAGGAAAATAGCTTGGCGACGCGAGAAGTCCCATAACTTCAGTATCAGCGGGTGGCGGCGAACGGGGCGCCCCATGGGCGCGCAGTCCACCACCCATCTAAGACGAGCACTCATGGGGCTGTTCGCCGACAGGACCCGCCCTATTCTAGGCGTCGCGTGGCTGTAGTGTACGGGCTGACGTTGACTCAAAGAAAGCTTTTCTGTATACTGACCAAATGTCTTTATTGCATGATTATTCCTATGTACTGGGCTTTTTGATTATCGGTATCGGGTTCGTCGTCGTTAACACCCTTCTCCCTTTATTGATCAGCCCCCGCAGCCGGGGAGAAAACGCGCAAAATCCCTATGAAAGCGGCGAGGTCCCCATCGGTGGCGCCTGGGTCCAGTTCGACGTGAATTACTATCTTTTCGGTTTGATATTCCTCGCGTTTGACGTCGAGGCGGCTTTCCTTTTCCCGGTGCTCATCGTTTTCAAGGAATTCGGATTTGTCGCGTTTTATGAAGTGACGCTGTTTTTGGCTCTGCTTTCGCTCGCCATTCTCTATGCTTGGAAGAAAGGACTTTTCTCATGGAGATAAAAGAAACCGCACTGACAACGGACACCCAGTCTCTTTCGCCCGTCTCGGGCGTCGCCAATTTTTTCAAAGTCGAAGACGTCTTCAACATGGCGCGCGCCAACTCCCTGTGGCCGTTGACGTTCGGCCTGGCCTGCTGCGCCATTGAATTCATGGCCGGAGGCGCCGCACGCTTTGACATGGACCGTTTTGGTTTCGGTGTCGTGCGCCCGTCTCCAAGACAGGCGGATCTCATGATCGTCGCGGGTACGATTTCGCGCAAGATGGTCGCCTGCATTAAAACGCTCTACGACCAGATGCCCGCGCCCAAATATGTGATCGCCCTCGGCGGATGCGCGACGGCAGGCGGCCCATTTAAGTATCCCGGTCAATACGGAATTTTGGAGGGAATAGATAAAATTATCCCCGTGAATGTTTATGTCCCCGGATGCCCGCCGCGGCCGGAGGCTCTGATCGCCGGAATCATGGAGCTTCAACGGCAAATCAAATCGAAAGAGGCCAAAGGCAAGATGACCCCGGCCGTCGTGCATGATTCGCAAGACAATCGTCCGGCCGAATACAAAAACGCGATCTCGCGCGCCGAGTTTAGAAAACAGAGCTAAATCCATGCCGGTTCTCGAAAAAGACATTCAAAGCTGGCTGCGGGAAGTCGTTAAACCCAATGAGTTCAACGAAAAAAACCTAAAAACCTCCGGCGTTCTTTTTGAGGCCGTGGTCCCTCAAAATAAGATCCGCGAGGTTGCCCGTGAATTTTTGGCCCAAGGGTATTTCCTTGAATCCTTGACTGCCGTGGATTTCCAGGAGTGCCTGGAGGTCGTTTACCATTTCAATCGGTGGAGCGAACCTTCAAGATCCTGTGTCAAGATTCTGGTTCCAAAAAACGAGGGAAAGCCCGGCAACGGCAGCTGGAATGCGCCGAGTATTTCTTCTATCTATCAATCCGCCAACTGGTTTGAAAGGGAAATCTTCGAGTTTTTCGGGATTGTCTTCACGGACCATCCGAATCTCAAGCGATTGATTTTACCCGAAAGCTCCGAGATTTTCCCTTTGCTAAAAAGTTTTAAAGGCGAGCCCGCCGGATCGGATGTCACTCAATCGCTTAAACTAATGAAGGAGGACACGGAGGGTTTCAAGATTCTTTATCCCCAAGAAGTCTCGGAACAAACCGCGAAACATAAAAGAGACTATTACCTGAATCTTGGGCCTCAGCATCCCAGCACCCACGGCGTTTTAAGGGTGTTGCTGCACCTAGACGGCGAACGCGTCATTGACGCCGAGCCAATCATCGGCTATTCGCATCGCCATCACGAGAAGATGATGGAAATCCAAACCTATGTCGGCTGCTGGCCCAACATGGGACGGCTCGATTATGTGGGCGCGATGAGTTATAACTTCGGCTACGCGGTCCTTGTTGAGAAAGCGATGGGGATCACTGCTCCGCCGCGGGTGGAATATATCCGTGTTCTCACCACCGAGCTCAATCGCCTCACGAGCCACCTACTCTGGGTGGGAACTTTTCTGATGGACCTGGGAGCATTCACTCCCTTCTTTTACTGTTTTGACGATAGAGAAAAAATCCTCGATATCCTCGAGATGACGACCGGTGAGCGGCTCACCTATGATTATTTCCGGTTTGGAGGGCTTGACAAAGATATTCATCCGGACATGATCCCGGCGATCAAGAAATTTACCCCTGAATTTAAAAAACATCTGAGAGACTATGACGCGCTTGTCACGAAGAATATTATTTTCAAAAAACGGACGAGAAACCTCGGGATTCTCACGAAAGAAGCGGCTATTTCCTATGGCGTGACAGGCCCGTCGCTTCGCGCCGCAGGCGTGCCTTTTGACCTGCGCCGCGCCGAACCCTATTCGACGTATCCCGATCTCGATTTCAATATTCCGACGCGAAGCGAAGGCGACGTTTACGCCAGATATTGGGTACGCATGAAAGAAATGGAAGAAAGTCTGAAGATCATCGCGCAAGTGATTGAAAAAATGCCTGTGGGAGAAGTGACGCTCGGCAAACTGCCAAAAAATGTACCTAAGGGCGAATATTACTCGGCGGTCGAGTCCACGCGAGGGTTGTTTGGAATGTATCTCATCAGCGACGGGTCGCTCAATCCGTACCGGTTCAAACTTCGTACCCCTTCTTTCTCGAATTTAAACTCGATCATCTCCATGCTACCGGGATGTTTGGTTTCCGACGTGGTCGCGGTTTTAGGCAGCATTGATATCGTACTTCCGGAGATTGACCGATGAAAGATAACGAAAAACTTAAAACGAAAAACGTAAAACTTGGGAGTCGCTACGCGACCTTTATTATAGGACACAAAGTGTCGCCTAAGTTTTTCGTTTTGCGCTTTTCGTTTTGCGCTGCAATAGTGGGAATAAACTCATGATTTTTCACGAGGTCATCAAAATCATCCTCTATGGCACGCTGGTCACTTTATTCGTGTCAGTCAACGCGCTCTTTCTTGTATGGTTAGAACGCCGCGTCTCCGCCCGGATCCAGCTGCGCCGCGGGCCGATTCATGTAGGCTGGCAAGGATCGCTCCAAACGGTCGCGGACGCGATCAAGCTTCTTACAAAAGAACTCGTCATGCCAAAGGAATCTGATAAATTTCTCTACGCGCTCGCGCCGCTCATTGTATTCGCGCCGATCCTAGCCGCGTTTCTGATTCTGCCGCTTGCGCCAAATGTCGTCATGCGCGATCTTAATATCGGCTTTCTCTTTGTCTTTTCCTTAACGAATATCAGTTTCATCGGCATTTTTATCGCGGGATGGGCTTCGAACAATAAATACGCGCTCTTGGGTTCGATGCGGGCCGTCGCTCAAAATATCTCTTATGAAATTCCCCTGCTTTTATCCACGATGGGTGTCGTCATGGCCGCGCAAACCATGAAGATGTCGGAGCTAGTCACGGCGCAGGAAAAAACATGGTTTATCGCGACCCAGCCGCTCGCGTTTCTCATCTTTTTCTGCGCGAGTCTCGCGGAAGCCAACCGCGCGCCGTTTGATATCCCTGAGGCGGAATCAGAACTGGTGGCCGGGTTTCATACCGAATATTCCGGAATGCGATTCGCGTTATTTTTCCTCGGCGAATACACGGCCATCTTCATTTCATCGGCGATTGCGGCGACGCTATTCCTGGGAGGATGGCGATCGCCGGTGCCCGGCCTGCACGCCGGTTTGGTGGCGGGGCCTTTTTGGCTATTACTCAAAACCTACGGGATCGTATTTGTCGTGATGTGGGTGCGCTGGACTTTCCCGCGGCTTCGGAGCGACCAACTCATGAATTTCGCGTGGAAAGTTTTGATCCCGTTCGCGATTTTGAATGTGTTTGTCACGGCGCTTGTGATACAATTTCAGCGCTATTTTTCGTAAACCAAATGGGTAAAGGTGTAGTTAGGTTATTAGGAGGCCGGTTTGGTTGTTTGGTTAAGTCGTTAGTCACCAATGACCTTGCCCAACTACTAAACTGGCTTCATAAGCTTAACCCAACTACCTAGCCAAGGGATAAGGAATGCTTGGATACATTAAAGATATAATAGAAGGCGCTTGGAGTCTCGTGGTCGGAATGTCGGTCACGATACGCTATTTTTTTAAAAAACCCGTCACCGTGATCTATCCGAAGGAGCGCATTCCGATCAAGCGCTTTAAAGGGCCCATCGCTTTTGTGACGGACGAAAAAACCCAAGACCATCTCTGTATCGCCTGCAATGCCTGCATCAAGATCTGCCCTTCACGCTGCATGTCGCTCGAGGCTCAAAAAAGCCTGCCCGCCGACGCTTCAGTGGCGGGCGCCGCCGGCGGCAAGCGCGTGCTCACGGATTTCAAAGTCAATTACATGCTCTGCAGTCTTTGCAGTCTCTGCATTGATGTTTGCCCGACGGACGCGTTGAAACACACCGACGGAGATTATGATATTATCTCCACTGGGCAAAAAGAACTCATCATGGATTTGCTCGAGCCGTTTGAGAAGCGCGGCACTCCTTTGACCAAGATCCCGGTCGTGGCCCCCGGCCCTGCGACGCCCATAAAGCCCGAAAGCCCAGCCTAATGTTAGTCGATATCGTTTTCTTTGCGATCGTCATGATGGCGTTGACAGCGGCGTTTATGGCAGTATGGCTTAAGAATGTTTTTTATAACGCGCTTTCTCTGATCGTTTGTCTTTTTGGAGTCGCGTGCCTTTTCATCTACCTCAATAGCGAATTCCTGGCGATCATCGAGGTGATCATCTACATCGGGGCCATTTCCATCGCGATCATTTTTGCGATCATGTTGTCCCAGCCGATGTTTCAAAAAAAAGAATCAAGAAACCTGGGAAAAATTTTGCGGTCTCTTTTGATCGCGGGTTTCCTCTTCACGGGAATCGTCCGTACGCTGCGCGCGACCCAGTGGCCTATCGTCAGCGTCGAGGGAGATTATTCTATGAAGGCCATGGGAAGGGCCTTTTTGACCACGAGTCTTCTTCCGTTTGAAGCGGTGTCACTCATACTTCTGGTCGCAATCGTGGGAGCTCTGGTTATTTCGAGTGGAAGGAACGTCGAATGACAGCGCCCTCTCTTTTTTCGCAATCGCTTCAAAGCTATCTTTTGATATCAACGGCCATGTTCTCAATCGGTATTTTTGGCCTTCTCGCGCGTAGAAATCTTGTGGCGATCCTTATTTCGCTCGAGCTGATTCTAAATTCCGCGAGTATCAATTTTCTGGCGTTCAATAAATTCTGCATGCCCGACAAAGTGACCGGCCAGGTGTTTGTCGTGTTTATCATTGCGCTGGCGGCAGCGGAGGTCTGCATCGCCTTGAGTCTAGTCCTTCTTCTTCACCGGAAGAAAGATTCCATTAACATCGAAGAAGCCAAGGAGCTGAAAGGATAATAATGATTACACCGATTTTGAAAACAAATTAAAATTTATGACAGACTTCAGACTACTTTGGGTCATTCAACTCGCACCTCTTTTTTCTTTCCTATTGATCCAGCTTCTGCCGAAAGAATTGAAAAAAATCGCGCCGGCGATCGGGGTGCTGGGTTCGCTTGTCGCGGCTCTCGCCGCTTTAAAGCTTTTCTCGGCGCATCTCCTTCAGGAAAATCTGCCACAACAGTTCATCTATGAATGGCTTAAAGTAGCCGAACCAGGCGCGGCCAATCGTTACCAGCTCGTGGTCGGCTTCCTGGTTGACCCGTTGAATCTACTCATGATCACGCTCGTGACGACGATCAGTTTCTTTATCCAGCTTTTCTCGGTGTACTACATGAATGAAGACCATTCCAGGCCGCGGTATTTCGGTTTTTTAAGTTTCTTTTCTTTTTCGATGACTGGCCTTGTCCTTTCCAATAATCTGCTCCAGACCTTTTTATTCTGGGAACTGGTAGGCCTCACGTCCTACCTTCTGATCGGGTTCTGGTACTCAAAACCCTCCGCTGCGACCGCCGCGAGAAAAGCGTTTCTCATCAACCGCCTGGGTGATCTGGGTTTCTACCTCGGCGTGATTCTTCTTTTCCTTTATTTTGGTACCCTCAATTTCGTTGATCTCAAAAGTGAGGCGTTGCGGCAAACTTTCTCGAGCCCGATGCTTACCGCCCTCGGGGTTCTCGTATTTATGGGGGTGATGGGAAAGTCCGCCCAATTTCCGTTTCATAACTGGCTCCCGGATGCCATGGAGGGCCCTACACCCGTCAGCGCGCTGATCCACTCGGCGACCATGGTCGCGGCCGGTGTTTTCCTACTCTCGCGAGCGTGGGGTCTGTTTTCGGCTTCACAGACGACGCTTTTAGTCGTTCTCATCATCGGAAGCCTGACGGCCTTCGTGGGAGCAGCGCTCGCAACGATCCAGCGCGACATCAAAAAAATCCTGGCCTATTCCACGATCAGCCAGCTCGGGCTCATGGTGATGGGAATCGGGGCCGGTTCTTCGATCGCCGGTATGTTTCATTTATCGACTCACGCGTATTTTAAATCGCTCCTTTTCTTGACCGCCGGCGCGTTCATTCACCGGTACCACACGAATGATATTTGGGAAATCGGCCAAAGAGGCGGCAAAAAAGATTTATTGGCCATGGTCTTTCTCTGGGTGGGGCTCTTGTCCCTTTGCGGGTTGCCGCCGTTTGCCGGATTTTTCAGCAAAGACATGATCCTTGAAACCCTGAAAGAAAGAGGTCTTTTCTTCTATAGCGTGGCGATTCTTGTAAGTTTTCTGACCGTTTATTACTCTTTTAGAATGCTTTTTGTCATCCTGCTCTCCAAAATTAAAGAAGCTCCGCATGACGCACACCATCAATCTGCCGCCGGGCACGCCGTCCTTGTGGCGTGCCGCGCATTGCCGCTGATCGGGCTTGCGGCTATTTCAGCGTATGTAGGCGCGCTCGGCACCCCTTTCACGGGCCACAAGATGCTGCACTGGCTTGGCGGCCATGTCTTGCCTCTGAATAGGGAACTTCTAATCACCACATTGGTCTTAATCATCAGCGGCGCGATCGTCGCATTTATTCAGTTCAGGGACCCTGAAAAAGCGCTCGCGCAATTGGAAGCCGCCGATAATCCTTTGAAAACAACGCTTGAAAGAAAATTCTTCATCGATGACGCTTACGCTTTTGTCGTCAAGAAAATCGGCCTTGGGCTGGCTTGGATAATGAACTGGTTTGACCGCAACGTGATCAACGGCTTCATGGTGAACGGAACTTCCTATAATATCCTACATCTGGGGCGCCTCGTTTCGAAGGTTCAAAACGGCCTTTTGCAAGATTATATGTCGCTCGCGATCGGCGCAGGAGTCGTCATCATCTTTTACTTGATTAATATTTAAAATGAATTTTCCGATTCTCTCTTCTATACTTCTTTGCCCGATCCTCGGACTTTTTCTGATTCTCCTGACGCCGAAAAAATACGAGAACCTGATCCGATGGATCGCGCTTCTGGCATCCTTTGGGACACTGGTTCTATCCATTTATCTTTGTTTCCTCTTTAACCCCTCAAATCCCTCGTTCCAATACGTGGAATATATTGAATGGATTAAAAGCTACGGCATTCACTATACCAACGCGGTGGACGGCCTTAACTTGTCCCTGATCCTTCTGACCTCCCTGGTCATTTTTTGCGGAATCTTAGTCTCCTGGCCCGTGACCTATCGCGTCAAAGATTTTTTCGCGAATATGCTGTTCCTTGTGTCGGGAGTCTTCGGCGTCTTCATGACCACAAACCTCTTCTTTTTCTTCCTGTTTTATGAGGTGGCGGTGATCCCGATGTACCTTCTCATCGTGATCTGGGGCTCCACGAATAAGCAATACGCCGCAATGAAGCTGACGCTGTATCTGCTCCTGGGAAGCGCCTTGATGTTTGCCGGCTTTCTTTACATCTACAGCCTGCCTGGCGGCCATACCTTTGATCTCATGTCCCTTAAACAAAACGTTGTTTTCACGCCCCAGAATCAAACGATTTTGTTTCTCGGGCTCTTTCTTGGGTTTGGCGTGCTGGCCGGCTGCTTTCCTTTCCACGTTTGGTCGCCGGACGGTCACGTCGCGGCTCCGACGGCCGCGAGCATGCTCCATGCCGGTGTGCTGATGAAATTAGGAGCGTATGGGATTCTCCGTGTCGCGGTTTATCTTTTGCCCGAAGGGGCGCGCCATTGGGCGACC
Source organism: uncultured Planctomycetia bacterium (assembly GCA_964374005.1). Taxonomy (GTDB): domain Bacteria; phylum Omnitrophota; class Gorgyraeia; order 2-02-FULL-51-18; family 2-02-FULL-51-18; genus CAYJXB01. Next base: position 34,853 of record CAYJXB010000004.1, read on the forward strand.
ATGATCGCCGTTTTAGCGCTTTGTAACATTGTCTATGGCGCGATGGTCGCGACCCAGCAACGGGATCTCAAATTCATCATCGGCTATTCCAGCGTCAGCCACATGGGGATCGTGCTTCTTGGCATCGCGACGATGACAACGATCGGCTTTAACGGCGCAATTTTTCAAATGTTCGCTCACGGCGTGATGACGGCCCTTTTCTTCGCCTGTGTCGGATTTATTTATGACGGTTGCCATACAAGGATGCTTGATGAGCTGGGAGGGTTGTCCAAAAAGGCACCGGTCATCTCGGCTTTCTTTATTATCGCGGGACTTTGCGGGCTGGGGGTGCCGGGGATGGGAAGTTTTGTGGCTGAGCTCTTGGTGACGATTGCCGCCGTGAAGGCCTATCCGGTCATCGGAATCAGTTCTATCATCGCGCTTCTGATCACCGCGTATTACGTGCTGACCGCCGTGCAGAAAGCTTTTTACGGGCCCTTGAACCCACGTCATGAACATTTTAAAGATGTGGATTTTCTGCAATTTTTTCCAAGAGCCATTCTCGTCGGATGCCTGATTTTCTTCGGCGTGTTTCCGCAAGTCTTTATTAACTGGATCTGGCTTTCCACAAAGTCCTTATTAGGAAGCTAGGATATGAAACTGCTGCTTTTTCTGCCCGAAACGACGTTATTGGTTTCCTTGACGCTGATCCTTTGCCTGACACTTCTTAGAAAAGACCAAATAGAAAAAATTTTGAATCCATTTGTCTTTCTCTCTTGCGTCATGCTTCTCGTCTCTTCATTTTTTTCTCTAATGGTTTCAGGGGACTTATTTTACTCCACCTACAGAATTGACCTCTTGTCCCAAGGATTGAAGCTGCTCTTATCGCTCGTATTCTTCTTTGTGTTTCTCCTTTCGGGTGAATCCCCGCCACAAAGCGTTGGCGCCCGCCTGCCGGACGGGCAGGGGCAGGCTATTTCCATCCAAAAAGAACGTCGACTCGAATATTTTTTCTTTCTTTCGACCGCGACGCTCGGAATGATGATGATCACTTCCTCGGTGGATATTTTGACCCTTTATATTTCACTGGAACTTTCCGCTTATTCTCTTTACTTACTCTCCGCGCTGAGGCAGGACCGGAGAAGCGCGGAAGCGTCCGTCAAATACCTGATCTTCGGAGCCGCGACAAGCGGCGTCTTCCTCTGGGGCTTCAGTTTGATCGCCGGCTTATCCGGCACGACGAATCTTTTACAGATCGCTAAAAATATTCCGGTTCTAATTTCGCAGCCCGCTTTTTCCCTGGGGCTCGTGTTCGCGTCCTTTTCATTTTTATTCAAACTTTCGAGCGCGCCGGTTCACTTCTGGGCTCCGGACGTGTACGAAAGCTCGGCGACGGCCGTCACCACCTTCATCGCGACCGCTTCCAAGGCGACAGCGGTCGCTATTCTAATCCGATTTCTGATACTGATGGGATTGACTCACGGCTTTGTCATCATTTTAGGAGCGATGGCGTTCATTTCGATGACGCTTGGGAATTCCGTCGCGCTGATCCAACAAGACGTGAAACGCCTCTTGGCTTATTCGAGCATCGCCCAGGCCGGCTATATCTTGGTCGGCCTTTTAGCGGGCAGTTTTGACGGCTACGCCTCTTCTCTTTTCTATGCCTTTGCCTACGTGTTGATGAACACCGGCGCGTTCATGGTAACGATCCTGATCGCAAAAGCATCCGATCACGACAACCCTCAAATCGCTCACTTCGATGGCCTGGCCGATCGTTCGCCGTTCCTGGCGCTTTTATTGCTTCTTAGCCTGCTGTCGCTGGCCGGTATCCCGCCACTGGTCGGTTTTACTGGCAAATGGATTCTCTTTTCAAGCGCGATGGACAAGGGGCACTGGTTTTTGGTTCTTTGGGGGGTTCTAAATAGCGTCGTGTCCCTTTTTTATTATTTAACAATCGTGAAACACGCTTACCTCGAAACGTCAAAAATAAACACGCCGCTTGTGGTGACGACGCCGATGAAAATCCTGGGCCTTTTTCTCATTGGCGCGATCGTATTCTTGGGTATTTTTCCCAATTATTTCATCACGTTCGCTCAAGCAGCCGTTCAGCAGGCCGCCCTCTTCTAATGATGGCTGAACTTGTCTGGGTCATTCCGTTTGTCGCGCTCTTGGTCTCGATCGCCGTCTTTCCTCTGGCCAAAAAACACTGGTGGGAAAAAAATTATCCTTTCGTCTCTTTTGGTCTGGGAGCGACCGTCGTTTTCTATTATCTTTTCCTCCTGAAGAACACGGAAATTCTCATCCATACGGGCTATGAGTACTTCAGCTTCATCTCACTGATAGGGTCCTTATTTGTTGTGGCGGGCGGGATCCATGTCAATGTCAAAGGCGAGGCGACGCCGCTCGTTAATTCCCTGTTTTTGTTGACCGGTGGGGTTCTAGCCAATTTACTTGGCACCACCGGCGCTTCGATGATCATGATCCGTCCATGGATTCGCATGAATAAATACCGGCTGACCGCCTTTCACATCGTTTTCTTCATTTTCATTGTGAGCAACATCGGAGGGGCGTTGACGCCGATCGGAGATCCGCCTCTTTTCCTCGGATACCTGAAAGGCATTCCTTTTTTCTGGGTGCTGGAGAATTTGTGGCTGGTCTGGCTTTTAACGATGGGGATCCTGCTAACCTTATTTTTTGTCGTTGACTCGAGAAACTACAAAAAAGCGCCCGAGGAAGTTCGCCGGAAAGAGACAGCACATGAAGAATGGAAATTTCTGGGGGTCCACAACGCTTTTTTTCTGCTCATGATCATCGGCTCGGTGTTTATCAACCACCCGCCGTTCCTAAGGGAGGGGCTAATGATCCTGGCGGCGGTGCTGTCCTACAAAACCACTTCCAAGAACGTCCATGAAAGCAACCACTTTAATTTCGAGCCCATTAAGGAAGTGGCAATTCTTTTCATCGGGATATTCGCGACCATGATCCCGGCGCTCGAGTGGCTGGAACACAACGCGGACAAAATAGGCATTCACACACCCGGCCAATTTTTCTGGGGTTCGGGAATTTTATCGAGTGTTCTCGATAACGCGCCGACTTATCTCAATTTCTTGAGCGCTTCGATCGGGTTGTTTGCCGCCGAACATCACGAGAACCCCATCATGGCGCTTTTGACGGATCATCCAAGCTACATCCGGGCCATCAGCGTCGGCGCAGTGTTTTTTGGCGCGATGACCTACATCGGAAACGGCCCGAATTTCCTCGTGAAATCAATCGCGGAGCAGATGAAAGTCAAAACGCCGAGCTTTTTTGGCTACATCATAAGATACAGCTTTCCCATCTTGATCCCTATTTTTGGACTCGTCTGGTTTTTATTCTTTAGAAGTGGTTCTTCACAATGAAGAAACTTGAAAAAGAAAGCCCTTGAGGTAGTAGGTTTCTGGGATGAAAGGCTTGATCGGATGGTCGGACGACTGTTTCATAAACCTGAGCAGGGTCAGGTCTTTTCTCACATCGGCCGCAGCGCTTAAAGCAATCTGCATAAGAAGATTTTCATCCACATGATAGGAACAGGAAAAGACCGCTAGCCACCCGCCTTCGTTTAAGAGTTTCATGCCGCGGAGCATGATCTCTTTGTACCCGGAAACGGCGCCTTGGAGTTCCTGCTTTCTTTTCACGAAAGACGGCGGATCGAGAATCACCAGATCAAACTTTCTTTTTTCCTTCTCGAAGCCGCGAAGCTCGTCAAAAACATTGCCGACCTTAAAAACCAAATTTTCATGGGGAATGTGATTCAATGCCCGGTTGCCTTCAGCTTGTTCGATCGCTTCCTTTTGGCTGTCAATCCCCAAAACCCGGCAGCCGGCCAAAGCCAGATGAAGCCCGAAACCGCCCGTATAACAAAAGGCATCCAATACCTCCTCTTTTGCGCCCAAATCTCTCAACAGCAGCCGGTTCTCCCTCTGGTCAAGATACAAACCGGTTTTCTGTCCTTTTTCGAATAAGACGCGATAATTCACGCCCCGCTCGGAAACCAAAACATCGGCGCCGCAATCCTGCCGAATCCATCCCGTTTTTTCCTCCAAGCCCTCGAGTCGCCTCGAGCTTGAATCGCTTCTTTCATAAATGCCGCGCGTATCGGGCATCAGCTCTTCCAACACGTCAAGAACCAGGGGCCTCAAACTCTCCATGCCCGCCGTCAGAAATTGCACGACCAGTATCTCCGCGTAACGGTCTACAATGAGCCCAGGCAATCCGTCCGCTTCGGATGAAATCAAGCGGAAGGCATTGGTCTGCGAGACGACCCGTTGCCTGAACCGGCCCGCTTTTTCAATCTGACGCTTAAGAAAATTTTTATCAATGGGCTCTTTGTCTTTGGTGAGAATTCTAACGGTTATTTCGGATTTCAAATTAAAGTAGCCGGTTCCTATAAAACGGTTGGCGGAAGAATAAATATCGACTAAACTGCCCGGCACGGGGGACTCTCCGGCTTCTTTGATCTGGCTCCGGTAAATCCACGGGTGCCAGTGCCGGACGCGTTCGGTGGGAGATTTTTTAAGAATGACTTTGGGAAGTGCGGGGTTCACCCCGTTAGACTCCTAAATTTTGAAATGGGTAACACAAAAGTTTCTGAGCTAGCGACGAATCGTGTAATTAAGGATAACTCATTGTTGGTAAGGAGTCTAACGGGGTTCATTCGAGATGTTTTAGCTTCTCTTCAAATGGCCGGTTAAAACCGTGCGATTCGGCTTGCTGCTCAAACAAGAAATCCTTGGCCTCTGCTTTAGAGCACTTGACCAAATCCATGAAGTCCTCGATGTTCATGACCCGAGCACCGCCTCCCCTTGCCATATTCGTGATCGCGCGGTCCTTTGTCACGACCACGAGCAGCGCTTTGCCCTTTTTCTCATAAACGATTTTCTCGATGTAGGAATCGGCGGAAACCGACTGCGAATACACGATATGAAACGTCTTATGGAGGTAGGGCCTGAACTCATCGTCATTGCCCTTCCCGTCCAGCACCAGCGTCAGCTGACGGTCTCCCTGACCTGAAAAATTGGCCAGAATCTCAAACAGATCCTGCCTCAATATTTTATTTTTCTTATTCTGGCTGGTTAAACCGTGAAGAAGATTATAGCCATCGATGAGCCATTCTTCGGACATAGAGGGGACTCTTTTTCGGTAGGAACGCTACTTATTTTCCATATGCTTTACAAGATAAGCATCTAAAAGATCTTTTTTGCTGCGCCATCTCCCACCTATTTTAAACCCGGGAAGAACCCCTTTTTTCAGCCAACGGTAAACCGTCATCTCATGGACCCCCAAATACTTGGCAATCTCTTTGGTAGTCATGATTTGAGTGCGTTCCGGTCTACCCGGTTCCTTGGGTCTTGGATCTGCGCTATTATCCATGGTTCCTCCTTACTTGACCCAAGTATAATATAATAATTACTATTTGTCAACTATTTTAAGTAATAATCATCAATATTATAAAATAATACCTAGCGTGATGGGTATAACCCACTGATTAATAAGGACTTATGAAACATAAACCTGAAATATAAGTTGGCTTAGCTGAACATTTGGAGAATATTTTTAGCGGCATTTTCCATCGTATCCGCGCCACCGCTTACAAGGCCAGTCGCTTGGTCGGTGATATCCGTGAAACTGCCGATATCGAGGTTGGCAAGCCGTGAAAGCGCGGTTCGGGTCAACACCTCGGACATGATCAAACTCACAAGAACCGTGGGGTTCTGGATATCGGTATAAACCCGGTCCTGAATATTGACATCAAAGACCTGGATGGCCGGCTCTCCGCCGGCGCTATAGTCTTTGTAAACGACGCGGCCGACGGTCAGGGACAATCGGTCAATCTGGAGGGCCGGCACCTGGCCCTTCGCTTCGCCTTTTTTGGATTTTGTCTTATCCTCTTCGGTCGGTTTCATCGCGTTGATATTCAAGCTTCCGTCCCGGTTCTTGATGACAATGACTTCCTTGACATTTAATTTCACATCCTTGAAATGAAGCTGATTTTTAAAAAGCGCCGCCGGATCAAAGTCAATCGAAACAAGAGGCGCGTCCACCATCAGCCTTTCCGGGAAAGATCTCGGATTATAAACCTTGATTCCTTTAAGCGTGATGCCGCTTGAAAGAAAGCGCACGCTCGTACCGCCGATCCGAACGGGGACATGGGCCGCTTTGGACAGAGCGCTCGCCAATACCGATTGAAAAATGCCATTTTTGGCGACGCTGCCGACGAACAGAATGACTAAAACAATGATCAGAAATTTAACTTTTTTATTCACCCCGTTAGGATATCACCTAAATATTTGATGCGCAAGCCTTAGCGGCCCGGAAAGTTCCGCTTCCAAAAAGAATAAATCGGGGGATAGACCAAAAGCTCCATCACAAAACTTGTTAAAAGCCCCCCGATCATCGGCGCCGCGATCCGTTTCATCACATCGGCACCCGTCCCCATGGACCACATGATCGGCAAAAGGCCTAACATCGCCGCCATGACCGTCATCATCTTCGGCCGGATCCTTTTTACCGCTCCGTGAATGACCGCTTCTTCCAAATCTGTTTTGTTCCTCATCTTGCCAGCTTTCACGGCGTCTTTGTAAGACAGGTCCAAATACAAGAGCATAAAAACGCCCGTCTCGGCATCAAGCCCCATTAAGGCAATCATTCCCACCATTGTTGCCGTTGACACATTGTACCCCAAAAAATATAAAAACCACACCGCCCCAATCAGGGAAAAAGGCACTGCCAGAAGAACTATTAGGGTCTTTATCCAGGATTTGGTATTCATATAAAGCAAAAAAAAGATTAAAAATAAAGTGACGGGAAACAAAGTCCAAAAGCGTCGATTGGATCGAATCATGTTCTCATACTGCCCGCTCCATAGAAGCGAGTAGCCCTCTTTTACCTTCACCTCTTTGGCAATCACCTTTTTGGCTTCGTTTACAAAACTGCCGATGTCGCGCCCCGCGATATCCACGTAGACATAACCGGACAAACGGCCGTTCTCGTCGCGAATCATCGCCGGCCCTTGGGATAAACGAATCTCCGCAAGCTCCGCCAGCGGCACCTGATTGCCGGCCGGCGTCATCACCAGCACTCGCCTCAAGGAATCTAAATTGTCTCTAAAATCTCTGGCATACCGGACATTGATCGGATAACGCTCTCTGTCTTCAACCGTAACGCCGATATTATCTCCCCCGATCGCGGAGGTGATCACGGTTTCGGCGTCTTCGACAGAGAGCCCATAGCGCGCGAGCTCTTCCCGCTTTAAATCAAAATCAACGAAATAGCCGCCAGTGACCCGCTCCGCGTAGACGCTTCTGGCTCCCTTTAACGGCCTTAACGTCGATTCTATCTCAAGGCCTATCTTTTCGATTTCCTTCAGATCGGAGCCGTAAACTTTAATCCCCACAGGAGTGCGTATCCCCGTGCTCAACATATCAATACGGTTTTTGATCGGCATGGTCCAGGCGTTGGCAACGCCGGGAAAGCGAAGTTTCTCATCCATTTCGTCAACCAACGCCTCGTAGCCGATCCGGTCCGGCCAAACATGGCGGAACGGTTCTTTGAGAAACTCAGGCATCCACGAATACCAACGGGATACTTCACGCCACTCTTTTTGTGGTTTTAAGACGACCAATGTCTCCATCATCGAAAAAGGTGCTGGATCCGTAGAAGTCTCCGCCCGCCCCGCCTTTCCAAATACCCTCTCAACTTCAGGGAAACTTTTCAGTATCTTGTCCTGGATTTGGAGCAGTTTCTCGGCCTCGGTCACGGAAATCCCAGGCAACGTCGTCGGCATGTAGAGAATCACGCCTTCATTCAAGGGAGGCATGAATTCGGAGCCTAGGCGAAAATAGACCGGCACGCTTAAAACAAATAAAATGACAGCCGCAAGAATCGTCGTCTTACCGTGACGCAGCGTCCACCGCGCCGCCGGCTCGTAAATTTTAAAAAGGACGCGGCTCACCGGATGGCGTTCTTCCGGATAATAACGGCCGACAAGCACCGCGTTTGCCAAACGGCAAAGCCACCGCGGCTGGAAACTAAAATTGTCCATCCGCACAAACAGCATCCGTATCGCGACGTTTAACGTGACCGCTAAAATCGCGGCAATCGCCATCGCGAAATTCTTGCTGAACGCCAGCGGCTTGAATAATCTTCCCTCCTGGCTGACAAGCGCGAAAATAGGCATAAAAGCGACCGCGATCACTAAAAGCGAGAAAAATACCGAAGGCCCCACTTCTTTCAACGCGTCGAGCCGTATCTTGTGATAGTCTCCCACCCTTCCGCCGGATTGCCAGAGTTCCAATTTTTTATAGGCGTTTTCCACTTCGATGATCGCGCCGTCCACCAGGACACCGATCGAAATCGCGATGCCCGCCAAAGACATGATGTTTGACGTGATTCCCATGAAATACATCGGGATAAAAGCCAAGAGAACCGAGATCGGGATCGTGACGATCGGAATGATCGAAGACGGGATGTGCCAGAGGAAAACGAGGATCACGAGACTCACGATGATCATTTCGTCTCTCAACTGTTCGATCAGCGTGTGAATAGAATTTTTGATAAGCTCGGACCGATCATATACCGGAAGAAGCTTCACCCCTTCCGGCAGATAGGGTTTCAATTCCTCGATCTTGTTTTTCACACGATCAATGACATTGAGCGCGTTCTCTCCCGAGCGCATGATAATAATCCCTCCAACCGTATCCCCCTCTCCATCAAGATCGGAAATACCGCGCCGAATATCGGGGCCGATCGCGACTGACGCGACATCGCGAACTAAAATAGGCGCGCCGTTCTTACCCATTCCTACCACGATCTTTTCAATGTCCCCCACCGATTTCGCGTAACCCCGGCCGCGCACCATGTACTCCGCGCCGGAAAACTCCAGAAGCCGCCCGCCGACGTCATTATTGCCGGATTTGACGGCTTGGATCACCTCCATGATCGAGAGCTTATAAGACAAAAGTTTATTGGGATCAACATTCACTTGGTATTGTTTCTGAAACCCTCCGATGGAGGCGACCTCGGCCACGCCCGGCACCGATTGAAGCGCGTACCGAAGGTTCCAATCCTGATAACTTCTCAACTCCTGCAAATTATGTTTGCCGGTTTTATCCACGAGCGCGTATTGATACACCCACCCCACACCGGTGGCGTCGGGCCCGAGTTCCGTTTTCACCCCTTCCGGCAATTTGGGAAGGATTTTGTTTAAATATTCCAAGACGCGGCTTCTAGCCCAATAAATATCCGTTCCATCCTCAAAAATGACATAGACGTAAGAAAAACCGAAATCCGAAAATGCGCGTATGTCCTTGACCTTTGGGGTCCCGAGAAGCGCCGTCACGATCGGATAGGTGACCTGATCTTCAATGATGTCAGGGCTCCTGTCCCATTTGGAATAGACAATCACCTGGGTATCCGACAAATCAGGGATCGCGTCGAGCGGCACCTGTTTCATGTAGTACACGGCGAACAGCATCGCGACGACCGTCAAAATTAGGATCAGAAACTTATTCCTCGCCGAGAATTCGATGATTTTCTCAACCATGACGCATCAGCTCCCGTGAGTATGGCCAACGCTTGCGCTGGCCGCCGCCTTCAAGCGGCTTTCGGAATCAAGGAGAAAATTGCCGTTCACCACCACTTTTTCCCCTTCGCTTAAGCCCTCTTTAATTTCATAAAACTCGCCCACCTGTTGTCCGACCGTGACGTCCCTGGGCTCAAAAACTCCGTTCCCTGTTTCGACAAACACAATCGCACGGTCTCCCGTCAGAAGCACGGCGTCCAACGGCACCGCAAGCCCGCTACCCAGATCCGATTGAATCAATACATTCACGGGCATCTCCGGCCTCAAATGCTCCTTTTCGTCCTTCACGAGCATCCGGACCTTGACCGTGCGGCTCTCCATGTCCACGAACGGGCTGACAGTGACCACGCGGCCTTCCATTTTTATGCCTGGAATGGAAGCAGCTGTCACTTCGACGAGATTTCCTTTTTTCACAAACGGCACTTCATGCTCATAGATATTCACGTACACCCAGGCCTCCCTCATGTCGCCAAGATGCAAAAGCCGCTTGTCCGGCAAGCTATTGCGCTTGATCGGGGCAATGGATTCCTCATCCATCCCCAACTGCATCAATTTGAGCTTCGCGCTCTCCTCGGCCAGCGGCGCCAACACTCTCTGATAAGCAGTCGTATATTTATTTTTCAGGACCTGCGGCGACCTGTAAATCGCCTGAATGTATTCCATTTGCGCGTTGTATAATTCCTCGTCGTGAGCCACCACGCCTAACGCCCGCACAAGTTTATGCAAGGGTTGTGACTGCGCCTGTGTCGTCTTGATACCAATCAGCTGTTGTTTCTCAAGATTGATGGATACGGGAACACGATCCTTCGCTGAGCCCTCCGCGTCATCCGGCGAAGCCTGATCGAAGGGAACCAATTTCATACCGCAAATCGGGCAATTGCCCGGTTTGTCCGAGACAACCTGCGGATGCATGGGGCAACGGTATTTGGCGATGACCCCATGCTGGCTGTGATCCTCCGCTAGGGTAGGAGTCACCGCCAAAAACACGGCGCCCACCGTCAGTAAACCGATTGAAATTATTTTTTGAAATGTTTTCATGAATGCGTCTCCTTTAATAAAATTCTACCATCAGAATTTTGGACAGAAAAATAGCGTGTGACGCAGCCGTTTTAAATGGCCTCAAGTTCACACGCCGTAAATGGCACGTCTAAATGCGATACTGGGAATACAGGTCGTAAACTTTGTCTTTTGGAGGGGATTTTGACGCGGAAAAAATAGAATCAAATGGACCGGACACAATCTCAACGCTCTTGGCATTGGTTCTATCCGTCACGAGAGAACCAAAGGAGGCGCCTTGTCCGGAAGAAATCCGGTCGAATAAGATCTCAGGACGGCCGGCTCCCATACGGCATTCGCAAGCCTTCGGGCCGTCGCACGCATGGCTCCTGTCCATCACCGGCATGCCAACACAAGCCACCATCGGCGAGGAGGCATAAGCGAAATTTCCGACGCCGAACAAAAGTATGAGGATGAAAAAAAGCGTTTTCTTCACTGCTCTCTTACTCCTTTCAGAATCTCTCCGTACCCGCTTTGCCGGACCGAGTCACGAAGTTCCTCATGGATGCGGTCTAAATACGCCAGACTTTGCTCCGGTGTAAGATTTTTCTTCACTTCGAGAATATGAGCGGCAATTTGTTTTTCCAATAATACCTGAAGCCCGCCAATCGCCTCGATTTTTTTATTGATGACTTCTTCATTCGCCTCTTTTTGTTTCATAAGATTCAGAAGATTTAAACGCTCTTGACAAATCGTCATGCAAAGCCCGTCTGTCTCTTTTCGGAAAGATGATTCAAGTCTTTTCAAAGATTCCGCTTGTCCGGTATTCAGACCGAGAGCGAAATACCAATTTTGACTTGGGTTTAAGCTCCCCGGCCACATCAGCATGCATACTTTTTTCCCGCCCCAAAAGCCGCCCAAGGTTACGACAGAAATAAGGACCGTGAAAAGAATGAGTTTTTTCATCGATCAATCACCTTTAAATAGCTAGCCGCTACCGAAGAAGACGGCACTCCTTTAAATTCACGAAACCCGGAAAGGTATTTAACGGAATTCCTCTCGGCTTCAAATGACCCTGTCGAATTCCTGGCGGAGACAATCCCTCCTGTGCCTCCGACTAAAAATGCCGTCAAAACCACCATGGCCACCTGAGGCGTACTTGGGTGAGGGATAAGAGAATCAAGCTCCTTCAAAAGCCCAATAAACCAAGGTTCTTTTTTTCTCTCAGTCACCTTTTGCCAGAAAAGGCGTTCAAAATCCTTAGAGGGTTCGATTACAGACGGCTGGCTTCTAAGAATACCATGAAACGTCTTGAGCGACTCCAACTCCCCCTGGCAAGTGGAACACCCCTCCAGATGCGGGGTCAGCCTCGTCTTAACAGCATCCGGGATCTCCCCATCGAGCATATTGTAAATGTACTTTTTTGAGTCTTTACAATTCATTGTTATCACCTACCTATTTAACGAACAAAGACGGTCAATCCCCCAAAAAAACTTTTATGGACCTTTCCATGGGCCGTAACATACTTTTAACATTACCGAAAATCGCCTGTTATGAAGGGATATTATACTTAAAGTCAAGAAAAGAGGGTAGTAAAAGTGAAACTTAAAGTTTATAGCTCAATGATGGTTATCGGTGTCTGGGCGTTTCTCAACTCAACAAGCGCCTATTGCCAAACCTTTGGAGAACACAAAGGAGCGGGTGACGATTATCTCCGGTCCGGCAAAGCTGCTTTAGCGATCGGTGAGTACAAAAAAGCTCTTGAACTGAATCCCGGCTCGACTCCCGTTTATTTTAACCTGGCCATTGCCTACTACTCAGAGCGAGACATCCCGCAAAC
>CAYJXB010000004.1:47386-50561 GCA_964374005.1 uncultured Planctomycetia bacterium
CCGTTTATTTTAACCTGGCCATTGCCTACTACTCAGAGCGAGACATCCCGCAAACCATTAAAACGCTTGAAAAACTGGCGTCCATCAGCCCCCGCGACGCTGAAGTGCAATATAATTTGGGATGTCTCTATATTTACATATCCGATCTCGAAAAATCAAAGCAATGCTTTGAAAAAACGAGGCTTTACTGCGCTCGAACTCCCATTTTCGGAGAGCTCGCCCAGCAAAGCCTTCTTTTTGTAAATCAGGTTGAAAATCTTGACCCTTCCCGCCGGCAAGCCCTTTTAATCCTTTTCCAAAACGGGCTTGCCCCCTTAGCCATCGGCAAGTAACTTTCCCCATTACCTCATACTGGCCGTATCAAGCGTGGTCGCGAGAAGTCTACCGGACCGGTATTCTTGGTACTTGCGGTTAACGATCTTTGAATCAACCCCGCGATTTTGAGCGAGACCTGAAAACTCTATATAAGAAAGAGTTTTCACTGCAGCCCCTTCCCCTGCGTAAGCCGGTAACGACGCGAGAGTTGACAAGATCGCCACAGCCAAAATTAGCTTTTTCATCTTAAGTCCCTCCTTTTTATTCCCCTACACTGCCACCCTCTACTTACTTAAACGTTTGGAAACGCAAAAACCCCCAAAAATAGCCCTATCTCCTTTACTATTAATCACTTACCTCATATGATTAATATCAAGAGTCGGTCTTAAACTCCCGATGAAAAAAACTCTCTTGGATGCCGCCGATCCAAGAGAGTTTTTGTCCGAAAAAACAGGTTTCTGTAAGCGCTCTTCGCTTTAGAAGAGGAACATCACTTCGCCGCTAATCGTGCTTTGATTATCACTGAAACCGGAGGGGCTGTGATCAAAGAAGACATTTCTATCGGAATCGTCGTACCGATACTCAAGACGAGTGATGAGATTCTTCCAAGGTCTCCATTCAAGCGTGCCAGTGACTTCCCAGTAATCCGCGGGAGTTCCCGAAAGAACCCTCACCCCGTCAGCGTCACTGAAGTATTCATAACGGCCGCTGAGCGACCATTGGTCATTGATACTGTACTTCGCGTAAACCGCGTGACCAGACCAATTGGCGTCATCCACTAGCGTTGCGGCACTGCTTCTTGGGTCCGCGAGGAGATTTTCCTCATTGGCATAGTCAAAATTGTACATCAAGGTAAGGGGCTTCCACGGTGTGCTGTAAATTACCACGACGTCAAAGAGATTCCGCCAGGAACCATCATCTCCAGCCGCTTCGGGTCCGAAGTACCCTTGAAGAGCCACGGTCACAGAAGAATCTCCAGGAAGTTCAATAGCGTTGAAGCCAAAATGAGTTTCAATGGTTTTCGCGTTATTGGTGTCATCCGTGATATCCCACCCGTTCACCACACCTACTGCGGCGTCCCAACCGTTATTGAATGTGTAAGTGCCTCTAACACCTGTGTGTGTAAATGGAATCGCATAACCGAACAGGAGGCTTCTAGATGTGTTCCAGTTATCCTTGCTCTCAATGACTTCGGCACCATTCATCGTCACAAATTTTCCGACTTTGAGGTCAATATCATTGAGTCCCGGGAAAACGTTGCTTGTGGGAACAAGCACCTCCACAAAAGCCTGTTGCAAATCAAATTCATCCGTGGCGCTGCCAAGCCCTGCGGACGTAATGACCTCGGAATCATTCCCAAAGAAAAGATCAGTTCTGAAACCCACTCTCTCTTCTGCGGAAACGGTTTTCTGGAATACGAGTTCTGCCGCATTCAGATTGAAGCTGTTAGGGTGACGATCAAAAACCCTCGCGCGGTTGGTGCGGGTATCGGGACTATTGAAATTATAACTGTAGATTGAATCCACATAGCCCGAAAGCCCAATCCCCTGCACCATACTTGGGATAGCTAATGATGGAGCCCCCTCAGCTGGTGCGACCGCCTGCGCAGGCTGTTCGGCCATTTTCGCCTCAAGTTGCGCAAGTCTGGTCTTAAGCGCATTAATCTCCGCTTTCAAATCGTCGTTTGTTGCGTCTGCGAAGGCCAGAGGCGTTGATCCTATGGTTAGCGCCAGCATCAAAATTAGTAAAATATCCTTTCTCATTGTTATTCCTCCTGTTTTCGTTCTTTCCACAAAATTATCCGTTTGTTTTCTTTGAGAATTCTATCCAGAGAGTTTTACACCGACATCTCGCTAAAATTAAAACTGCTAATCAAACAATTAACAAAGCTGGTTCAAATCATTAACGACGGTGATTTTCCAAGAGGAAAAGATACATTTTATGGAGGTATTGGAGATCTTCCCGCTCCAGATCCCTCATGTTTTTAATGAGTTTCTGGAGACGAGGATTCCGAAAATAGACTTCGTCTTCACGGCGGCCCGCCAAGTAATCGGCCGATACCCCGAGGGCGTGAGTCAGTTTCTTGAGCGTCTTGACTGACATATCTTTGGTTTGCTTACTCTCATATCGGCTAACCGGCGCGCGCGGCAACTCGGCACTTGACGCTAACTGCGCTTTGGTCATTCCTAGAGAACGTCGGCAGCGCTGAATGCGGTCACCTAGGTTTTTTGCCACTTCTTTTTCCATCCCTTTTTCGGACTCGCTCACACATCTCCTCCATCAATAGAATTTCCCGCTCACTCAATTCGTTTATGTTTTTAAATAATAGCTGTATTTTGAAATCGCCAGAATCCTTAGGATCCTTCTCTATTCCGACCAGATAGTCTACGGTTACCCCCAACGCATCCGCCAGTTTCCTTAAAGATTGCAGGGTAGGGGTGACATTTCGGTTTTCATAGTAGGTAATCGTAGGGCGCGTTAAACCGGCTTTTGAAGCCAATTTGGCTTTGGACATTCCTAAAGCCAGGCGGCAACGCTTAATACGATCCCCGATCTTGGGAATAACCCGCTTGAAGTAAGCTGCCATCTGTTAGGAATACTTCGTCACATTTAATTGAACGCATGAGAAGACAAAATCCCCCAAACAAAGTTTGGATGATTTACCGGCTTATGCCAGAATCAGTTAGAGATATTTGGAAAACTTATCGCGGAGGCGCTGCTTGGCGTGGAAGAGTCTTCTTTCCACCGCTTTTGGAGTAATACCCAAGATACGGGCGATCTCTTCGTAGGGCAGGTTTTCAAACTGGTAAAGCAGGATAGGGAGTCTTAGTTTTTCAGGAAGGGCATCTATCTCTGTGCG
>CAYJXB010000005.1:0-48255 GCA_964374005.1 uncultured Planctomycetia bacterium
CCGCTTTCCTCCAATGTCCGCATGCCGGCCTTTCTGGCCTCCGCGCGAATCTCCGCAAGCGAAGCTTTTCTGAAGACCAGCTCCTCAATGCGGTCGTTCATGAGCATGAGCTCGAAAATCGCGGCGCGGCCGCGATAACCCGTCATGGAACATTCGGGACAACCGCGGGCCTTATAAAGGACGCGGGATTCCGGCTTAAAATTCTCGGGCAAAAGCGCCGGATTGGGTTTGTAAGCTTCCTTGCATTTAGGGCATAATATCCGGACCAGCCTTTGGGCCGCCACAACGATCAGCGATGAAATCACCAGAAATGAGTCCATGCCGATGTCAATCAGGCGATTGATGGCACTCGGCGCATCGTTGGTGTGCAGGGTGCTGAAAACGAGATGCCCCGTCATCGCGGCCTTCACGCAAATCTGGGCGGTCTCGAGGTCGCGAATCTCGCCCACCAGCATGATATCGGGGTCCTGGCGCAAAAAAGCCCTCAATCCCGTCGCAAACGTCAGGCCGATAGTCGGCTTGATCTGAACCTGGTTGATCCCCGTGATCTGATATTCGATGGGATCCTCGATGGTGATGATATTTTTGTCAACGCCGTTCAGCTCGTTTAGCGCGGCATACAGTGTCGTTGTTTTTCCGCTGCCTGTCGGGCCCGTGACAAGGATCAATCCGTATGGCTTATGGATCGCCCTGCGGATCAGCGCAAGCTCTCGGTCCTCGAGGGCGAACTTCGACAAGTCCAGTTCCAGGGTGGAACGGTCCAAAATACGCATCACCATTTTTTCGCCGTTCACGGTGGGAATGGTTGAGACACGAAAATCAATGTCACGTTTGTCAATCACCGCGCGGAAATGACCGTCCTGCGGGAGCCGCTTCTCGGAAATGTCCAGCCTGGATATGATCTTGAGGCGCGAAATGAGCGGCAGAGCCATCGCTTTGGCCGGCGACGGGACC
The DNA here is from genome assembly GCA_964374005.1 of uncultured Planctomycetia bacterium. Lineage (GTDB taxonomy): Bacteria > Omnitrophota > Gorgyraeia > 2-02-FULL-51-18 > 2-02-FULL-51-18 > CAYJXB01. Next base: position 955 of record CAYJXB010000005.1, read on the forward strand.
GCATGCAGCACGCCGTCAATCCGAAAGCGGATCTTGACACGGTCGTGAAGGGGTTCGATATGAATGTCGCTGGCCCTTTCTTTGATCGCCTGGCGAATCAAAAGGTCCGTCAGACGGATCACGGGCATTTTTTCCGCGCTGGCGACGATATTATCCAAACCCAAAGGCTCTTCCACGGCCTCTTCCTTGATCGTGATCCCCTGATCTTCAGTCTTGTATGATGCGGCGACCGCCGATTTAAGCAATCCCCCCCCTTCTCCATAAAACTTTTCAATGGCGGCGAGTATGTCCGTTTTCGTCGCGATCATGGGATGGATATAAAGATCCGTGATTTTGCGGAGATTATCCAGCAGGATCAAATCCCCGGGCGAGGAGAGCGCAACGGTCAGATAATTCAGGCTCAGCGACAAAGGCAAGACCGCATATTTTCGCGCGATTTCTTCGGGAATCAGCTTCAATAAAGTCTCGCTGTCAGACGGGCGGATGATCAGATCTTCGGCGGGAACGTAAGGAATGTTGAACTGCTTGCCCAGAACGATGGCAAGGTCTTTTTCAGAGACACCGCCCAGTTTAACCAGAATTTCTCCGAGCAGTTGGCCGGCATTTTGTTTCTGAAACTCTATCGCCCGGTCCAATTGCTCCTGAGTGATGAGCCCTTCCGTTAAAAAGATACTGCCTAACTTCACATTGAACTTATTCAAGGCTACCGGCGGCTGTTCGCCTGCCCGTCCGGCAGGCGGGCGGCCTGGCTCTCAAACGAATCCAGCGCTTGAATCATCTTTATCTCCTCGGCGCTTGTCACTGACTTTTTCATCCGGTCTTGAACCTGTTTTTTCTGTTCGTGGTCGAGGGGGGCTTTGTGCTCCGCGACGTTGTCCAGGGTTGTCAACGCCGGATCGACCACAAAATCTTCGAAGTTGTCAAGCATGCGCCTCACGGCCAAATCCGTGTCCGCATTGAGGGTTTCATAACCCTCCACAATATGCGGCGTGATGAAAATAATAAGCTCGGATTCTATGTCATCACTGTTGTCATAATCGAACGCGTGACCTATCAAAGGCAGATCTCCCAGAAACGGAATTTTTTTCTTGGTCATCGTCTTGTTTTTGTCCAGCAACCCGCCGATCATCAATGTCTCATGGTTTTTCAGACGCGCCATGGTCCTAACCGACCGCGTCGTGGGATCCAAAAAGGTACTGGGGAAAAAAGTGGAGGCCGCGACCGTCGAAACCGACGGCTCAACAAAAAGACCCACGGTTTGGTCGCTGTTGATTTGAGGCGTCATCCTAAGGCTGATGCCGATCTCCTGCCTTTCCGCGGTATTCGTGACTGAAGTCGATTGCCCTTCAGCGGCGGTCGTCTGAGTCTGATTCGCGATCGCCGTATTCGTCACCAATTTGATGCTGGCCGCTTCGTTATTCAAAGTAAGGATCCTGGGCCTGGACAAAATCTTTGTATTAGTATCGCTAATCAAAAAACGCAAGATGGCTTTGAAACTAGTGGCGCTGAGCGTCCCCAAAGTAAGCGTGGATGCCGCTGTGACAGTACTGGCTTTGACGCCTTTCGACGCATTAAAGAGAGTCTCCTGGAAAGGAAATGCCGTCGTCCGCGAACCAGCGGTGAACCTCGCCAGTTCTCCGTCAGTCCCTCCCCACTCAACACCGATGTCGCTCAGAAGGGTTTTTTTCACCTCCATCAGATAAACCTCGATCATGACCTGCATCGGGGCCACATCAATATCCGCCAAAACTTTTTCAATTTCTTTAAGCTTATCCGCGGTGTCCGTGACGATCAGGCTGTTGGTCGCCAAATCGACCGTCATCTTCCCATTCGTGGAAAGTAAACTTGAGACCAGTTTATCTATACCCTTGGCCGCCGATAAGTTCGCGGACGTGGAACTGGCGCCGGCGGCCGTTGAAGCGGAGGAGGAGGCGCTGGTGGAAGATGAGGACGCCGAAATGTCCGCGGTTTTCAAATTATCAATGACGCTTTGACCCCCAATATCGAGCGGGGAGGTGGAAAGCCGCGCGTATTTCAAGGCGAATATTTTTGTCTCAAGCGCGCCGGCAGAGTCTGTGGGATAAACCAGAAAAATTTTACTGCCCTCCTTTTGTTCATAACGCAGGCCGTTGGCTTTGATTAAACTCTCCAAAGCGTCTTGCACCGGAACATGGTCAAAGTAAACCGAAATCATCTTTGATTTGACTTCATCACTGGCGACAAAATTGAGGCCGGAGAGCTGGGAAAATACGCGCAAAACCTGGTTTAAAGGCGCGCCGTCAAAATCCATCGAAACGCTCCCGGCTTCCATCGCGGGTTCGGCGGACGTTTCCCCAAAAGACAAGCTCCCGGAAAACAGTAGGCTAAGAATAAACAAAAAAACGGCAAGAGGTCTCATTCAGCTCTCCTCAATTCCATTTTTAACATGAATTCATTACCGTTCGCCAGCATTTTAACGCCTTCTTGATTGATCTGGATGACTTCCGCATCGCCTATTTTAGCGCCACGGGTAACGATTTGACCGCTGATAATGGCTGTCGGGGGCTCCACGTTCCACAACACACCCTGTAAAATCATGGACCCCTGAGGAGCGACGCTATCTAGTTTATCACTATCTTTTCCGGTTTCCTCGTAAAAAAAGGGGTCATTGAAATTACCCCCCGTGTAATCCACCGCGTAAGCCGCCGTGAAATAAAAGGAAAAAACAAACGTCGCCAGCCCCATGCGCCCCGTCATGCGACGGGGCTGCCACGTCGAATGACTGTGGCGCGCCAGGTCCCGGATTTTCATGCCAACGTATTCTGCCGCGGATAATAAGCGGCAATAGACATCGTGACGGTCAGTACCTGCCCGGATGCTTGTGACCCGGTCCGGCTTTGAGCTTTCACTTCCGAAATCTTGATGAAACGAGCCTCGCTCTCGATACGGCTGGCGAAGTTTCCCAGCTCATGATAACCGCAGAGTGCTTCCACGCGCAAAACAAGTTTGTTAAGGCTTTCGCCGGTTTCGGTTGGTTGCGGCGTCAGCGACATCACTGCCACCCCGGACTCTTTCGCCAGGCGGTTCACCGTTTCAATCAACCAGGAACTATCATCGGTTTTCGAGGAATACCTCTCATAGCTTTTAATCTTATTTTCCAAATTCAGGATCGCCTTGAGCGCCTCTTCTTTGTGAGATTCGGCAGTGATCTGATTGGCGAGATTTTTTAAAGTTTTGAAATCCGGATCGATCAAAAAACGCTTCCCCGTTATGGCGCCTAATAAAAAAATAGCCGCTGTCATCACGATGATTTTATGGCGCGTGTCCTTAAGCCAAGCCCCCATCATGGACCCGCTTCTTGCGTTTTCGGCGGCGAACACAGCACTTCAAAATTGACCTTTTCGGTGTTTTGGACAAGCACTTTCCTGATAGCGGACAGCTTCACCTCATGGAAGCCTTCCATGAACGCTTGGTCCTGTTTCAGCGCGCTCACAAAGAGAGCGGGCGCGTCCAGCTCCGATCCCGAACCGCCTGAAATGACAACGCCTTGTAATGTCAAGACGATCTGACCGCGCCCCTGCTTATTCTCGCGATCCGCGTATTCCAGATGGGTAAGCCGGATCCCCGGGGGCGTCACGCGCGCCAATTCGTTCATCTTGGACGTCCAAAAAACTCTCCGGTCAACCAGCGCGGACAGGAATCCAAGCTGGCCGCTCAGTCGAAGATCGGTTTGCGCCAACTCTTCCTGAGAAACGGAGGTATCCGCAACACTCGCGGGTTTCGTATGCGCGATCTCTCGGTTGTTCAAATCGGCGCGATGGCGCGCGATTTTGAAACCAAGAAGAAAATGAAAACCCAAAACGGCGGCCACGACAATCGAGACGCCTATCAACGCCCATTTTTGAAGCGTCGCTTTTTCCCCCTCGGTTATCAGATCGCCGGCCTCTTCTTTCATCATCACGGGAATTTGTTCCCGTGCGATCAAATTCGCTTCCCCCACCAAAGGCTGGCGGGCGGAAAGTTCCCTGAGCGCCAAACCGGCCGCCGCGATCATTCCGAAAGCAGAAGGCACGGCCGACCCCAACAAATGGCTAAAGTCCCCACCCTCAAAGGGAATGGCAAACTCGGCTTTCAGGCGCTCCGACCAATCTTTTAAAAAATGATCCCCCTTAGGAATAAAAATAATCCGTTTCATTTCTTCATTCTTAAAGTTTTTATCAAAGAAATTAAATGTCAGCTTCATCTCCTTTATAAAACCGTTAAGATCGGGCAGACCTTGAGCCGGCCAAAGGCCCGCCGGCTGTTTGGCGGGTGGGTTCCCATCGCCCGCCTGCGCAAGAAAACTATCGCGCGTCATCAAAATACGGTTATTCTTGATGATGGCAATGCTCATCATGCCGTTGGAACGCAGATCCACCAGCGTGCACGTTTCGTTATCCCGCCAGCCTTTGGCGCCACGCAGCGCCCTGACAACTGAGAGTGACGCGGGCTCCAAATAGTGCGCTTCCAACCCGGCGCTGCTCAAAAGCTCGAGATGTTGATGGATGATCTCTTTTTTCGAAGCAAGAAAAACGATGCCGATCTTCTTTTGTTTCTTATCCGGAAAAACGTAGAAACTGTGGCTCAAGTCGTTGAGATCCAACGAGACGTATTTTTGAGCTTCAAAATGGACGGCGGCGGCCCATTCCCTTTTAGGGATCATGGGAATATCAAAATAGCGCACGATACAACTCCTTGCCGGCAACGCAGCCGCCACGACCTTACTACTTATGGCCGATTTTTCAAACGCGCTTCGAATCGCCGGGGACACCGTCTTGCCTTCGGAATACAAATCAAGCGAGGGGATGCTGAATTCAACTTCGCCCGATCTCATCAGCCTCGCGGAGCCGCCCTCTTTCACAAGTTCCACGACAAACGCATGGTCCACATCAAAATAGACCCCGACTCCCAACTGGTTTCCCATAGAATGCTTCTTCCCTTCCACGTCGTTGCGAGCGTGGCCATAAGGCGTGGCGTGGCAATCTGAGTTATCAATCAGATTGCTTCGTCGCTAACGCTCCTCGCAATGACACATCATTTAGCACACCGGTGTCAATTATAGACCAAGACTAGTGTTTCTTCAACAAAAATGATAAGTTATAATAAGAGTTAGCTAAAAAAACGCAATAAAACATAAAGCGGTGGTTAGTCTTCTCTGACTATTTTCAACACATCGGCTTTATCCAGCACAAGCAGCCCTTTTCCCGCGGAAATATTCAGCTGGAGAGTCAACCGTGACTCATCTTCTTTTAAAATGATCCCTTGAATAACCCCGCCGGACTTCAAATAGACCAAATCCCATGCCGTCGTCGGAGGCGCGCTCAAAGACCCCGCCTCGGGTTTCTGGACCAGAGGAGGTGGCGCGGAAATCTCCGGTGGACGCACCAAAGACCGCCTCTTGAACCTAGACCCCACGGAGCGCATCGCTTGAGAGGCTTCCTCTCTGAGATGGGCCTTTAAGGTCTCGGCTTTACTAAAAATACCTAAAATTTTATTTTCGAGATTCGGATAAGATTGGATTCCAATCTTCGTTCCAAGCCCCACAAGAAACGCCAGCGCCAAGATAGAAAGTAACCGCGCCGCCTGTTCTAATCTCACAATGAAAAATTTGCCGTATGGCGTCACCCGGCCACGGCCGGCTTGTTTGGAAAAATACATGGCCTGATCCGCACGGTGAAGTAACTCCTCGGCCGTGCCGCCATTCGCTGGGTAAGAGGCAATCCCCGCGGAGAAACTCAACTTCACCGAGCGATCGCCCACACGGTGGGGTGTACGCTTCAAATTCTCATTCATCCTTTTTGCCAAACGCTTGACCTCGTCCGGTTCTTTGGCGGGAAACAGGATCACAAACTCGTCGCCCCCAAGGCGAAACAGCTGCGCCTGTTCCGCCACAAGATCAAGGCGAATGGCGTTTGAAAAATATTTCAGAATCTCATCACCCGTTGCGTGTCCGTACTTGTCGTTAAATGACTTAAAACGATCAATGTCGATGATAAGAAGGGAAAAAGGCGAATGATAGCGTTGGTAATCCGATAGCAATTTCTGCACCTGCGGATACAGTCCTTCTCTTGTGTAATAGCCCGTAAGAAAATCCTTGCTTAATTCACGATCCGCCATAGCTTAACGATTGTAAACCATCAGTGCTAATTTATCAATAATAATGTATAACAATTGTAAAATATAGTTAGAAACACATGGAATTCACCCCCCTGATTCCCATAATAAATCTTCGCCGAGGGCTAAAAAGCCCGAGGACGAATCCGCCGCGTTCTTTGGCGGCAATCAGCTCTTGAAATAATTCGAAGTGTGAGGTAAACTAATGCCCTTATGGAAAATAGAGTTTTTAAACGCGTTGCGTGCGAAATGACCGCGTCATTCAAAAAAGTGAACGGGGAACGCTCGTTGAGTGAGGAAGAAACAACGATCCGTGATATTTCTGAAGGCGGGATTCGTTTCAGGTCGAACCGGTTCATCCCCATCCATGATCGCTTGGCGGTGAGAATGAATCTTTCCAAGACGAAATCCATTGAGGCAGTCATCAAGCCTGCATGGATTAGGGAATTGCCGAACGTGGAACAACACGAATTCGGCGCTAGTTTTATTTCACTTTCAAAAGAAGACAAGACGCGACTGCGCGATTATCTTACGCTTTTTGGATGATCTCGAGTTCTTCTTTGGAAGGCTTGGGTTTATGCAAGATGAGGAAGAGCAGGAAAACGCCGACCCCCGCGGCGGCCCAGAAAACCGGCTGCGAATTTTCATAGCGCACGACGATCGGAATGGCCAAAAGCGCCACCATATTCATGACCTTGATGAGAGGGTTGAGCGCGGGCCCTGCCGTGTCCTTCAATGGATCGCCCACCGTATCCCCCGTGACCGAAGCCTTATGGGTCTCGGAGCCCTTGCCGCCGAAATTGCCGTCTTCGATCAATTTCTTGGCGTTATCCCAAGCGCCGCCGGCGTTGGCCATAAATACCGCCAAGAGTTGCCCCGAGAGAATCATGCCCGCTAAGAATCCGCCCAGCGCTTCTTTTTTAAGAAGAATCCCTATCACAAGTGGCGCCAAAATCGCGAGCAGCCCCGGGCGAATCAATTCCTTCTGAGCCGCCGTCGTGCAAATCGAAACAACCCTCGCGTAATCGGGAAGCTTCCTGCCTTCCCAGACATCCTTATCCTTCAATTGTTCCCTGACTTCTTTCACAATCAAAAAGGCCGCCCTCCCTACCGCCTTAATAGTGAGGGAGCTGAAAAGAAACGGAATCGCGCCGCCGATTAAAAGCCCGACAAAGACATGATGGTCAGAGATGGACAGCATCGAAGCGATTTGGTCATAAGTGGCGTGAGTCAAATGACTGATATCCGTAATATAGGCGTTAAAAAGAGAGATGGCAGCGACAACCGCTGAGCCGATTGCGATTCCTTTGGTAATCGCCTTGGTGGTATTTCCCACGGCATCGAGATCCGCCAAAATCTGCCGCGCGGGCTTGGGAAGCTTTGCCATTTCGCCGATGCCATTGGCGTTATCCGCCACGGGGCCGAAGACGTCCATCGAAATATTATTTCCGGTCAAAGTTAGCATGCCGATACCGCACATCGAAACCCCATAGGCGATAAACGTGGGATCGGTCCCCTGAAAAATCACCGCGGAAAGCAAGATCGCGATCGAGATCACAAAAATCGCCCACACCGTGCTCTCCAATCCGACCGCGAGGCCGGTGATGATCGCCGTCGCATGCCCGGTTTGGCAAGACTCGGCCACGGACTTGACTGGCGGCTTATTGGTGTCCGTAAAATACTCGGTGAGACGATTAATCGTCACCGCCAAAATAATTCCCACGAGCGTCGCCCACACGGGCCGCAGATCGAGCCCGGCAATACCGAAGTTTATCCAAGCGGGCGCCTGGATTTCCGTCGAAAATCGAAGATAGAAAAATCCGATCATGATAAATCCGACGATCGAGATAAACGCCGATAAAATAAAACCGATGTTGATGGCTTTCATCGCGTCACGCACTTCTTCTTTTGTGCGCACGGCATAGGTGCCGATGATGGAGCTGATCACGCCGATCGCCCGCACCAGAAGCGGAAAGATCACGCCTTTATGCCCATAAGAGGCCCATCCCAAAATCATCGCCGCCACAATCGTCACTTCATACGATTCAAAAATATCGGCCGCCATTCCGGCGCAGTCACCGACATTATCTCCGACGTTGTCGGCGATCGTCGCGGCGTTGCGCGGGTCGTCCTCAGGAATATTTTTTTCGATCTTACCCACAAGGTCCGCGCCCACGTCGGCGGCTTTGGTAAAAATTCCTCCCCCGACTCTCATAAAGAGCGCCAAGAGCGTGCCGCCAAAACCAAATCCTAACAGCACCTCGTAGGCCTTTTCACCGTAGATCATAAAGATCACCGTGCCGCCGAAAAGGCCAAGGCCATCCGTCAACATGCCGGTGATCGTCCCGGTGCGATAGGCGATCTTCAGCGCGTCGGAGAAACTCCCGCGATTGGCCGCGGCGGCGACCCGGACATTGCCGCGCACTGCCAGATTCATTCCCACGAATCCGATCGCGGCCGAGAAAATCGAGCCCATTAAAAACGCGCAGGCGCGGCCGATCGCGATATGCTTCTCACCGGCGGTGAAATAAAGACAAGCGGTCAGAATCAAGATAAGAAAAAGGATGGTTTTAAATTGACGGAACAAATAGGCGTTGGAACCGATGCGGATGGAGTCGCTGATTTTCTGCATCTCAATCGTCCCTTTGTCTTCGCGAAGGACTTGTCCCATCAAAAAGGCCGCGTATAAAAGCCCCGCGACAGCGGTGCCCAAAACCGCCCAAAGGGCCACGACTTCTACCTGCGAAAAATTGGCCGTACTTAGCATTCTCTCCCTTTCTTAGAAATGGACATAACGCTTCAACGACAAAAGAATAACCAATGACCAAATTACAAGATCCAAAATTAAAAAAAATCCCAAATCACAAATGCCAAGTTCCAAATAAATTCCAATATTCAAATCCCAATATCCAAACACGAGTTTGTATCTTAGTGCTTGGTGTTTGGTTATTATTTGTTACTTAGTGCTTGGTCATTGGTTATTATAATGGTGGGGTAGGTTATATCAAATTAAAACTTTTTAATCAATCGTAAAATTTGACTGATCCGTCATTATCAGGCGGGCCTGCCTAAAAGATAGCCCTGCCCATACTTGACGCCCATCGTCCTCAACAAATCCAGATCTTCCTGCAGCTCAATCCCCTCCGCCACGACCTCCGCGCTCAGGGCATCGGTCACTTTTAAAAGACGCTTCAGCGACTGCGTGATCCCAATATTATGCGCGATCCCATGCACCCATCGTTTGTCCACTTTGACGATGTCCGGCTCCAAGAGAATCAAACTTTCGAGACAACTCCTGCCGAACCCGACATCGTCAATCGCCACCAAAATCCCGGCCTGCTTGATCGCCCGCACCTGATTCACCAGATACGAAGGATCCCCGATAATCTGCTGTTCGCTGATCTCGATGCAATAAGTTCCTTTCGGCTTATCCAAAGGAAAACACTCGAGCAGGTTTTTGATCGGAATATCAATGACCGTGGAAGGAAAAATGTTGATATGAAAACGCGTGGCTTTGAGAATAAATGACGAAGAGGAGACGCAATTTTTAAGGCACTGGTAATCCACGAGTGTCAGGAGGTTGTTTTCAAGGCAGATCCGAAAGAAATCATCGGGCATTTCAAACCCCTTGATCGCGACGCGGCTTAAAAATTCATACCCCACTTCTGTCGAGTCCTGCAAATTGAAAATGGGTTGCTTGACGACCTGATAATTCTCGCCATGGCGAAGCGTGACAAGAATGTTGGAGAGCAAATGGACCGCTTCACTGTTCAATTCTTTTTTTGGGTTGTCGTAAGAGATCCTGTTTTTCCCGCTGCTTTTACTCCGATGGATCACCAGATGCAATTTGGACAAGAGCTCATCAATCGATACGATATCGTTCCATATCTGAACGACGCCGACGCTGGCCGTGATCTTGAAAGACTGTTTCGGGGAAGCAACGGAAATAGGCACGCTGGAGACCGCGAGGCGTATCTTTTCGGCGGCCCGGACACCCGCGGCCAGTTTCGTCTTCGGCATCAAAATGAGGAATTCATCCCCTCCGATCCGCGCCAGATAATCCGTGAGGCGCACGGAGCTTTTGAGCTTATTCGCGATTTCCTTGAGCACCACATCGCCGACCGCATGGCCTAAAGAATCGTTGATCTCCTTGAAATTATCCAAATCCAAAAACAAGGCCAAGAGATCCGATTCCTCGCGCTCGGCCCACCGGATCTCACGGGACAAGGCCTCTTGAATCCCCTTGCGGTTTAGAAGCCCCGTTAAAGGATCCATCAAGACCTGTTTCTCAAGTCTTGAATAGGATGCTCTCAGTTCTTTCGTCACTGAAAGAAGCTTTCTTCGGATCCGGTGCCGCTCAACTGCGTGGCGGATCGTCCGGACAAGCACATGCTTGTTCACCTGCCCTTTCACCAGATAATCCTCCGCGCCTTTTTTCACCGCCTCAAGCGCATACGATTCATCACTGAGCGCGGTCAAGATTACGACCGGAATGTCGGGCATTTGGGCGTGGAGTTTACTCAGGGTCTCCATCCCTTTCGCATCGGGCAATGAAAGATCCAGCAATACGATGTCAATGTCCCCTTGTGTCAGGCGTTCCAATGCCGCGTCAAGACGAGAGACGTAATGAAGCCTAAAGTCCGGCATCACACCGTCCGTCTGCGACAAAATCTCCTGCACCCAAACAATATCGTCCGGATCGTCTTCGATCAAAAGAATGTTTATTTTTCTTGTTTCCATGCCGGCCTGATTTATCTTAAGGTCTATTAAAAGGTTGGAAGAAAAAATAGAGGTAGAGGCCCTGCCACACCGTAATAGATATGGCCAGAAAGTTGATTTTGAGGCCCCATTCGAAGTGATCGTTACCAAAGGAAAGGAGTGTGATCGCGTAGAACGATAAAATAAGCGAAGCCATCACGCGAAGGGTTACCCTTAATGGAGCGGAAAATAAAGCCCTGTGGGCCAATGACAGCAATACGCTTCCTATCATCACGGCAATCGGAAGCGAACCGATCATGGAATCGAGAAAATCAGAGCCACGGCCCCAATTGAACGTTGAAACGTGATAAACCAGCGCGTAAATCAGCGTAGACGCCGCCAAAAATGACAGGTGTTTGGCCGCGATCACATTTTTAAATGTGTTGGAATCCCATGAAATAACCGCAAGGCCAAACACCGGCCCCACGACCCAATACCCTACGGCATATTTCACGCTGATCCAAACGCTCGCCGCGAAGACGACCAGCTTAAAAAACAATTCCACTGGGCTTCTTGTCTCCTTAAAAGAGCTTCATGGCCCTATGCGATAAATAGGGCTAGGCCAAATACTAAGTTACACGTAACTCAGTAGACCTAGCCCGAATTCCTACCTTGATGAGTTCGTCAATTTGCCCGCTAGGCCGCGATCTCCTCTCGCGGCAGATGCGCTCTTCGCCAGAGGACGAATCCCTGCCCGTCCGGCAGGCGGGCGTCCTTCGGCGGAGAGGCAATGGATGGCCTCGTAGCCGCTAGCGCCCACTACCCTTGCGCTTTGAAAAGCATTCTTTGCAGTAGACCGGACGATCTCCGCTGGGCTTGAAAGGGACCTCACACTCTTTCTTGCAATCTTCACAGATCGCTTTGTGCATCTCCCGAGGCCGACCGCCGAATCCACCACCTTCTTGAAACCCCATGTTTCCTCCCCGTTTTGTGTTTGTCACGTCAACTGACCCCACCACCTGTTTTTTACGATTGCTGTGAGCAATCAGTCCGCTTTGCGGACAAAACAGATGGTGGGGTGACGCCTGCTATTCTACCCTAACCGCGATCAAAAGAAAACATTTACCGTATTGACGGCTTGAGCCCCGAGAGTCCCCACCCCGCCTAAATTTCTGGAAATCTTCTATCTTCGGGTGTAGAATACCGGCGATGAGCGAATCTCCCTCGAAAGACGAAAGAAAGTTTATAAGAAGAGAGTTTAAGAGAGAAAAGAAGTCCTTAACGGCACGCATCCAATTGCCCCAAGGGGCTGGAAGCGTGTGGGACGTTGTCATGGTGCATGACATTAGCACGGGCGGTATCCTGTTTACTTATAGCCATCAAAAAATCCGGGTAGGAATGCGCCTGCCGTTAATCTTAAATTTTCCGCCGGCGGACAGACCCTTGAATATGGAGATCGAGATTGTTCGGTTGGAGCTTTTGCCAAAGTCTTCCGTAGAATGTGTCGCAGCCCGATTCGTGCGGATCAATGATGATGACCGCGTGATGATCGGCAACTACATCAGTGAAATCAACCGTCTGAAACCGTTTCGTTAAGGTCCCTTTTTTTATAGTATTTCTTGTGCGCTTTATAATATTTGTAATGATAGCTATACGCCCCCTTGCCGTAAACCACCCGGTTGATCACCACTCCGATAAATGGGTGGTTTAAGTCGCTGAATTTTTTAACCACATCCCTTGCGACTCTCCGGTGAATCATTCCCGCTCCGCATATAAGAATACTGCTATGCACATGCTTGGCGATCATAAAACCATCCGGGATATAAAGAACAGGCGTTGCGTCAATAAGGATGCGGTCGAAGTCTTTGGAAACGCTTTCCAATAGCTCCGGAAGACGCCTGGATTCCAATAATTCCGTGGGATTGGGAGTAGCGCTGCCGGCGGAGATTAACTTAAAAGAACTGCCGGAAACATCCATAATAATCTCCGAAGGCTTGGAAACGGTGCCAACCAGAAAATCCGTCAAACCTTTCTGCGTCGAAACGCCCAGATACTTCGCCAATAACGGCCTCCGAATGTCGGATGAGATCAGCAGCACTTTTTCTCCCATTTGAGCAAGAGCGGCGGCCAGCAAAGCGGAGATCGTCGACTTGCCCTCATCCGGCATCACACTGGTGATCATAATTCTTTTGGATTTCTCCAAGGGCATTGAGAAAAGAAACCGCGTGCGTAATAAAACCAACGCGTCTTTCAATTCCGCGTCCTTATTAAAAATTTCCAGCACGTTCCGATTCTCCCAGTCCTCCTCCGCGCGATCGCGGCCTTTGTGCTTGACCAGATCCTTGATCAAAGGGACATAGCCTAAAAAGGGTGTTCCAAAATTCAAACCCAAGTCTTCTTCCGTGCGGATCTTCTGGTTGGTATATTCCATGAGCCATACGAAAAAAACACTCGAGAAAAAGCCAATGACGGTGCACAAGAAAATAGCATAAGTTCGCCTGGGCCCCGACGGCGCCTTAGGAGGCACCGCTTCCTCCAGCAACTTGATGTTCGTTATTTGAAATTCACCCGACGCACCGGTCCGAAGAGCGCTGATAATTTGCCTGACCCTGTCTTCCATGCTCGCGTTGAGATAGATTAGCTTCTCGTTTAATTCCTTCATGAGCGGATGCTTGGCCTTATAACGCTGGGAATATTCTTTTAGTTCAGCCTCCACATCCAATCTGTCATTCTTGAGTTTTTGAATGATGGGGTCCCTGGATACGCTTCTGAGTGACTCGGCATATTCTTGCTTGCTGATTCCTTTCAAAGCCGCTTGTTCGGTGCCTTTCTCCGACAAATCCTCATCGCTTGGGAGCAATTTTAAAAACTGCTGGGGCATAAAAAGGTCCTGCTGCGCGCTCCATAACATGTAAACTTCATAAAATTTATTCGCGATTTTGGCCGCCATCACGGGATCCCTGTCTTCCACCTTCAAGGATATGATTTGCGTTCCGCGAAATCGGTTGGCCTGAAGTTTAAATTTGTATTTTTCGTCCAAGTTTAATTCTTCTCGAACGGTTTTTTTGATATTCCCGCCGGTCAAAATGGCGATCTGAGTCTCAAAAAATTCATCCACCCCCGCATAGACCTGCATTTCCGTCTCTTCGAAAGGTTTATGCCGCTCAGGAGGCACCTCAACCAAAAGCTGGACTTCGCCCGTGTAGACATTGGGCAAAACGGAGTAATAGATGGTAGAAATCAGAAAAACAATGCCTGTCATAGACAGGACGATCCGGCGGTAGGCGAAAACAACTTGCCACATTTCCGACAATTCATTTATTTCGGATGGTTCGTTATAAGAACCGTCCCGCAATTCTTCCTTGGTTAACAAGGGCACTCCTAAAAAAATGTTTCAGGAACCATGACTAAATCGCCCGACTCCAGGGCAACATCTTCCGCTCGTCCGTCCATAATCGCGCCCACATTCGCCGACAGGGCCTTAATTTTTCCGTCCCTCATTTTCCTGGTAATTTTTACGTGACTTGGCGCCGCCATTAATGTAAACCCTCCGGCCTTGGAAACAAGGCGCACCAGCGTCATATTCGGCGTGTACTCATAATTGCCGGGCCGGGAAACTTGGCCAAGAATGTAAACAGATTTGTTTAGGCTCTCCTCAAAAGCGACTTGCACTTGAGGGTTCGTCAGATAATCCTTGCCGAGTTCCTCCGTTAAGCGCTGACGCAATTCTTCCAGCGATAGGCCCTGGACCGTTAGGACCCCGAGCAAGGGATAACTGATATTTCCCGCGGTGTCCACGATAAAAATGCCCGTCAAATCCGTTTCACGATAGACTTGAATATTTAACCTATCTCCGGCTCGTATAGGGTATTTCTCAACAGGCGCTTCGACCGCCTTTTGTTCGCCGGAAGAGTAAGTCGGGTGCACGGCTAAAATAAAAAACAATAAAGCCAAAAACATACAGGATCTAACGGCTGGCCTTGGCATTAAAATTTGAGCCTCAGTGCGGTCACCACCTTGTGGTCCTCGTAGTCAAAAGGTCCAAAACTTGATTCTTTTCTGAAATACTTATAACCGACTGTCGCCGATACGAACGGCCGCGGGCTCCAATTCAAAGAGGCGCTGCCTTCGTAGAAATTATTATTCAGCGGGCGGGTGAAGATCACCGTGGAGTTGTCCGAATCTGTCTGCGTGATGGTGCCGTCCTTGGTGTCGTATCCGACGCTGCCGCTGCCCTGAAAGTCGAACACACGGTTGATCTGCCACATCAGATTCGTCCCGGTGTAGTAAACGATGCGATTGGCTGACCGCGTCGACGTAATATTAGCCAAATCTTCTTGAAGACCCCTGGCCGCCCAAAACGTGACCGATGTTTTATACGTCAATAGTTGCGAAAGAGCCGCCTTAAACTGATAAATGCCTTGATCCTTCGCGGCATCCGTATCATCATAATCTCTCCAACGATATCCAAACTCGAGGCTGGCTTTGGTATTCGGCGAAATCCGCCGGATGATTCCGTTGCTGAGAGCACTCGACTTGGAAGAATAGTCGCCTCCTTTAAAAAAATCGGCCGTATCAAACTCGTAATCGGCATAAATATCGGTTTTAGGCGCTATCTGATAAGACATTCTAGGATTAAAAATATGGGTCTGCGAACTGTAACGCTTCGTGGCAGAAGCGTTTGACGCGGATGGGAAATAATAAAAAATGGTGCGCTGCGTGTATGACAAGTGGGTCTTGGGGGTCAGTTCATAATCAATCTTACCCGACGCTTCGTCCGCATAGGTAATCACCTTTGACGGTTCAGCGGATCTCAATTCCGTCCTTTCCCCGACGGCATACGCCGTGTCCGGCTTAAAGTTATTATAAAAGTCTATTTTCAATTTCGGAAACCGGTACCCAATCTCGGTTGTCCACGAGTGGTTAAAACGGCTTAGCTTTCCATTTTTGATGTATTCCGTATAAGATAAATCATAAAAAGTTTTTAAAAAATCATGGCGGCCTTTACCTATAACTCCGATCGTCGGCGTATAGATCAGAATTTCATCGTCTTTTTCATTTTTTGGAGTCAAAAAAATATTCGAATCATAGACGGTCGAAAAATTAAAACCTTTCAACAATCGCCAAGTCCCCCAAGTGGCGCCGGCCGCCTCGTCCGCGGGTTCTTCAAAGGCGGACGTATGAAAACTTTGAGCGAAGGATTTTTGAGAATACCCGGCACTAAACGACTGATCCAATCCGCTGCCAAATTCCTCAGCGCGCGCGGCAAAGGAGGTGGTTGAAAAAAATAAGCAATAAAGGAGTCCTAAAAAATATAGAACACCCCTCCACGCCAGGACTTTTAACAACATACCCCCCCTTGTCCCAATGCGTCTTTTTTTGAAAGCATGAAGTTTTTCTATTATCACTGCAATCTTATCAATTGTCAAGCAACCGCCAAACTCTTGACCGATCCTCTCCGCTTAGTTTTCCGCTGGCAGATCCAATATAATCAAAGTCCGTTACCGTGAAGGGTCTCTTAAGAGAAGAGGCTTGCTTAATCAGCGAAGCGGCTTCTTGAATGCAGGCCTGGCTTTCTTTCGAGTCGGCTAAGATTTCAGCCGTGCGTAAATAATCAACCACGATGGATAAATAAATATCCCTGTTGAAGGGTGAGTGGCCCAGCCCCTGACGCATGTTTTTAAACCCGGCTTTCCAGTCACCGTGCAGGAGTTGGGCTTTTCCTAAACGAAGCCACGCGTCCGGCCGTGTTGGCGCAAGCTTTGTCAAAGTCCCATAGGCTTCGATTGATTTTCGAAAATATTTGTCCGACAATCGTCCTGGGTTAAAAGTAGCTTTTCGAAAATAGAAGTCTCCCAAGAGCTTCCACCCCTTGGGATCCTCCGGCATGGCTAAAACCGCTTTGGCCAATTCCTCTGCGTTATCCACCAGTGCCTGAGCCTGGAGAGCACGGGGCATTCCACTGCCCCGGCCGACGTGCCGCAAGCCAGAGCTTGCGGCCTGTTCGTATCGGTCGAATATCGCTTGCGTCTGATATGTGCGATAAGCCTGTTTCCCCAAGAAGCATAGAAAGACGATTCCCACCGTCACCCACATGATTTTTAAGGCGATAGACCCCGACGAGCCTTTCACAGAACGGTCTTCCTCTTTTTTGGAATACATCGCCCCGCAATTCACCAGAACCGCCAAGTGAACCACCCATAGCATCGCAATGGCCGGTGTGCGCAAATAAAAATCGACCGTGGTGATCATGCCCAATGACACCGTCGCCACAAAAGACACGGTCCCGATAGTACGATTCCACCGCGACTCGCTTTTTAAGCATCTCCGAAGAGATGTGACAAGCAGCGAAACAATCGCGGTTATGAAAATTAGAAAACCAATCATCCCTGTATCGGTTAAAAGCTCGAGGTAATCGTTATGGGCATGATCCATCCAAAAATCTTCGACGAGATTGATCTGATAACGCCTTGAAATCCACTTAAAAGTCCCCAACCCTGTTCCAAAGGTTGGAAAATCAAGGAACAATGGGACCGATTCTTTCCACAGGGTCAACCGAAACGTGAAATCCCGGACCAAAGAACGGTAAGGCTCCCACAGCGAAGGGCTGAGAATGAGTACTAACGCCGTCGTCGAAGCGCCAAACAACAAAAACGCGAAGAAAGCCTTTTTTCGGCCTCCCGTCAAAAATCCGAACAGCCATAGCACGCTCACCGCGCAAAGTTCCATGGCAAACGCGGCGCGTGCCCTGACATGGAGCATCGAAACCAAAGCCGCCGGAAGAATCAGCACAAAGAGCAGATTTTCCAATTGACGGGAATCCAAAGGCCACTTGAATTCCGGATGACGAAACCAATAAAACAGCGGGCCTAAGAACAGATAACTCGCCAAGAGGAGAAAAGCGCCGTAATAGTTCTTATTAAAAAACGAGGAAAAAAATTGGGAATCTTTCTGAACGGCGTGCCATCCATATATTTCTCGCAGGCCTCCGTAGACCGCATTGGCTTGAAAGTAACCCAGCGCGATCAGAAAGGCCGTTTCAACCGCCACCAAGACCATCACCAATCGCATCCGCTTTTGTGACGAGAGAAAGTGAAGGCTTAAGAAAAAAAACAACAAATAAAAAATAAGTTGAACGGCATGATCCTGTGTTTCAAAGCGGTTGATGGATCCGGGCATGATTTTTGAAAAAACGCCGGAGCCGCCATTCCATTGAGCAAAACTATACAAAATAAATAAAGAAAATAGCAAGAGCGGGAACTGAATACCGCGAACGCTTTGAAGAAAAAAATGACGGTCGTAAAAAATCAGCGTGATTAAAAAAAGAAAGGTCGTTCCTAAGATCAGAGCCCGGATCAGAAATAACGACGTGGCCTCTCTTCCCCCAAAAAGAGGCGCCGGAAGGATGACGAGAACAAGAAAAAACAGAGACCCTAAGGTGTCGAGGGTTTTTAAGAATTGCTGGGGGGTTGGTCTGGAATCTTTGATAGGGGCGCTTCTTCGTTCGATCCAGGGGTTTCAGTGGACTTGACGAGCATGACTGACGGCTGAACCTTCAACCCACCGGCGCACACAAAATCAGCGATGGCCGTTTCGCCTGCCTTGACTAACTTTGCATCCCCTACCTGCTTACCACGGAACAACATTCTAGCTTCTACCACGCCCTCGGTAACCGTGGTCGTTGTCGTGACCACGGCATGCTCTGTTCCTTTCTTGAGGGACGACGGATCCAGATAACGGACGACAACATCCTGCGTCGCGCCTGAAATTGTAAAAGTCTTAGGCGATATCCATTCGGTGTTTTCGGGTAGACTTAAGCTTCGCTTGGCGCTTTTTTCGAAATCGGCCGCTTGAGCAAATTCATGGGAATCTTTCAGCAACGCTTCTTGCTTTATCGGTATGCCGGCAACCATAGTACTTTTTCCTCCCTGAGACACGTTGATCTTTTTGCCGCTTGATAGGATTGTTTCCTCCACGTTGCCGCGATAAACGCTAAGCGCCGGCCCCATGCGGTCAACCAAATAGGTCGTCCCTTTCGCCTGAAAAGTGGCCTCAAGGGTTAAAATGCTGAAAGAAGCGTCACCGCCAAACCCGTCTACCACGGAAAGGATCTTCCCCTTCAGAAGATTAATCATCACGTCATCGGAGCTCATAGAAGTGAAAATGATATGGGTATCCGCGTCGACTTTAACCACGCTCTTTCCAATCTGAAGTTCACAAACGGAGCCCGCGGACGTTCTGATCTCATCTCCCAGATTGAGGGCAGCGCCCTTTTCAAGGATTTTCCACTCCGCTTGGGCGAGCTCCTTCACTTGCGCTTTTCCTTCCGTTGACATCACGCGAGGATGATAAAGACTGATGGTGAAATCGGAGTCTTCATCCACGCAGACAAAGCAATTCGGAGGCAGTTTTTGGCCTGGCGCGATAGCGCCTTTCCCCACGATCACGTAACCGTTGTTTTCCTCTTTAAAAATCGCGTACTGAACATTGGAAGGCTCCCCGTCGTTATTGACATCGCTCACCTTGTAATAAATATTTTCCGAAGTTTGATTAGACTCTGCGGCCTTTAGCAAAGAGGTGTAGGGAAAAAGAAAGGAAAAAATCAAAACGACGAAAATTGATGGCTTTCTCATGACATTTATCTTAATTAATTCAATGCCAATAAGCAACCGAATTTGTCTTAAATCAAATCCGTGTCGCCAAGCGTCATAAACCATTTAGCCCCATCCTGGATAGTGGCAGCGTATTGATCAGCAAGAGCGTGACCAAAAGTTTTGGACAAATCCGTAATAAGATGATAAGGACGTTTCACCCTATTTTCTGGGAGGATCCAATAACCGCTTCGTTGAAACAATTTTTTGTAAGAAGGCAAAAAAGAAAACAGACCCGCGATTGCGACCACCCCTTGGGTTTTTAAAAATCTCTCGGCATAATGAAGCAGTTCAAAACCTGCTTCGGGCGTCTCAGGATCCACAATGAGATCCACGACAAATCCCACTTGAAACCCCCAAGTATCGTCGACCGCAAGCACCATATAACCTTTCCACTCCTCTTCTTCGCTGGCTGAAAAAACTTTGTAGGAACGCAGTGGGTTTTTGAAATACCGCCAATTAAGGTACGGCGAATCTCGCACGACGGCGATCTGGAAAAAAGCGGACGCTTTTTTCCAAAGCCGTTCAGCATCACTGTCGAAATTCACTACTTCTTTTATAACGATCTTTTCACCTCTTTTAGAAGCGCTGGCGCGGCAAAAAAATGACGTAAAATTGCCAAGCCATCTTATCCCCTGGACCGCTATTTTTTTGGCGCCGAATTTTTCCAAGGACTCATCCCATTTTAAAAATCTCACAAAAATATCCAGCGTCTTGATTTTGGCATATCCCAATTTGATGAACGATTTGTAAGATTGTTCGTTGGGTAACCCAAAAAGGAAGCCTCCGTTGACCGCGGCGGCATCCGAAACACTGTAGGTTAATTGGACAAAAGTTCCCGCACGCCGAAAGGGCCCCTCAATCATCAAATCCACCACATTATAAGCCGTGAGGTGCTCTCTTTCGACTTTGAGCCGCATCGGGATCGCTGCTAGATGTCCGACGATGCTTTGCGTTCCGGACTTGGATAAAACTATGGTCAGGGCTTCACCAAACGGATTCTCAAAATATTTCCATCTCCAATACTCTTCGTTCAGCGAACGTCCAAATACGCGACGGAACAATGAGAGAATTTCCTTTTCGTCGCCTGATTGATAGCCGCGCAATCTATTCCTACCATGCCTCGATAAAATCCTGGCCGCTCTCTTTTTAAAGCCCGTGTGTGTTTCTTCGCTGACGTTCATGAACGCACCCTTTTGTATATGGATATATCCCCTGGCTCCAAAGAAGATGGCGCATAAACGCCGAATATTTTCTTATAAAGATAAAATTCCGGCATTATTTCCGGCGCAGGGAAAAATGCCGCCAACTTAAAATCTGTTTTACCAAGGATTGCCTCACGAATAAATAGAGGGTCCTCCAATAAATACCTTCCTGCAGAAACTTGTTCAATGCCGGGAGATGAGGTCAGAGGGTTAAGTGGCGACCTTTTTGTTAAATAAGTCAAGACACCTTCACGCAACACCAGATAATTTGCCTCTTTTAACGAAGAGGCAATGGCGGAAACAGGAAAAAGATTTCTGATCCACATTATTGTAGGGCATCGGGCAAAAAACCATGCCTTTTCTCCTCCTTTCATATCCGCGAGAAGCCACTTTCTAGCCCGGAAATAGGGGTCGTTTACAAACCTATTTTCAAGCCAGATAACAGATACAAGCTGGTAAGAAAATACAAGCGCTAAAAAAGCAAATACGACTTTCTTTGAATATTTTTCTCCTAAAAATTTGAGCGTCTCATAACTTCCGTAACCAGCCGCTATTACAAGGTATGGCGCCAAAGGGAGGGCATGCCTAATAAAAGGCCATGTCATCAGACAAATGACCGCTCCGTAAACCATGAGCGGGATCTCGAAGCAAATAAAGCGGTTTCGAACCGAAGGGTTTCCGGTAAAGTCATAAAAACCACTGCGCGCTAAAAAGAAAAATCCTGCGAGCGCCAAAAGAAAAGCGGGTAATCCGACACCCGGAATCAAACCGATCATATACACCCATGGATTCGCCCATCGAATATGAGGCCTTCCTAAAAAATTATCCGGTATCGATTCACTGATTATTTTGTAATGTTCCCATGGAAAATGCCAAAAATTAAAAAAAAGAAAAATCACACTCACAATCAAAAGGCCTAGCCAAACGAGCCGGCGTTTATCTCGCACGGTAAAAAAAATATAAAGAAGAGGAAGGATGGTCACGGCTGCAAATTTGACGGCGATCGCCGCGCCCGACGCAAAGCAAGCCGTGAACCACCATGCCCATTTCTTTGTCTCAAGAAATATCATCGAGGCGCCAAGCGAAAGGTATGTCCAAAAAACACAGCTTACGAGCGGCAGAGAGAAATGACTGTTTATAATATGAAGTGGCGCAAACCCCAGAAACACGCCGGATAAAAACGCGATCGTTCGGTTTTTGAAAATACGATTCGCTAAAAAATACACCAGTGCCGTATTCGCCGCGGCGAAAAATAAATTTACGACTCGGCCGGTGATAAGCACCGACAAAGGGGTCAGTTTGCCTGTAATATTTTTTAAGAGAAAAAGGAAAGGTTGTGTTTCTCTGACAAAACCGTAGAAATAATTTGTGATTGTGAAAGCGCCGACGTCAAAGTATCCGATGGCCTGCTTACAATAGCGTCCTTCATCAATATTAAAAAAAACAAATGGGCCGCCAGCTGTTAGATCCGCACCCCAAAAAATTCCCGCGGCCCCCGCAGAGATCGCAATAATGGAAAGCGTTAACGCGTCATAAATTGCTATTTTTGGCCGCATAGATTGCAACTATTGCAAACCTCCCTGGGGAAAAGTCTAGTTGTTCCATTCAGCCGTGTCAACCATTGAGTTGCTTGAATAAGGGCAAACGGCTTGACTTGAGTGTAGGGCTGGATTATAGTGGGCAATCATCGTGGCCCAACAAATGAACGCGATCCAAATAGAGAAATTAACAAAGATTTTCCCGCCACTTCCGTTTTCGCGACAGCCCCGCTGTATTGCCTTAAAAGGGGTCACGCTCGAGATCAAACAAGGGACTCTTTACACCATCCTCGGGCCCAACGGCGCCGGCAAATCCACGCTGATCCGGATCCTTGCGGGACTCATTCCCGCGTCCGAAGGCAGCGTCAAAATCAACGGAAGTGTCGGGCTTTTTATGTCCGGCGGACAAAGTTTTTGGGGATTCATGACCGGCTGGCAAAATCTTGAATACTTTTGCGCGCTACAAAACATCGTGGGTCGCGAAGCGCAAAAAAAAATACGCGAGATGGTCGATCTTTTTGGGATGGGCTCTTATATCAGGCGCCCCGCCCATACTTATTCAAATGGAATGAAGCACCGTCTTTTGTTGGCACGGACAATGCTGAACGACCCCGAGATTCTCCTTTTGGACGAGCCTGTGACTTACTTGGATCCTGTCGCGGCGAGAGAATTTCATCTTTTGCTGCGAAATCATCTCAACCGCTCCCTAAAAAAAACAATTCTTCTGTCCACCCACCAGTTGGAAGAGGCGCAGGAGATCTCGGATACGTTAGGCTTCCTACTGCAAGGGACGCTGGTATGGGAAAAAAACGCCGAACTCTTCCGTTCCCGTCAGGCCAACCTTCTGGACGAATACCTTCAGACCGTGAGCGGCCGGCTAGCGACTACGGGGCCATCCCTTGCCCCGAGCGCTGTGCCACGAGAGGAGACTCGCGGCCTGGCATGAATCAACTCATTCTTACGCTCAAAAAACTGTGGGTTTTCCTGCTGGTCCATCTCCGACGGGACACTCGCAGCGTGATTGGTTTTGTAGCAAGATACCTGTTGATTTTTTCTCTCTGCTTCATCTACGGACTCTTTTTCAAAGCGGCCCTGTGGCAAAAAAACATCCAGCTCAATGGGCATTCGATCGATCTCCCGCTGTTTTTAGTCAGCGGGCTTATGATGGCAAGGCTCGTTCCTCTTTCGATCAGGATTTTTGACGAAACTCTCTCTCAACTAAAACAGTCAGGGCTGATGGAATGGATGCTGGTCACCCCCTCTAGCCTGTGGGAGCTTTTTGCCTCGAAAACGCTTTGGAATATTTTCTGCGTCTTGACCGAGCTGATGGCTCTGATCGGGTTTGCCAAACTCTGGATCGGAACACCCGTTCGGCCATTTCTGCAAGGTGCTGTGTTACTACCGATTTTTTTTATGTTCGTGGCCACTGCGGGGATCGGGATGATTATCTCAGGTTTGTCTTTATTTCTTCTAAGAAGGGGCCATTTTCTGTTCACTGCCTTTTTCCAGGTTTCCGCCGCTTTTGGGGGCGTGTTTTTTCCAACGACACTGTTCACAGGCAAACTCAGAATTTTATCGTACGTATCCGACAGCCTGCCGATTACGCATGCGCTGCGGGCCGTCCGCCTGGCCTTGGTCCGCGAAGGAGCTTCAAACTCTACCGCTGACGGACGCATTCTCGCAATGATGGCTTTGATTCTTGCGGTCACGGGCTTTATTGTATTGCAAAGGGGTCTTATCTGGGCGAAAAAAAATGGAGAATTTTCAAAAGAACTTTATAACTAGGCCGCGAGTCTCCTCTCGCGGCACAGCGCTCGGGGCAAGGGATGGCCCCGTAGTCGCTAGTGACAAGAAGCTGGTCCGTTGTCCGCTAGTCCATGAAAAACAAATCATGGATGAGATCGTGCTGCTCCATCGGTCGACGGGAAATTACTACGCACTGAACCAAACGGGGACGGCCATCTGGAAATATTGCGATCAAGCAAGGGACTCGGAAGAAATTCTGGATTTCATAAGCCATGAATACCAAATGGAAAAAAAAATGCTTGAAGAAGAAATAGGCTGTTATCTCCAGGAGCTTGTTCAAGAGGGGATCTTTGAAATCCGATAAGAAAACCCAAGACAATATCGCTTGCATTCTTTTTTTGATTTTTGTGCCGACGCTTGCCCACGTTTTATTTTCTTGGATGGGTTTCAGTCCGACCGACGACGGCTTGAACCTAGCCTTAAGCCGGCGGATCCTCGAAGGACAAGTGATTCACCGTGATTTCATAAACATCCGTCCCGTAGGTTCTGCCCTTTTACATATTCCCTTTGTCGTTTTCGGCGGTGATTATACCTTTTGGATATCCCGTCTCTTCGTATGGTTCCAATTTGCCTGCATTGCGTGGGCTTGGACGGCAGTGATGATCCGGTCGCTAAAGGTATTGTTGCCCGTTCCCCAAAAGGTTTTGCTAGCCTTGATCGCTTTTCTGTTTACCAGTAATATCTTCCCCGTGATGGCATGGTACACCATTGACGGCCTCTTTTTCTTATCCCTCGGCTTGCTCCTGTGCTTCGCCGGATCCCCTCGGAGCAAAGTGTTAGGATATGCTTTGATGGGCGCGGCTTATTTATCCAAACAAAGTTTCCTGCCGACGGTCCCGATATTTCTCCTTGTTTTGGGAGATTGGCGCCGGGCGCGCTGTTGGCTGGCCGCGGCGATGCCGGGGGTTCTCTACTTGACCTATCTTCTTTTTGCGGGGGCCATTCCTGACGCGATTCTTCAGCTGAGTTCGCATGCCAACGAGTTTTATTCTCGAGGGATAAAAACATACCTTCGTGAGTTCCCTGTGCCCTGGGGCATTCTACTGGGGTACTTCGCGATGAGGTTATCCTTTGGACAAATGAAGCGGCAAAGATCGCTTGGGGCGCTCTTATTGTATGGCGTGCCAGTTGCTCTTTCAATTGCGTGGGTTCAAAGCACCCTTACGGCTTGGCACTTATCTTTTGGCCTGTTTGGAACCGCATTGGGGGCAACCGGTTACTTGATTCTGAAAGAGAAAACTCCGACCGACCTGGTGCGGGCCGGAGTTTTGGCCTTAGCGATGGGGTGGAGTGTCTCTCTCTCGAATGGGTATAATAATCCGGGGATTGCCGCCGGCGCGCTGGTTACCTTGCTTATCGCTTATTGTCATCGGGCATATCAGTCGGCGGATGAAAAAAACACAATAAGAAAGCTCCCAATGTATCTGCTGAGCGTATTATTCGCCGTGAGCGTCTTTAACTACGGGATAGCCAGGCAAAAATATATTTACGAGGATCGGCCGGCCGCTGAATTAACCCAAGTCTTGGACGGCGTATTACCTGGAGGACGATTGATCAAAACAAATCCGAATACCTACGAGTTTCTTGTCGATTTTAAAGAAGCGGTGGAGAGAACAAAGGGGTTGGATTTCACTGTCATTCCGGGTCTGCCGGCTTATTGGGTAAAATCTTTCAAAAAAAATCCTCTGCCGATTGATTGGGCACTCCTCTGGGGTATGATGGCAAACAAACGGCCGCTCATTGACCGCGTCCTACGAGATTTGGATGGTCGTCGAGGTAAAATCATCGTGATGTTGCAAAAAGTGGCAGCAGACAATATCGCGAACGGTTTTGTTCCTCTTAAAGACGATGAAATCCAACAATACGTTCGGACCCATTTCACAAAGAGGGACGAAACAAGATTCTTCGAGTTATATCAATGAGACGACGCCTGATCAGCGGCTTTATCGTCGTGTGGCTGGCTGCTCAGATCATTGTCCCTTTTGTTCGCAAGTTTGATTTCCCTAGTTTCCGCTATCGGTACGCGACTTTCAGCTGGGCGATGTATTCCAAGCCTGCGCTGGTCTACGACGTCTCGCTGTTCAGAAGTGGCAAACCGGGGCAGTCTGAGGCAATCCCAAATGTGGAACAATTCGTTTACGAATATCAATCACCTCAACCCATGCGGATGCGCGAGTATTACCGCTCGGAGAGCGAAGTGCAGGAGCGGTTCGCTCGTCTTATCACGCACATAGCCCGACGCTCAGACGACGGTCACACGTACGTTGTATCCATTCATTGGATCAGGCCGCTTGAGCTCAAACAACCCACTCAATGGGAATTCAGCGCCCCCGGGAGCGGCCGATCATGACCCCAACGATCCGTTGGGACAATTTTTGGTTTAAACAAGTCCCCGGCTATCGCCTGGCCTTTTTCCGGATAGCCATTGCCGCGACCACGATCATCTTCGTCATTCCCCGTTTAAACGGGGCGGTTCACAGCTATCTGGCATCCTCGTTTCATACTCCCATGCTTTCATGGATACCCTCCCTCCCTGCCCATACACAGCGGGCGCTGGCGCTCGCCGAATACACCGCAGCCGTGTGTCTTCTCCTCGGCTTATTGCCGCGCCTCGCCGCGGGGTTCTTGGCCGCCAGCATATTCTACATTTTCCTGCTGGACACTCGGTACTACTCGCATTGGTGTCAATTTCATCTCATTTTGTTGACTCTTCTGGCTTGCTCAAAAGCTCGTTTCTCATGGCCTGAACATCTCATCCGGTTTCAGCTCTCCATCCTCTTATTTTACACCGCCTTAGATAAGGTCTTTAGCCCCTATTGGGGGACTTCTGGAATGTTTTTCACTTACGAGTTCGACTCTTTAAAGAACACGGTCATGCCCGGCTTATTATCGTCGCCGCTTGCCTGGCTTAAAGCGCAAGGCCTTGGCGTATTCGTCAGGTTTCCGGCAGTCATCAGTATCGCGACCATTGGACTTGAATTTTTTCTGGCTGTGGGTTTCTTATTCCGGCCTTGTTGGCGAATAGCGGTGCCATTGGGATTTTTGTTTGCCGCTGCTTTGGAGTTCTTTATGGGCCCGATAAGCTTTGCCTGGGATTTCATGGCCGTATTAATATTATTTCTTTAAAATAACTCTTGGTGTTTTTTGTGGTTTCATTTATTCTCCGACTTATGGTATTCTCTGACTTATGGCAAAACTAAGTTTACAATTTGATATTCATGGGCTACCTCTCGAAGTGGTTGCCGATCATCCTCTTCTTTTCAGAATGGTGGCCGATGAGCTTAAGGCTTTTCAAACCAAGAAAAAACCGGCGCGAAGCGACGTCCAACTTTTCCTTTCGACCTTACCGCTCAAACCCGGCGATACCTCTTTTTCTGATCGTCTCCCGAATTACCGGGAAATATCAAAACTTAAGACGCCGGACACTTTGGTCAAACACTACGGAAAAAATTTAATCGTCGTGAACACTCATTTTAGAAAACGGCGCATTCGGGTTGCGATTGCTCCCGAACCGTTCTTGTTTCCGGATCCCGCCTACCATTTTTGCCTCACGCAGCCGCTGAGCCCCTGGTTTAAAGAAAAGGACTTTTTTTTCCTTCACGCGGGCTGTGTAGCAGAGGAAAACCAAGGAATTCTCATCGTAGGCCCTTCCCATGCCGGAAAGAGCACGCTTACGTTAAGCGCTGTGAAAGCCGGCTTCAAGTTTTTGAGCGATGAGCAACCGTTATTGACCTTTAAAAAAGGATCTTTTAAAGCCTTTTTATTTCCGCGCCGCATTCGGTTGGACCGCTCCGTCGCTGCGATTTTCTCGGAACTCAAACCGATTGTTCAATCATCGACAGTTAAACAGTTGGTATTTGATGTTGAAAAAATCTGGCCTGGATGTCTTGTATCATCCTGCAAACCAAAAATTCTTATTTTCCCAAAATACCAGACACAGGGCCGCACGCTTCTTACGCGGCTTCATTCCTCCGACGCCTTGGCAAAACTCCTCGATGACGTTCACTTCATCTGGTATAAAGATGGGCCCTGGAACCGGTTTTCATACCAACACCTGGCCTTGTTTGAACGTTTGGTCAATGAAACAAAAGCGTTTGAATTGAGATACCGCACGCGTGATATTTTGCAGATTCCCTTAATTTTCCGTAAGTTGCTCCATGAATAATCAACCCGTCGTTTCAATCATTGTCGTCACCGTCAATACGCCCACGCTTACAAAATCCTGCCTTGAAAGTGTGGTCAAGAACTCTTCAGTTCCTTATGAACTTATCGTTGTCAACAATAGCCGCGCACGGTCAATTCGCCGGTGTCTTAAAAAATTCCCGAGGCTCCGGGTTATTCAAAATTCCAAAAATCTCGGTTATACCAAGGCGGCCAATCAAGGGGCGCTTGAATCCCGAGGGGAGTTCCTCTGCTTCTTAAACAGCGACACCCTTGTTCCGCCACGATGGATCGAACGTCTTTTGGAAGCCGCGCGGCTTCCACGGGTTGGAGCGGTAAGCCCTCTGCGTGAATGGAAACAATACCGGCGTACCTGGCCCTCCAAAAAACCAGAGGCCATTGAGGCCTCTACTCTACTCATTGACGAAGCATTCCGGAGATGGTATGGGGGCCGTGTAAAAAGCGTCCGATGGCTTCATGGTTTCTGCCTCATGATTCCAAGGACGGTGATGACCTGCGTTGGGCTCTTCGATGAACGTTTTTTCTTCGGATGGGAGGATATCGACTACTCTGTTCAGCTTCGACTCAAAGGGTACCAGCTGCTAAAGGTGAAATCTCTTTTCGTCTATCATCAAGGCGGCGCATCCTCGAGCGTAGAAAAACGCAAACAGCTCGTTAAACGAACTGAAAAGTGTTTTCTTTCAAAGTGGAATTCACTATTCAATGCCAAACACCGTGATGCGCGGACTATCTTCGCTGAAGTAGATCGGAAAGTGACAAAATCCCGTGTCCTCCAATATCTCTATCGGCGTCATGCCGGGAGTACGTCACGAACGAGCCCCTGGGCCAAGCCAGACACCCACCGGCTGATAGTGAATGCCGTCCGCCGGCGAAAGAAAACTCCAATAAACTCCTGATGGGCTACGGAGACGACATCATGGCCACGGCCATGGCGCGGCAAATAAAGAAAAGACGGAAAAACAACAGGGTTATTGTCGGAAACGGAAAAAAAGAACACTTCTCCCCCATTTTCAGGCACAACCCCAACATCGATCATCTGCCATTTATCCAAAAAAATGATAAAGTCGTCTGGATTAAAAATTACCCGGGTCATCGATCCTACATTGATTATGCCAGGTCGACACGACATCGACTGGTATTCACCCGCTTTTACGCTGTCCCGGGGGACTTTTTCTTTTCAAAAAATGAAATCGAATCGGCTAAGCGGGCGGCCCATTCGCTTCAACCTTTTGTGGTCATAGAACCCAACGTCAAAAAAACCGTGAATATAAATAAAGACTGGGGGTTTCACAAGTGGCAAAGGGTTGTGGGCGCGTTAAAATATCAAATTAGGTTTGTGCAACTGGGAAATCGGGATTCCAAAACTCTGAAAGGAGTGACACGCCTGGTCACACGTCATTTCCGTGAGGCTTGCGCGATACTTTCATTTGCCAAATTGTTTGCGGGCACCGAGGGCGGGCTTCATCACGCCGCCGCCGCTCTCGGTATTCCCGGGGTCATCATTTTTGGAGGGCGTATTTCTCCGAAGACGACGGGGTATCGCTTGCATACAAACCTTTATGTCAAACATCCGCGCTCGCCGTGCGGCAGGGTCGATCCTTGTGATCATTGCCGCCAATGCATGGAAAAAATTTCAACCCGACAGGTGATTGATGCCCTCGAAAATAAACTCAAAACCCTCAACTGAGCCCGTGCGATTGTTTATCGGCTCAGGCGAGGCCAGCTTGGTTGAAAGAAAAACCCTTATTTACTCTATTCAAAAAAATACCCGAAGGCCCTTGGATATCACCGTCTTTAATGGCACCCACAATGCCATCGAAAAAAATGGCGCCAAACCTTATTTAGCCCCCATGTCCTTAAAAACCAAGTACCTCAACATCACCGAGTTTAGCCTTTACAAGTTCCTGATTCCCAAGATCTGCGGTTACAAAGGTAAAGCGATTTGGCTTGATTCAGACATGATTTGTCTTTCGGATATTGGGGAATTATTTGATGCTCCGATGCGTGGGCATGATTTTCTTGCCAAGAGAAACGGGGCTTCAAAAAATCGGCCTTGGGAATTAAGCGCTCTCTTAATCGACTGTTCACGCTGTCGGTTTGGCCTGGAAACGTTCGTCAAAGAAATCCACCAAGGACTTTATCAGTATCAAGATCTCATGCATATGAGCCCGAGATTTCTCACCCGGCACCCTTACCGCATAGGAAGAATAGAGGACAACTGGAACGCGCTGGATGAAAGGAAGTCCCGCACAAAACTCGTCCATTACACAAACCTGTATACCCAGCCCTGGAAATATGCCCGTCACCCGTTGGAACGGCTTTGGCTTCGATATTTTAAAGAAGCGGTCCGCTCACAATTTCTGACACTTTCCGACGTCCAAAAAACCGTTCTGCGCTCTTACGTTCAGCCGAAACTTTTGGACATAGCCGCCTGGACACAAATCCCGCCGCGGGCTTGAAAAACCAAAATGGATGAAAGACCGTTAAAAATCCTTATCATCGAGCTGGGTCCGCTCGGCAATTGGGTCCTGGCCATGGGTTTGTTCAGAGCGATTCGCCTTCATTATCCCAAGGCCGTTATCTATCACCTGACGCAAACCAATTTCGCCGAGCTGGCAACGGCGCAAGGCTGTTTTGACGAGCTTCTCTTAACGCGCTGGGTAGGTTTTTACAATCTCAAAGAATTTTTTGAGGCCCTGTTTTTAAAGCCGATCTGGCGAAAAAAAATAAGCGAAATCGGATTCGATATCATCTTTGACCTGCATAGAACTGCAAAGACACGCAACATTTTTTACAAATATTTGACGAACAAACAAATAAAGGTATTTTCCAATTACGGAGAATATCCGCATCCGCACATGCTTAACATTTACCAAGCGATTGGAGCCAAAGCGGGGATTTTCTACAATTCACTCCCGCAAATCAAAACCGCGGATTCAAACATAGCCAAGCCCTTCTCAGTACTGATTCCCCGGTCCAGGTGGGAACACCACCGTCAGAATTGGCCGTTGGAGAAGTTCAAAGAATTGACTCTACGATTGCAGAAATGCGGCCTTCCCCCGTTGATCGTAGGCAGCCAACGGGATCTCGCCCCTTTGAAACCTCTAAGAACAATGCCCGGGAACAGGGATCTGGTAGGCCAGACAACCCTGCGCGCTTTGAGCGGAATTTTGGCCAAGGCGTCGCTAGTCATTGGGGTGGACACCGGCACAACGCATTTGGCCGCGGCGGTCGGAGCGCCTACACTCGCTTTGTACGGCCCGACCCCCCTGGAAATCTGGGGGATTCGCGGCCCTCAAGTTTCATGGATTAAGAAAAACACGATGGATGAAATCTCAGTCGAGGATGTTTGGCAAGCGTGCTTGAGTTTTACCCGTCGGACGAGTATGATGAAAATAGACTAAAATCCACTATGATCATCGCCTGAAATTTGTTTTAAGAAATTACCGTCCGTGGACTTTGCATGGAAATAAAAATAAGGGCTTTTGAGGACAGCGATATCGATAGCCTGATGGCGCGGTTTAACGGATGGAAACTTTTCAACCGCGGTAGGGCTTATGTGGAGTGGTCTATCAGTTTTCACCCTCAGCAACGCATCTTTTTGCTCGCTTGCCTCGATGATACTATTATCGGGTGGTCCCGAGTGACTATGTCTTGTTTGAAAGTGGGTGACAAAACCCTCAATGCCTATTACGGGGGGGTTTTTGTTCATCCCGATCATAGGAAAAAACGGTATAGTTTCTTAACTCTGAACCGCCTGGGGAAGACAATACAAGCGGAGATAACCAACAAAGACGGTGTGTTTTACGGTTTCCCAAACCCCCGTCTTGGATCCTACTGCAACTATGCGCTAGGGACCCATCCCGTCAAACCCATCCCCCGTTATGTCTGTATCCTGCGCATCGCTTATGTGTTTGAACGAATCCTTAAATCCAAAAGGGTTGCCAATGCATTGGGAGGTTTATTCCAGCCGCTCTGGCGGTGGTGGCTTCTTAGGACAAAACATCATCCCAAAGGCGTGCAGATCAAGGAAATCCATTTCTTTGACGAACGATTCAATCGGCTGTGGGAAAAAGCATCCAAAACTCACAAGATCATTTCCATGCGTGATACGGAGTACTTGAACTGGAGGTACTTGAAAGACCCGTGTCGGCGATTTGTGATTTTTGCGGCAGAGAGAAACAAGGAACTTTTGGGATATATCATCCTGAAACCTTTGGAGGATAAAGACCGACGAACCGGCATCCTAATTGACATCTTCGATATCCAAGACAAGGCGGTGACCACGGCCCTCATTCTCAAAGCCATCGAGTTCTTCGACAAGGAAGGCGCGGATAAGATTGAGATGTGCTTGTCGAATGATTATTATGAGAGGGCGCTCAAATCCATGGGGTTTGTAAAAAGGGGCCGCCGTCCGGGAGCGGCGGACCTTTTGATAGCGGCCTCCTATTCAAAATCCATCGACCCGGATTACTTTTACAACGCCGAGCGCTGGTTTATCACCACCGCCGATATGCTGCTCTCCTGACTCAATGGAAACAAGGCCAAAAAATATATGCGTTCACGCTCCTCTCCATTTAGGAGACTCCGTGATGAGCATTCCGTTCGTTCAAACCTTGAGAACCCATTTCCCGAGAACACACATCACTTTAGTTGCCAAAAAAGAACTGGCCGCCCTATGGCGAGGCCAACCCTATGCCGATAAAATCCGATCGTGCGCCTCGACCCCCGAGGCGTTGTCAAAACTTTCCCCATGGCTTAAGACACAGCGGTTCGACCTATCCTTTCTTCTGGCAACGGGAAAAGAGGTCGCCGAAGCGCACTTTGAGGCCGGAGTTCCTATAAGGATCGGGTTTGATTTTTGGAATCGCGGTCATCTTCTCACCCACTTTATTCCAACCACCGGCTTTCCGACGGACCCAAAGCTCACACGTAAACACATGGTCCGGAACTACCTGGATCTTTTGAAAAAAATATCAATCACGTCAAGATTTTTTCGCCCGAGAATTCTGAAGGTTAGAAAAAATGCCGCCAAACCCAAGCGAACGGCTATTGGAATTGCGCCCGGCGCGTCTTTTGGTCCTTCCAAACGATGGCCGGCCGAGTTCTATCATGAATTGGTATCGAGACTCTCAGAAACGCTTGAAAATAAAATTATCCTGCTCGGTTCTAGGCAAGACCGGCTGATATCAAAGCCGATGTTCGACCATTTCAATTCTGAACGCATCATAAACCAAATGGGCCGGACCAACCTGGACGAACTTATTGAATGGATTTTGCGATGTCATCTGGTCGTGGCAAACGACTCAGGGATATCGCACCTCTCCAATGCCCTGGGCGTTCCCACGGTCAGCGTATTCGGTTCCTCAAGCCCCGCTTGGACGCGGCCTTTAGATCCCCGCTCAAAAGTGATCACGCTGGCTCTTCCCTGCAGTCCCTGCTTTCAACCAGTCTGCCCGCTAGGACACACCCAATGCCTAAAAGGAATTTCGGTTGATAAAGTTCTTTCCGTGGTTTTAAAAAAATTTAAAACGATTAGTAAAGAAAGCTAGACGTTTGTTTAAAAAATTTATTTTTCTGACGGGATATTTATTTTCTACGGGCCTTTCCGCGCTTCTCTTGGCTGAAGCTGTTTTATGGATCTGGCTACCGCTTTCTGAGGATTCCCTCTTCCTGTCTCAAAAGGTGAAGCTCAACGTGCCCGGCCTGAAAAGTGAGATCACCATTACTCGGAATCAATACGGATTCCGATCCTTATCCATGCGAACCAAGGAAAAGGGCCCCGGGACCATCCGGGTGATTTGTCTGGGGGCCTCTACCACCGAACAAGCCGCCCAAAACACGAAAGATACTTGGTCGGGGATTTTGGACCGAAAACTGAATGAGGCGATGTCAAAAAAAAATATCCGAGCTGAAGTCGCCGCATGGGGTTACGGCGGGACCAAAGTATGGGACGGTTATGCGTATTGCGAGCGCAAGCTTTTGGAGTATCAGCCGGATATTGTGATTACTCTGTGGGGCATCAATGACCTTTTGATAAATGGAGGACCTAATTATTCTTACGGCGGCAAAGAAAAGAGAATGACAGATCTTAGAAATCTACTTATTAAAAAAGAGTCAGAAAAAAATGGCCGGAGAGCACGTCTCAAAACAATCGCCTCGAAGTATTCCCAAATTTATCGGAGGTTAATCCTCATCTGAAAACTTCGTACCGATGATCTTCTCAAAGGCATCCGAACCCTACGGCGCGAGGGGGCTGCCAAGTTTTTGTCTGACCGGCATTTGAAATACATGCGACTGCCGTTTAAACAGGAGATTTTAAGGGATCCCGATCTCCTCACTGAATTTACAGATGGGCTCGAGGAGCTATTACTCCATCTAAAAAGACAAGGGGTAGAAACCGTGATCTTGGGCCAGCCCGTTCTATGGAAGACTGATATGTCGCCGGCCGAAAAGAACGTCCTGTGGTGCGATGTCAATACAAAGGAGGGCCCTGTGAGAACCGGCGGAAAATGGCTCGAAACGGAAATGAGCCGTTACAACCAAGCTCAAGAAAAATTGGCTGAAACCTATCAAGTGCCTTATGTTCCTTTAGACTTATTAATACCGAAGACTTTGGAATTTTTTTACGACGATTGCCATTTTACAGATAAAGGGAATCGTGCCGTGGCGGAAGCCGCTTATCCTGAGGCATTAAAACTTGTGCAAAAAGTCGCGGAAAGAAGAAAGTTACTGACCAACATATAAGTAATTATTTAGCGGATTTGGCCATCACGGCCGAAGCCAGGAGGCGTGTACCGCATAAACGGTTCGCCGGGATGACCTGCCGGTGAAATAACCTCACGGCTTTTTGAGTTCCCCGGATGGCCTTGTCAGGGAATCGTAGCATCTTTGTGATTTGATGATGCAAAAAAGCCAAATCGATCCGATGCGCGCCTCCGGTGCGGTCAAGGAGACTTTTCGCGGTCCTGTTTTTCCTCCAAAAAAGCTTGAATAAATCGGCCATTTTTTTATCATTTTGGCTCATATTCAACGGGCTTCCAAAATAAAGAATGGGCACGTTTAGAAGCGCCGGTTCAAAAATATTCCTGTCATGACCCATAATAGCCAGATCGGCGACTTTGAGAAAGTTAAAAAGCTCACCCATCGTGTTCAAAACAACAACGTCCGATTCACCGCAATAAGACAACGCCTGCTTAAGGGAACGGCGATCATGCGTCCTGAAACCCCTGCGGTTCAAGAAACCTGGCAAGGCGGCGTCGGGCCTTCTCAGCCCCAGGATAAGCAAAGGTTGATCAAACAAGTCTAGGCGCTTGTAAGCTTCGAGAATAAGCTCCATCTCATCGCGTGTGGAACAGGAAACAACAATGACCTTGCGATTTTTTTTTATTCTCATCGCCCTGCGTAGACGAACCCTCTCTTTAGAAGAAACACGGACCGAGTGGCAATACTTATAAGGATCGTAATTCAAAATCAAGCGGCCATCCCTAGCAAGGTGCGTTTGCCTATTCGAGTCGAATATGACGGGAAGCCAATTCTTCGATAGCGCGCGGCCGGTTGTAAAAACGCAGCCTGTGAGCGCTTTTTTGGCGGCCGCTTGAGTTACTTCTGAACCGCACCTGATAACCATAGTTCGCCTTTTTATCCCAAGGACGCTGATAAATCCTCTCACAGCGTTAAGATCCGCAATAATATTGATTCGAAAAAAAAATTTTATATTCTTTCGTCGAATAAGACGGTTGAGATTCAAAGCCGCCGCCTCACCCGCTTGTAACGGGCCGTCCAAATTTGCATGGCTTTTTTAGTGACACCTTGGATCTCCTGTCCGTTTTTCAAGGACCTCTTTCGCACGGCGCGATCCAGTTGAACGACCAGGTGATGGATCTCGTCCCGCAACGGCGGCATGCGGCGCAGCGCATACGGATCTGTGTGGGGGCCATTGCTTCCGGACAGCGTCGTGCAGGCACCTAAAAAACCGGCCTCACGTGCGCACGCCTGAATCGCCTTATTGAACGACCGAACGCCCCCATAAGGGTAAGCAAACAACCGAACCGGTTTGTGCAATTCTTCCTCGAGCCGGTCTCGAGACCCGACCATCTGACGCCTGACCTCCCGAAGACTGCATTGCGTGAGATTCGGATGAGTCAGGGTATGCGCGCCAATCTCGACACCTGCCCGTTGCATTTCCCTGATCATCCCCCAAGACAGCATGGGGGCCTCTCGAAAAGACGGTAGCGCTTGATCCACATAACCTGTTGTGACAAAAACAGTCGCCGGAATCCTAGCGCGCTTCAAAATAGGGAAAGCGATCTTAAACGTGTCGGCATAGCCATCATCGAACGTCACAGCCACCGCACGTGAAGGAATCGTCCCTTTGTCAAGCAGGGTTTGAACAAGTTCTCCCAGCAACAGTGGCCGACAATGGCGTCGAATATATTGCATTTGCTCTATAAAAATTTTCTTTGAGATGGTTAAACCGTCAAGACTGTTCTCCCGGCCGATGCGATGATACGTCAAAATGTCGAAACACCCTTTCACAGGCATCTCCCGTTAATTCTTCTCTAACCGTCTTGATTTTAAAAAATAACCCTGCGTCTGAAAGCCGAAGCGCTCGTAGAAATGCTCTA
Organism: uncultured Planctomycetia bacterium; assembly: GCA_964374005.1. Lineage (GTDB taxonomy): Bacteria > Omnitrophota > Gorgyraeia > 2-02-FULL-51-18 > 2-02-FULL-51-18 > CAYJXB01. Next base: position 37,794 of record CAYJXB010000005.1, read on the forward strand.
TCGCCTTATCCTGGACAACAACCAAGGCAATCTCTTGACACCCCGCATGGAAAAGACACTCAAAGGCCCGGACGGCGAGAGCCGTTCCAATTCCCTGACGTCTCGAGGTTTTATCCACCAAAAGGCGTAAAAAATAACCCCGGCGACGATTCGACGTCGAGAGAATCCAAACCCATGTGACATCACTATAATCCCTGATCTCATCGTCCAGGATCCAGCGACAAAATCCCACAACTGAACCATGAAGAGTCGCTACCAAAATATCGGTCCCTCCGGCTGGACGCGCATGCCCGGGGTCATACAATAGATCTACATCCAACCGGCCATTCCGCTGGAAAAAATCATTTACCGCCGCGTCATCCGTCTTATGCCAAGCCCTGACCGTCACCGCCTCCGGTAATTCTTGGACGTTAGGTTGATGGTACGTCTTAGGTATCACCGTGAGTGTAATACTGACTTCCGTTGGTTCAAAACCAAACGCGGAGGAGGCAATCATAAGAGGTGTAAGCGGTATCCCCAATGGGTCCTTCGGGATTGGATGAGCGTTTATAAAAATTTGCCGAACGCGGCGTTTTTTGAACCACTCCAAGATTGTTTGAAAAAGGACAAGGTCTGCATGCACTCGCCATCCTTCCTTCGTCAGCGCGAAAACATCAATAGAGCCGCTTCGTGTTTTTATCTGAGAATTTTCAAAGTTCAGACGGGCAAGGGCCCATCCCAAAAAGCCGTCACCCCGCTTCTTTATCACGAAACACCCTGAAGCGTCAAACCAAGGACTGTGGCAAAACATTTTATCGAGCCGGTCCGTCGTGGTTTGATAGCCCGGAAAAGATTCGTTCCATGCCTGCGTCATCCTCTCCGCGTCTTTTGCCGACCAACGCTGAATCTCGATGCCGTGCCAAGATAACCGGCGATGCAATTGCCATGCCCGGAGATCACGAACAGCCGACTGAAAACGAGTCAGCCAACTCATAGGATTGCTGAACTTCGCAAACCATGGCCTTAAGGGTATTCCGGGACACCAACCTTTTTTTTCCAACCAATAGCGAAGCCGATTAAGACGGCTTTTTGCCAAACCGTGGTAGAGAACGGACTGCCCATAGGAAATCCAGGCGATGATTCGCCCCAGGACACGCCACCCCAAAGATCTGACATTTGTCCCGCCAACCTGAATCACCCTGTCAAAGATCTGGTGTCCAAAAATAACCGGATCCGGGACCAACCGATTATCTCCTTTGGTTAGAAAAGAGATGCCGCCTTCACGCGGCAGGATTTTCACAACGCGATGAGTGACGAGAGTGCCGGGTTGGGACTCAAAGGTAATAACATCCCCTAAACGGATGGACGCGACGTCAAGCGACTCCAATCGAAGTTCTACGCCGGGTTTTAAAAATGGCAACATGCTGGTGCCAAAAGCGGTGGCGACCCGGAGACGTTCCCCGCCGGAACCGGAGACTAGGACGGCGACGTCGGCATCACCACTTGACCGGATAACCATAGCGCCTTTGAATCGTGTCGCGGAGGAGGTTTTGAGAAATTTTTCGCAGTTGTTTTAGCGGTTGATCGGAAAGCGAGCCCGGTGATTTTTTCTGACGGTAAAGCGGTCTCCCCGGAAGATAATAAAATTGCGTCCGTTCGGCCAAGCGCAAAAAGAGGTCGCAATCCTCCAAAAACGGGATCTCGGACCGGTACCCACCCACTTTTTTCATGAGAGAGCACCAGATCAACGTTCCGCCTTTCGCAAAGCAACCACCCAGCAAATCCCAGGCTTTGGACGGCACAAACCGGCGCTTAATCCAAGATCGCCCCCCGCGCGTTGCCACAAGCAAATCCCCATAAGCAACACCGACGGCCGGATTTTGGTCCAAGACAAGAGCCAGAGCGCGCAGGTTTCCGGGTAGCATGATATCGTCAGCATCGCAGGAAGAAAGATATTTGCCTTTGGCTTGCGCGATGAGGCGGTTACTCGTGAGGGCGGCTCCCTGATTCCGGTGAAAACGAAAAGCTCTGACACGAGGATCGGCCCGATACGTCGCAATCCGCGTCCAGGTATCATCGGTTGAAGCATCATCGCCTATCAGCAGCTCGAAGGATGCTCCTTTTTGAGCCAGCACAGACCGAATCGCTTCATCAATAGAAGCCCTCGCATTATAAGCCGGCATGATGACGGATATCTTGACACGACGTAATTTCATTGATATATTCTTAGGCACGATGAATGCTTCACGAAGAAAAAAACAGCCGACAAAACCGAAAGCGGTCAAATACCAGAAGCCAACATTAAAACGCCTCGGTAATTTGCGCCAAATTACCTTCCTATCTTAAGATCGAGCTACCGCGCGGGTAGGGGTTCGGACTATTTCAACGAGCCGTCGGCGTTTGAGCTCGCTAATAAATTTAGGAACGTCTCTACTGACCCGCCCGGGGTCCGTTTTGAATGTTCGGCTCGTTCGAAGCACGATTTGATTTAAGGCCGTCCGTCCGTCGCACAACTGCCAGACCGATAATCCCACCGAGTCGACGTCAAAATAAGCCCCATCTTCCAAATTCAACAATATCCCCTTTCCCTCGACAGTTTTCCAAACGACATGATCCATCCGCCGTGCGAATCCATTCACCGTTGTTTTCTTCACTTTTCACAACCTCCTTTTGAATTAAATACATTTTACCAACAACGCTTGAAAAATACTCAAGAAATAATCGTGGCGCCGATCCGGCCAACCAGTGATTTCCAATAATTGAAATAGGCCGCTATCCCTTGCCAGGCAGAGGTTGACGCCTCCATCTTTAAATAGCGGCGGCTAGGGAAAAAATAGCTGGCGACAAATACCAGGCGGCGCCATGGGGATGCAATCACGCTGTTTATCGGCATCTTAAAAGACAAAGGGTTCTTGTGAAAAGCGGCCAAAAAAAGTTCTAAAAATTTGCTGGAGCCTTCCGAAAAGTTTTCCAAGGGCCTTGGTTCAAAAAAACACTCCTCCAACAAAGAAAAAAGCATGCGTACTTTCTCTGCGGGAATAGAACTTCCATGAGAAACCACAGTGTTAGCCGCGTCTTTGCAACTCATATCATACTTTGTTAATACCAGAGCAAGGTCAAGCAATTGGATAAGGCGCGGGACGTTGACCTCCACATCGTTTAAAATCTGCAACGACAAATAGGCGATTTGGTCATCTTGATGCAATAAGAAAACATTTCCCCCTAATTCGCCGCATGGGATACGACGACTCCACGCCTCGTCCCACTCCAAACTACAGAACTGACTACTAATAATAAATTGAGAGTCCCATTGCAAATCAAGCGCCACTTCCCCATTTAACAAACTGCCGCGGCCATACAATTCCCTAAATAAAGAAGCATGCCAGCGATTTATCATTTCAAGCCATTGGAACCCATGTTTGGTCATTAGGCCTTCGACTTTTTCCAGGTCGTTCTTACGGATAAGAATATCAATATCTTCCATGGTGCGAAAAGGGTGCTCTTTGTATACAAGAGCCGTCAATGCGACCCCCTTTAGTGGGATGATCGGTACACGCTCGCTCTCAAACATCCGTTGAATCCGGTTAAATTCAAGCATTTTTACCTGGTTCTGCCATTCGGCCTGTTGCAAACAGGCGATTGCTTGCGAATGCATCTTTTCCGGCGCACCCTCAAAGTCCCCATTTTCTTTCAAACTCACCATTAAAAAAGGCAGCACTCGATGAGCCTGGGCCGTTTCATAAATAAACTGCCAGTCCATCCCTTCGTCCGGTTTTGAATTCTTGTTATCCTTCTTCTGAGATTGTTGAATAAACAAACCGAGGCAATTAAAAAGGCATTTCCACTCCTTGACCTTCGCATTTAAAAAACTTCTCATAAGCTCCTTGTTGTCGGTCATTTTAAAACAGACCGGAACGCTTCGATGATTCGATTGTGATGGGCATTCAAACTGTATTTCTCTTCCACGATACGCGCCGCATTCGCGGCCATTTTTAACCGAAGAGACGAATCACGAACAAGAAGTTCCAAATAATCCGTCCATTCTTTGCTGGTACCGGCTAAGAAACCTGTCACGCCGTGGTTGATTACTTCGGTATTGGACCCAAAGGGTGAAGCAACGGGCGGAATGCCCAAGGCCATGTATTGGACGCTTTTTAGGAAAAACTTACGGTCGTTCCACTCGTTCTTCGGCAATGGGATCAAACCTACGTCTAGTTGCCGTAAATCTTCGACCTCGGTCTCTTTGCGCCATAGTTGCGAAGTATATTCTACCCCCGTCAAGTGAAAATCCCGGCTACCGATGAAATGAACTCGGTGCCTCACCCTTTTCTTTAATTCGCGCAAGGCGCCCTCCACGACACTTAGATTATCTACGGTGCTAAAGCTCCCTGTCCAACCAATACAAGCCAGTCCTGAAATTGCCGTACGTTCACGAAAAGTATATCTGTCCGTATCCACTAAACAAGGGATTTCCCAGACGTTGGTATTGTATTGGTTGGCATATTCTTTGATCTTGGATGAGTTGACAATAACAACCTTGCTCATGCGGCAGATACTGGCAATTTTCGAGAAGCACTTGAAATAGGATAGCCAATGATTAAAAGGGCTTACGTAAGGGATGTAAAGAGGGTCGTCTAAACAATAAATCATCGGTATTTTCTTGTTTGTGATCAAGCGTTCTAAAAACGCCGGGCCTATCAAGGCCGCCTCTCGATAGACAAAAACGCAGTCAAAAGAATCCAAATTTTTAAGGAGGCGAAGGCGCTGGACATAAGCCCGCGTCATTTCTTCGATTTTTCCCAGCCATTGGCCACGCTGGTATAGCAATGAATGCAGTTGCGGCGTTTCAAACGGCATAAAATGGAGATGAATCCCTGAAGGTTCAAGGATTTTCTCCCAAAGTTCAATGCTTGAAAGTTGGCCCGGAGTCCAACCCTGCATATAAGGAATTAGAGCCAGTACGTTCACGAGGAGTTCCCTACACTTTTTCCTGGTGTTCTTCTATGGACCGATAAATGCGATTATACGATGCCACTGCTTTTTCCAACGTAAAATACTCCCGAGCCACGGAAACACATCGATTGGATGTTTCGGGGTTCTTGGCCAATTCCAACAATTTTCGTACCGCATCCTTTTTTGCCTCTACGGTAAACTCACGCAATATAATTCCTACTTTTTCTTTTCCGAATAGGCGATCGATATCGCCTACGCCTGCATTGCACAGACACGGGATGCCGCTTGCCAAATATTCGCCGAGGCGGGTAGGCATGGACGCCTTTTTGGAGAATGTGGGCTTGATGAAAAAAATACCGGCATTCATCCTCTTCATTTCCTTCGGCACCTCGGCATGCGAAACAGCCTTAAGTTTTAACGCTGTCTCCGGAATAGCGTATTGTAATTGCCGTTCCTTTATATAAGCTTGCTGGCCCTGATTGACGACTAACAAACGGGCATTGGGTTCAAGCTCCTGCAAGATCTTAAAACACTCCAGAACCGGATCAAATAAATACCAGCTGGCAACATTACCGATGTATCCTAAAGTAAAAGATCCCGGCCTATCCTCGTTGGCAAAAACAGGGGGAGCAAAAAGGTCCAGATTCGTGCATGTCCGAATCACCTCGAATCTGGGCAAGCCGTCTTCCAAATAACAAGATTGCTTGATCGCCTCCACACCCGCATAGGTTAAGACCACGGCGGTATCCGTATTTTGAAGGAATTTCTTTTCAAAATATTTAGCCAATCGATAAATCAGAGAGCCTTCATGCCACAAACCGGCATCCAGTCGCTCATCCGCCCATAATCCGCGCATATCAAAAAGAAATCTAACACCGAAAGATTTCTTTAAGGCTAGAGCCAACATTGACGGGACATAGCTTCGCGCATGGACAATTTGAACGCGGCGGATCCATACCAAATAAGAACTAACGAGGAAGCCGACCAATAAATCATAAGCGGTTGCGGGAACTGTCGGTCGTTTATGATAACGTAATGGAATCCATTCGATGCCGGCACAGCGGACCTCGGATTTCAAAGTTTCCCGTGCAGACACATTGGACCAATCAAGCTTTTTTTCGTAGGTTACCAAGGTGATTTTGTGCTCTTTCGCCAACTGCCGTAAATATTGCCAAATCTGCGATTGGCCCAGAGATTCCATCAAACCGTCATAAGAAATATAAAGTATTCTAGCCATCTTTCAGCGACGCCCCACCCAACAGAGCGGCTACTCGGTCGTATCGCTCCGGATGAACGAACACATAATTATCCTCAACAATGTTTTGGCTAAAAACTGGCTGAAAACGTCCCGCCTCAGGTCCCTTTTCGACATAGCGATACATCCTGTAGCCCCGGTCCATAAAAAATCCCAAAAAGTCTTTTACGTTAATATGATAACCTTCTAAAAACCACGGATTAATCTCACAAACGATCGTCGGATGATGTTTTTCAATGGTTTTCTGAGCTCCGCGCAAAGCAAACGCGTCCGCTCCTTCAATATCGCATTTGATAAACGACACCGACTTCAAATCCGCCAAGTATCCGTCAATCGTAACGACCTGGCAGTGGATTTGTTTGGTTTTCTGATATCGCGCGTGGATTTCTCTTCCCGAACGCTCATTATTACGTCGGGCTGAATGGGCAAGCCCCGCCGCGATGGCTCCCGAATCTTGGATAGGAATTGTAAAGGCGGCTTCACCCGCCTTTTCATCACAGCCCTTCGCAATCAACTCAACCCGCTTGAACCGCAATAATTTTGCCACGGCTGTCAGAGTGAAAAAGGTGAAAGGAACTGGTTCAAACGCGTAAACACGTCCTGAATCACCTACTCTTTTGGATAAATGATAAGTATATAGTCCGTAATTGGCGCCAATATCAATCACGTGATCGCCCGGCTGAACGGCATGCGGAATCAGTTTCAACTCAGGTTCGTACCAAATGCCTGTACGGATATCCCATGCCATCGCCAGACATTGACAGTACCGGTAAAAATTATCATTAAAAACCGGCCGGATGATTCGTTTAAGGAAACGGCGCGGCAAAGAATTAGCCGGCATGAATCTCCTTTTTATTTGTGCGTAACGCCGTCAGGGTTTTATCGATATCTTTCTTGGTAAAGTTGGCATGCGGTATCGCCACATGACAATCGGACAATTTGCCTTTTATCGACCTTTCGGTTTTTAAATCGCCCACTAGTTTCCTGACCAAGTCCGGGTTTAGAACCAATTGACCCGAGGCCAACCGTTGCTCAATCAATGAAACCAACGCCTCGTTTCCGGTTTGCTGCAGAACGTGAAACAGGCTCTGCAAATAGTCCTCATTGGGGCCGAGCGCGTACTCCTTCCTTTGACTCATTCCTTTAAACCCTTCCGGTGTCGGATAAAAATCAAAATAGCGAACCATTTTTAGATCCAGCCACTTCGCCAAACCCAACCGTCCGCCAAGTGACCGCAATGCGGCCGCTTTTTTCTTCAGAAAAGGAATGCGCTTCAGATAATCTTTATAGGTCGTAATCGTACTGTTGCTGAATAACGCCAGAGTAATGGTGAGGGATGCAGGATACCACGGTAAATGCGGAACATTGACGCCGACAAACGCCCCGTTACCTTCTGAAGGCTGAATGATTTTTGTGACTTCCATTGAGAAAAGTTCCTGTTTGACATCCATCAACTTCGGAGGTGTAAACAACCAATGCTCATAACCTGGACCGAATACCGTATGGGTCGTTAAAAGCATATTCCCATGATGGTGGATCGCCTTGGTCGCAACGTCCGTCTCCCTTGTTGGCAGCGGTATCCAGCAATTTGCCATGAGGCCATAGTAGGGATTAAGCTCGATTTCTATGGATAAAACAGGGTAATGCCGCTTATTCAGGGCATCGGATGCGCGAAGATGCTTTTCTAAGACCTGCGTCAAAATACGTTTGTTGCCGATCAGCCCGGCAAGGAGCGGCTGACTCCGCAAGTGTGCCTCATATTTATTCGAGGCATGGCGAAAAATTCGTGTCAGTTCATGAAGGACTGCCGATAGATCATTCACGATCCGTTCGTCCCCACGCCCGATCCCCAGCGCTCGTTCCAAAGCTGAAAAGAAAAGATATGCCAAAGTTTACAAGGATCGGTGTCTTTGCCGGAAAAATACCGCTTTAACAAGGTGCCGACGTATTCCGTATCGAAAACCCCTTCTCTTCGTATCCTGTCCTCATTGAGATACTCAAGATAAAGGCCTTTTAGTTTATCATTAAACCAAGAAAAAACGGGGACACCGAATCCCTGTTTCGGCCGGTCTATCAGGCCGGCCGGAACATGCCGGTATAAAATCTTACGCAGGATATATTTGCTTTTTCTATTTTTATATTTAAAACTGTTTGGAAGCATTGCGGCGTATTCCAATAATTGATGATCCAAAAACGGCTCTCTGCCTTCGAGGGAAACGCCCATGGTCGCCCGGTCTAACTTAGTTAGCAAATCATCTGGCAAATAAGTTCTGAAATCAATGTCCATTAGACTGGTCACGTCATCGAACCACCGCGAATGGTCCATTTTAAAGTCAAGAGTATAGGGACTTGGCAGCTTTAACGCATCAAATTCCTGATCTTGAAAGACGCTGAATAAGCTTAGATATTTTCCAAATAGATCTCCGCTCCCCAGAACTTTTCTGAGTTTTATATATTTACCCTTGACATTAGATGCGCTGGGCAAGAAATCCTTCGTTCTCTCATAAAGCCGCGTCACTTGATCAGGGTTGATACGGTTTAATAAACCCAGTAATAATTTTTTGGCGGCGAGAGGCATTGTATCTAGATTCCTCAAGCTCTTGTCAAAAATCCTGTATCTGTCGTAACCATAAAAAAGCTCATCCCCCCCATCGCCCGAAAGAACCACTTTCACTCGATCTTTTGCAAATCTTGAGAGCAGATAAGTGGGAATCGAGGAAGAATCGCCAAAAGGTTCGTCGTAAAGTTCGGGTAATTTTGGAATAATCTCAAACGCGTCCTTCGGAGTACAGTAAAGTTCCGTGTGATCGGTCCCAAGATACGCCGAGACTTTTTTTGCCCAAGGCGCTTCGTCAAATTCGCTTTCATGAAAACCAATCGTGAAAGTTTTCAAAGGTTTCGCGCTCCGCTTCTGAAGAATGGCCGTCACCAAAGAAGAATCGATGCCTCCGCTCAAAAAAATACCAACGGGCACATCCGATACCAATCTCAGTTTAAAACTCTTGTTGAGAACCTGTTCTAATTCTTCCGCAATCTCCTCTTCCGGACGATTTTTTCGTTTTTTCTTCTCCGCTTCTCCCTTGAGATAGTAATCTCTGATATTCCAATAGCAGCCCTCCTCAATTTTCCCTTTTTTATCGATTTCCAGGTAATAACCGGGTTCCAGCTTATAGGTGTTTTTAAAGATGCTATAGGGCGAGGTGATATACCCATATTGAAGATAAAGAGACAGGGATCTCGGGTCAACTTCTTTCCGGAAGCGGGGATGCTTGTGAAATGCTTTTAGTTCCGAGGCGAACAAGAAAAGTCCATTGGCGTAATACCAATAGAGCGGTTTCACCCCCACACGATCCCGGCAAAGTATCAACTTTTGGACTCTTTTATTCCAAATCGCAAAAGCCCACATCCCGCGGAAACGATGAATGGCATTTATCCCCCATCTTTCAAAAGCCTTTAAGACGACCTCGGTATCAGTATCGGATTTAAACCGATAACCGTGCGCCTCGAGTTCGGATCGGATGTCTTTGAAATTATAGACCTCCCCATTGTAGGTGATGAGAAGTTGGCCGTCATCGGTCGCCATCGGCTGATGGCCTAAAGACGAGAGATCTAGCACGGAAAGCCTTCGATGCCCCAGAGCTACGCCATACGGTTTATCAACGAAAAATCCCGCATCATCAGGCCCGCCATGAACGAGCGTATCCCTCATAGAAATGATCGTTTCTTCTATTCCATAGCCATTTTTATGATTAAAATCTAAAAAACCTACGATACGACACATGGGTAAGCTGATTCCTCGTCAATTGATGATGGGCTAGATTTTTTTTACCTGACTCATTGCACGGTGATATTTAATCAGAGTAAGCCGCGCGGCAAGCCAGCCTAATGGCCAAAAAATGGCGACGAAATAACGCATCGTGGGGTCTGTTATCCGCCTCAGACGATCTCTTAATCCAATGCCGGCCAGACCGGCAAAGCGATGAAAATGAATCGCAGATAGGGAATGAAACTTAAGATAGCGCCATAAATACCGGCGCCCGAAATTTAGCTGGCTCCAATGTTGTAAAAATAGCGATATGGCCCCACCTGTTTTAAGCTGTTCCAAACGACTAAAATTTGACATGCGACTCGTATCTACTGAATTGTGCCGGTAGATACCTAAGCGCTCATTAATAAAACGTGTTAGATGCGCCGCCGAAAAAGCATACAGAATAGTGCGTTCAGGCACGTAGATTCGGTGATACTGCTCAGAAAAGCTACACAGACGCGCACTAT
>CAYJXB010000006.1:0-43179 GCA_964374005.1 uncultured Planctomycetia bacterium
CGGAGATTCGCGCGGAGGCCAGAAAGGCCGGCATGCGGACATTGGAGGAAAGCGGCTACCGGAAAGTGAACATCGGCGAAACCTCCATGGAGGAAATCATCCGAATCACCATCACGACAACCAGTTAGATTAAAAAATAGTCATGCCGATCTACCGTTACACCGGACGCGACAAGAACGGAAAGTTGATCGAGGGGACCGAGGAAGCCTCCGGCGAAAATGAAGCCGCGCGAACGCTTCAAGGCCGCGGGATTCTTGTCACCAAGATATCGAATACGATCGCGCTGGGCCAGCGCGCGGCCGCTGCTCAGAAAACGCTTAAAAAACGAAGGCACCGACGAGTCAAGCAGGAAGACTTGCTTTTTTTTGTCCGGGAAATGGGGGTGCTGATAGACGCGGGCGTGACGGTCGTGCGGGCGCTCGATCTGATCTCTGAGCAGATCCGGAGCGAGCGGCTGTTTAAAATTCTGGAGGCGATCAAGGGGGATATTCGGGCGGGGATGACTTTGAAAGACGCGTTCGCGCAGCATCCGAAAGCTTTTCCCCGCGTCTGGGTTTCGCTGATAGAGGCCGGCGAAACGAGCGGTCATCTATCCGCGGTGCTCACCCAGATGGCCATTCACCTGGAAGCGAGCATCAATCTTAATAAAAAAATAATCTCGGCGCTGATCTATCCTTCGGTGCTTATTTGTGCCTCCATCGGCGCGGTGCTTATTTTCATGCTGAAAATCATCCCTATTTTTGCGGACCTGTTTAAAAGCTTTAACGCCGAGCTTCCCCTTCTGACGCGGGTCCTGATGATCATGAGCGATTTCTTGCGTCAGAATACATTATATTTTTTCGTTATGATGGCCGTCGCTTTTTATTTTTTTAAGCGCTGGACCGCCTCCGCACAAGGGAGAGCGGTCATTGACCGGCTGATGTTAAGGTTACCGGTCGTCGGCCCGTTTGTGAGCGATACGGTTATCGCGCGGATCTCCATGAACATGGCGACACTGCTGCAAAGCGGTGTGAACATCCTCTTGGCCATCGAAGTCTGCTCGGACGTGGCGGGGAACTCCCTTTTCAGGGACGCGTTTCGGGGGATTTCCCATGAAATCCGTCAGGGGAAAACATTTTCCGCCTGCCTGCAGGGGAATCTGCTCTTTCCGCCTTTTATGGTGCAAATGGCCGTGATCGGCGAAGAAAGCGGAAAACTGCCCGCGATGATGTCAAGAGCCGCCGAATATTACACCGACCGGGTGGACGTGTTTGTCGGGAGGCTGGGGGTGGTGATCGAGCCGGCGATACTCCTTTTCGTCGGTGGAATTATCGGAATCCTGGCGGTGGCCATGTTTCTGCCTCTCATCAGGATGAGCGCCGCTATTCGTTGATCGCGCCGGCTATTTTTCAGTCATTTCCCGTCCGCCATAAGCAAATGAATCCTAGAGATGAGGGATCGATGAGGGGACAATGAAAAAGGTTGATTTTTAACCATTATACGGTTAGAATCCAACCATGACCCCACCACCTCTTTTCCCAAGACACCTTGAACCCCTTGTTCTGGACTCCCTGAAGAGTTTTCCGGTCGTTCTTCTGACCGGCGCAAGACAGGTGGGCAAATCGACGCTTGTTGAGGCCTTGTGCCGGAAAAAATGGAAAGCGTCCTATCTTACCCTTGATGACCGGAACCTCCTGGATATGGCTCTCACGGATCCGGATGAGTTAATCGCCTCACACGAAGGGCCGCTTGCGATTGACGAGGTCCAAAAGGCGCCGGATTTACTGCGCGCCATTAAGCTCTCCGTTGACCGAAACCGCAAACCCGGAAGGTTTCTTCTGACGGGCTCGGCGAATATCTTGACGCTTAAAAGTGTTTCGGAGACCTTGGCCGGAAGAATCGCTCTCCATGAACTATACCCTTTCTCATTCTCCGAGTTTTCCAAAAGACCAAGTCCGGGTGTGTTAAAAGCGGCGTTTCATTCAAAAAAGGCGCAAGACTTGGCCGGTCTATTTAAAAAAGCAAAAGTTTCGCATGAAGACTCTCTTTCACGGGTTCTCCGCGGAGGGTATCCGGAACCATCGCTTGCCAAGAAAGCCTCCATACGAGACAAATGGTTTAAATCTTATCGAAAGACCTACGTCGAAAGGGATATCCGGGAGATAAGCGCGATTGAAAGGGTGCCTGATTTTAATCGTCTCATGACGATGGCCGCCGCCCGCACGGGGCAGGCGCTTAATCTGTCCGATTTGGGCAGAGATTCGGGGCTTCCTTACATGACGCTCAGGCGATACATGAATATTTTGGAGCAGACCTATCAGATATTCCTTGTCCCGCCTTATTTCACGAATGTCTCGAAACGCCTGATGAAAGCCCCCAAGCTTTATTGGACAGATACGGGATTTGTGAGCCATATCCTTGATATCCACGACACAGATCATCTTGGAAAAAATCCGCATCTGGGCGCGATCATCGAAACGTGGGTCGCCTCGGAACTCAAAAAATTGATCTCTCTCGAATCCGAATCCATGACGCTTTATGGATGGCGCACGCAAGACGGCCGGGAAGTGGATTTTCTGATAGAAAAAGGCGGGCGCTTTCTCGCCATCGAAGTCAAATGGAGCCGGCGCATCGAAAAGGCCGCGCTTCATTCGTTCAAGGCGCTGAAGGACAATTTACACGACAATCTTGCGATGGGCGTTGTGTTGTATCGCGGAGAAGACGTTCTTCCCTTGGGTGAGAAACTTATCGCGGTGCCCTACGAATCTTTTTTTGGCGTTTAAACGCAGGAAAGCCTGCCTGCCGGCAGGCAGGCTTACTTTTGTGTTGTTTTGCTCGTTTTTGTGGAGATAGATTATAATTGACTTTTCTTATCAATTCCACTAAATTAGCAATATGGCTAATTTAGTGAATTGGCGTAATTTCGAGAGGGAGATAAAGAGCAAACAGCTGCTTCTTTTCACAAATACCGAAGTCCGTAGAGTATTTGGAGTCTCACAGGTAGCAGCGATATTCTTACTGCACAGATATACCAAAAAGGGATTAATTAGTAGACTAAAAAGGGGTATGTATGCATTCCCTGATATGCTTCCCCCGGATCTATATATTGCAAATAGATTGTACGAACCATCCTACGTTTCGTTAGAATTTGCCCTTTCCTATCATCGAGTTGTCCCAGAAACGGTTTATGAAATTACTTCAGTGACCACAAAAGCAACTCGGCACTTTTCGGCGCTGGGAAAAACCTACTCATACCGACGAGTAAAACGGACAGTATTTACGGGGTATGTGGTACAAAAGCAGAAACGATTCGGTTTCATTATTGCGGATGCCGAGAAGGCATTTGTGGATACTCTTTACTTTAGAGTTCTGGCAGGGGAAAAACCTATTACCCGTTTTGATAAAGGAAAGGTAAATGTTGATAAGGCGTTGAAATATGCCTCACTTTTTGCAAATCGAAAACTTATAGGGATAGTGAAGAGAACATTGCAATGATCTCTCAGGAAGCTCTTGACCAACTGGCAAGAAAGTACCAAACAAATGTCCTAAACGTAGTGCGGGAATACTTTCAGCATCTTTTTCTTGCCGATCTTTATAAATTACCAGAATCAGATAAGTTGCTTTTTAAAGGCGGGACTGCGTTGCGCATGGTCTACGGCAGCCCCCGCTTTTCAGAGGATCTCGATTTCACTCTTTTTGGTGTAGATCATCGTAAGATAAAAGAATTTGCGGAGAATCTTTTTATTAAGGCGCTTAGTGATATAGAGCGAATGGGGGTGCCTATTGAGCTTGGCAAAAAACCCAATGTTACTGCTGAAGGATATTATGGCGATGCAGCCCTTCGGCTATATGATTATGAACCGATGGGCGTTGTTATAAATATATCCACACGAAGTGGACGAACAATGAGAGGTGAAGTGGACAGTGTCGCAAACGATTTTGTTCCTACATACAACCTAATCCATCTCCCGCAGCAAGACTTGGTTGAAGAAAAGGTATTTAATGCGTTGTTGAAACGCAAGAAACCCCGTGATTTTTACGATCTCTATTTTATTATGAGAAAAGGGATGCTTTCACTTGATCAGAAAAAGCGGTTGGCTGGACTCAAAGCAATGATTATAACTGAGGCAGAAAAGATAGATTTTCGTCAGGAACTTGGTGCATTTCTACCTGCGGATCAACAAGCGATCATCAGGGATTTTCAGCGGGCTCTTTCTAGTGAGCTTAATCGTCAGCTTTCTGGCAATTAATTTATGCCAAAACCCATTTCCCCCGGCGGTGATATCCGGGGCGGACGAGATATCTCCGACACGTGCAGTGGATTTCTTGAGTCGCTTGCGCTCCTTCAAAATGACAATGGCTAGTGCTGACTTTTACGCTGTTTTGCTCATTTTTGTTTATGTATTCTATGACTTGTTTTTTAGTCTTTAATCGTATATACTTAAGTTAGATCAATGTTATCTATAACTGTTAACATTTAATAAGGATAAAGGTAACAAATGAAGATGATTACTCAGATTGTGAAAACGGATATCAGAAGATCAGGATATCGGGGACTAGGATATCGGGAGATCAGAGTATCGGGGATGCCTTTGTTCCTGATATCCAGATATCCTGATTGCCTAGTTCCTGGTTCCCTGATCACCTGATAACCTAATCTGAGTAATCGTTTCTATTTAAAGGAGAAGAAAATGAAGCTCAACATGAAGCTATTAAGAAATAAGCGCGGGTTTACCCAGCTCTTGCGCGCAAGGGCTGGATTTACGCTTTTGGAAGTGCTGATCGTGATCGTTATTCTGGGCGTGATAGCAGGGCTGGCGGTTCCAATCTATTCATCCCAAGTAGAAAGGGCTAGGGCTCAGGAGGCATTGATGAACTTAGGTGCGCTTCGAGAATCGGCGCAAAGGTTCTATAGTTCCTTTAATTCTTACACGCCGACCGCACCGGGAACCATGACGATTCGCGCGAATGCCGCAGCTGCTGCTGCCACGAATCTTGATACTGATCCTAATAACCCGGCTGGTGGTGTGAATCGTTTATTTGATTACACGTTTTCAACCGCCCCGACGGCAACCACTTACACCATGCAGGCATTACGAAGAACGGGCGTTCCGAACGTGGCGGATGCCGGCGGTACGGCGGCTAACAACTGGGTACAAATCAATGAGGCCGGAGTAGTTACTAGAAATGGAGTTTACGCTTAATCGCCAAACCGAATCTTGAGTTGAGCGTAAGGATAGCAATCAAGGAAGCCCAACATGAAGCTATTAAGAAATAAGCGCGGGTTTACCCAGCTCTTGCGCGCAAGGGCTGGATTTACGCTTTTGGAAGTGCTGATCGTGATCGTTATTCTGGGCGTGATAGCAGGGCTGGCGGTTCCAATCTATTCATCCCAAGTAGAAAGGGCTAGGGCTCAGGAGGCATTGATGAACTTAGGTGCGCTTCGAGAATCGGCGCAAAGGTTCTATAGTTCCTTTAATTCTTACACGCCGACCGCACCGGGAACCATGACGATTCGCGCGAATGCCGCAGCTGCTGCTGCCACGAATCTTGATACTGATCCTAATAACCCGGCTGGTGGTGTGAATCGTTTATTTGATTACACGTTTTCAACCGCCCCGACGGCAACCACTTACACCATGCAGGCATTACGAAGAACGGGCGTTCCGAACGTGGCGGATGCCGGCGGTACGGCGGCTAACAACTGGGTACAAATCAATGAGGCCGGAGTAGTTACTAGAAATGGAGTTTACGCTTAATCGCCAAACCGAATCTTGAGTTTAACGTAGGGGATAGCGATCTTTCTCTCGGCTTTCACAGCCGAGAGAGCATGTTTTGGTGACTTATGAGAGGTATTGATGAAGTCTTATCCGAGCAAGCTTGGGTTTACGCTTCTGGAAGTGCTGATCGTGATCGTCATTTTAGGGGTGCTCGCAGGGCTTGCGGTTCCGGTGTATAAAGGGCAGGTGGAAAAATCGCGCAAAGCGGAAGCCATTCGATTTCTTGACGCAACGCGTGAGTCGGAGATGAGGTATCGCGCTTTGAATAACACGTATACCAATCAACAGGCGTCTTTGGACTTCGACCCTAACATAGCTACCGGCGGCCAAGCGTTGCATTTTGCCTATAACATATCAATCGGAAACGCCTCTCAGCTCGTGGTGAGGGCGAAGCGTAACACACTCCATGGTGGAGATGGCTCAAGCGCGGTGTATATTGATGAAAAGGGTAACATAACCGGATCTGGCGTTTTCGCATAAAAGTTTTTTTGGTGATTTATGAAAAACATCAACGAAGTCTTATTTAAAGGTTTCACGCTAATTGAGGTCCTGATGGTGATTGTTATTCTCTCCACCATGGCAGGACTGGGGGTGCCTATCTATGATAAAGTCGTTGAACAAGGAGGCGCGAACGAGGTTTATGTTAATCTCCAAACGATCTATCGGGCGGAGAAACTTTACCATGCAAAAAATGGGACGTATTGGGGCGCTAATCTCACTCTTCCATTCCCAGTTGTTGATAGTGGTGGTCTTAGTGGTTCAATCTCGATTAATCGAAACCTGAATATTGATCTTAAAAAGCCCAAGTACTACCCCTTTTTCTATATAAGGCCAAGAGGTGGAGACATTCGGAGGGGCTTTATAGCTATAGCGGCGCAAAAGTTCGTGATTGGAAGCCCCGGATTTCCAGGAGTGGGCCCCGGCGGCCCGTATGGTAAAATGGCCGCGATTGACGAGGCAGGGAATTACACGCCCCCACAGTAGTGTGAGAGACGCTATTTTTGGTGATTTATGAAAAATATCTATAAAGTCTTAGCTAAAGGTTTCACCCAACCCTTTCTTAAGACAGAAGTTCTGACTTTAGAAAGGGCTGGGTTCACGCTGATGGAGGTCCTGATTGTGATCGTTATTCTCGGCGTTATGGCAGGACTGGCCATCCCTAGCTACAATAACTCCGTCGAGCAATCACGCGCGAACGAGGCTCAAGCGAATCTCAACGTCATCTACACGGCTGAGAAAATTTACAAGATAAATAATAATGGAGTGTATTGGGCGGGAGGTACCAATCCACCCATCGCTAACATCAATGCGGCCTTGAATATTGATCTTGCGACTCCAATATTCTACACGATCAGCTCCATCACGGCGTCGGGGAGCGGCAATACTGCGATTTTTACGGCGACGGCGAGGCGTAACGGAGGCAGCTGGATCGGGAGGACGGCCTCGATCAATCAGACCGGGACTTACACGGCCCCGTAGTAAACATATAGGTAACGGTTAGGGTTAGGATGCCTGTTTTGGGTGAGGGTAAGGTCAAAAATGGGGAACGAGAAAAACGAAAACGGATTCACGTTGCTCGAAGTCATTGTCGCGGCGGTTCTCGTAACGATAGTAGGCGCGTCGGTGTTAATGGCTTTTGTCAATGCCACGCGCTGGACGGACCCTTCCTCATTAGCGGCTGTCTATGACGCGCGGGGCAAGCTGGATCAACTGAATGAAGAGGTTAGGAATGACACTTGGAATTCGGGCGCTTTAAGCACAGGCAATCACGGCCCCTCGCAGGTCACCATTAACGGCCGAACTTATACTCAAAGCTATGAGGTGACCTCTGTCCCGCTGGGCAGTGTGAGCGACGCTTACCGAAAGGTTGTGGTGACTGAGTCATGGACCGATTAAGAAAAAATGACGGTATTACGCTGATTGAGATTTTGATCGCTTCTTTGCTGGTGTCGGTGGTCTTTTTGGCCGTGGCCTCTTCCTACACCTCAGGCCTGCGTCTACTGGCTTCGACGCGGGATTCAACATTGCTGGACCCGGCGATGGCCATGAACGCCATGTCTAAAAATACCGCGTTGGCAAACCAAATTGCTATTAACCCGTCAGAGAAACGGTTAACGCTGAGGCTGGATTATAACCACACCAACGGTGTTCCCACGACGCCCAAGTATACGGCCGACACATCGGACGATTTTTATATCATGTACCAATTCGTCGCGGGTGGCATACATACCGACTACGGCTCCGCTCCCTCAACTGTTGACGGCAACGATCCGGAGGTGATCCCCGGCCTGGCCACGGCGAACGGCAATTTTGCTTTTTTTAATCCTCTAGTAGCCGACAATTCCAATGCCGTGACGATCAGCTTTGAATCTGGCGGCAGGACACTGAACACGACCGTCGCGGCAGGAGCGTCGGCGAAGAGATTGACATGACCCCACCACCTGTTTCTTTGGATTGCGCAGCAATCCGTCCGCTTGTGGCGGACGAAACAAGTGGTGGGGTGACCCCACCACCTGTTTCTTTGGATTGCGCAGCAATCCGTCCGCTTGTGGCGGACGAAACAAGTGGTGGGGTGAAAGTGAACGGAATTTTAAGGGAGGAAGGCGGATTTGTGCTGACCGCGACGATCGTATTTATTATGATGCTGGTCTTCTTGGCAGCCTTCGTTTTAAACGCGGGTTACAATCAAAGGGTCATGGCGAATAACGTCGGCGTGACAAGGGCGAAGGCGTACTACCGCGCGCAGGCGGGTGTGGTGGACGCGAATGCGCGAATACGAACCAATTACGTCACTGGCTTGGGGGTTGGCACCGGGAGCAGCGGAACAAGTTTTTTGGATTCCGGCTACAACCCCGCGCCGTATCATTTGGATTTGGATCAGAACCCGCCCACATTCAGCAACGCCGCGTCCATCCCCACGGGGTATGACGTGACGGTGGACATCAGCGCGGTTGACAGGAATAACGATGGCACCGCGGTATCGCCGCTAACGGGCCGGAGGATCATTGAGGTGACCGGGGAGGATCGAGGATAAATTAGGAGGGTTTAAAGCCATGAGAAAAATAATTCGCTGGTCATTTGTGGTTCCATCCATATTGTTTTTGTTGGCGGCCACCGAGCCAAGTGATGCGGAGGACGTCAAGATCACCACCAGTTACCCATCGCCTTACGGCGTTTATCAGGAACTGTCGTCAAGTGGTGATACGAATCTCGGGACGGATACCACCGCAAATGTCGGCATCGGAACCAGCACGCCCAACAACAAGCTTTCCGTAAACGGCGATGCGGATTTCTCCGGTGACGTTGGCATCGGGACGTCAACTCCAAATGAACAGCTTGAAATCACAGGAAACCTCCGGCTTCCCCCAACCACCGCTACTGCCGGCATCATCCGATCCGGCACCGCCCTCTACATCCACAGCTTCGGAAACAACAACTTCTTCGCTGGTGCCAACGCAGGCAATCTAACCATGACAGGTGCCTTCAATACCGGCGTAGGGTCCAGTGCCCTCGTCAGCAACACCAATGGCCTCAACAACACCGCTGCCGGAATGCTAGCTCTCTCTGCCAACACCGGCGGTAGCAACAACTCCGCCTTCGGATTCGGCGCACTCGGATCCAACACTATTGGTTCCTGGAACACCGCTTCCGGACAGTACGCCCTCTACCAAAACACCACCGGTGCCAACAACACCGCAATCGGCAGGGGGGCCGGTTCTTCATCGCTCGGGGAAGCAAACACCACCGGTTCAAAGAACACCTTCATTGGAGCTGAGGCAGGACCTGGAACTACCACCCAGTTGACCAACGCAACCGCCGTTGGATACGGGGCGTTAGTTTCCCAAAGCAACTCTCTTGTTCTCGGCGGAACCGGGGCCAATGCAGTCAAGGTCGGTATCGGTACCGCCGCGCCTTCGCAGGAACTCCATGTGATCGGCAACATCTTGGCATCCGGTACCATCACGCCCAGTTCCGACGCACGTTTCAAAAAGAACATCGCGCCTTTACCCGGCGGCATCTTGGGCAAATTGGATCAGATTCAAGGAGTTTCGTTTAACCGGAATCGGTGGGAAAAGTCGCCTGAGCTATTGACGGAGGGGCCCCGTGAAATGGGGGTGATCGGTCAGGATCTTGAGAGAGTGTTCCCGGAATTGGTGACTCGCTGGGGAGAACAGGAATATCGAGCGGTAGATTATAACGGATTCACCGCTGTTCTTTTGGAGGCTATCAAGGAGCAGCAGAAGGAGATCGAGGAATTGAAGAAAGAGATCGGAGACTTAAAAAACCAGAGGTGAAATTTCCTCTCGAGGATAGGAGGATTAAAATGAAAAAAATTATTATCTCAGTAACTGGATTTTTATTTTTCGCGCTCTCTGTTCCGACCTTCGCGGAGGACGTCAAGATCACCACAAGCTACCCATCGCCTTACGGGGTTTACCAGGAGCTATCGTCAAGTGGTGATACGAAACTCGCGACGGATACAGGCCGGCTAGTCGTTGGCACGACAACGCCTCCTTCCACAAGCACAGCAAAGCTTTATGTCACAGGTGGTCCTGTGGAAGCCGATTTCTTTCGGGCATTCGAACCGGGTGGTGTCTATGCTTTTATAAAGGGGGGGGACCCAGACTGGATAGCGGATATGGGTGGGTGGGATGCCGGAGCGGGTGCTGGAGCGGGTGCTTATGCGAAAACACGTTTAGATGGAGCGCCGTTGCTGCTTCAGACCCTATCACTTAGCAACGTCGGCATCGGGACGGCGACGCCTTCCGCATCGGCAAAACTAGAGGTTAGTTCGGCCAATCAAGGTTTTTTACCGCCGCGTGTGGCAGGCACAGGGAGCGTCACTCCGGTTGCCGGGCTTATGGTTTATGACACAAGCACTACTCCCGGCACAATGAAATATTGGAACGGAAGCCAGTGGCAGTGGGCGCCGGTTGGGGGGGCAGGTTCTCCCTTTAGTCCAAACTGCACCCGGACTGTGCCTTTTGTGGGTGGTGGATCCTCGTGGAGCGGCGGCCCCAGCAGCGGTGCGAGTTCTTCCGCTTCCGCGAGTTGTCCCGCCGGCAAGTTCCTGCTGACCGGCGGCGCCCGATGCATTGGGACCAATGGCCAAGGGGGAGTTTTGAAGTACAGCTATCCGACCTTTGCCGGGATCGCTCCAACCGGCTGGTCGGCATCTTGCTGGGACAATGGTTACATCTCAGGTTTGTCCGCAGATACGGTCAGCGTCGAGCTTACTCTTATCTGCTGTGACTAATAAAGGTAAAGGTGGTGCCAGCCTCCGGTGCACGCCTCCGGAGCTACTAACGGATAAAAATCAGTTGCTAATGTTTAACAATTCATGTATTTTGTAACTATCACTGAATAGGGATTCTTACATACTGCATGGATAAACGTCAACAAACGATATTTTTCGCCGCCATTCTGATCGTGGGAGCATTGGCGGCGTTTCTTTTTTTCTCCGGGCAGAATGAGCATAAGGTCCGGCAGCAGAAAGAACAGGAACTTTCCGCCAAACTGACCGAGTTGTCGGAAAAGGACGCGGAAATTTCAAACCTGATCAAGCAAAAAAAGGATTTGGAAGAGCAGTTTGAATCAAAAGTGTCCGAGCTGGAAACCGCGCTAAAAAATCAGGAGGAAGCCGCCGATTCGCTACATGCGGAAATCGACCGCATGGCGCAGGAGAGAGAAGCGTTACAGGACGCCAACGGTTCGTACCAAAAAGAAATTTCAGAAATGAAAAAACAGATAGAAAATTTTGAAACGGACCGGAAGGATCTTCTGGGCGTGATCAACCAGTTAAAGAAAGATCTGTCCGAGGTCCAGAGCAGCAAAGAAGAAGCCAAGCCTGTCAGCCCCGCGCGGCCGAATTTGATGATGGATGCGGCGACAGGCTCGGTGAATCTAGGTAAGATCATCATGAAAAAATCATCGGGCGCGGCCGCGCGGGTGGAAAAGGTTGACAAGATTTATCGTTTTATCCTCGTGAACGCGGGACATCGGGACGGCCTGCGAAAGGATATGGTTTTGAACGTCCTTCGCGAAGATCGCCTCATCGCGAAGGTCGTGGTTCGGAAGACGAGGAATAACGCCGCGGCCGCCGTGATAGTACCCGAATGGACTCAAGAAGACATTCAGGTGGGCGACACGATCAGCCAATCTTAACCTTAAAATATCTGAAACAAATCCGTAACATCCATTGCGTATGCTAAACCGTTGGAAATTTACATCAAGGAGGAAAGATGGATACCAAAGTTGCAATGGACACGATGTGGACACTGATTACGGCCATGCTCGTGTTCTGGATGAACGCAGGTTTTGCCTGCGTGGAAGCGGGATTTCAACAGAGTAAAAACTGCGTCAACGTTTTGTCCAAAAACTTCGTCGTCTTCGCAGCCTCGACGGTGGCCTTTTGGTTCATCGGCTGGGGGCTCATGTTCGGCGATGGGACGCCGTTTATCGGCCTGCAAGGCTTATGGATGATCAAAGGGGCGGACAATAGTCCCGCGACGGCCGACGCCTATCAAGGGGTCTACAGTGCGATCAATTGGACAGGTGTTCCGCTTGGCGCAAAGTTCTTTTTTCAGTTGGTTTTTGCCGGCACCGCGGCGACCATCGTTTCCGGCGCAGTCGGCGGGCGCATCAAGTACTTCTCATTTATCATCTTTTCGCTGATTTTAGTCGGTTTGATTTATCCGACCACCGGCCATTGGATCTGGGGCGGCGGGTGGTTGGCAAAAAATGGATTTTGGGATTTTGCCGGTTCCACCGTTGTTCACTCAGTAGGTGGCTGGGCGGCCTTAACAGGAGCGATCATTCTCGGCCCCCGTTTTGGAAAGTTCGGTCCCAATGGGCGCATCAATGCCATTCCGGGCCACAGCATGTCCTTGGCTTTGATCGGAGCCTTCATTCTCTGGTTGGGCTGGTTCGGGTTTAACCCGGGCAGCACGATGGCCGCGGACCCGCGACTGATATCACATATTTGTTTAACGACGAATATGGCCGCTTGCACGGGACTTTTGGGCGCGACCATCATGTCCACGGTGCTTCTCAAAAAGCCGGATTTTGGCATGACGATCAATGGTTGCCTTGCGGGCCTCGTGGCGATAACGGCTCCTTGCGCGTTCGTCGGTGTGTCCAGTGCCGCGGTCATCGGACTCATTGCGGGCGCGATCGTGGTTCCTGCGGTGATTTTCTTCGACAAAGTCAGAGTGGACGATCCGGTGGGCGCCATCTCCGTGCACCTTATTGGCGGAGTTTTCGGCACGATTTGCCTTGGACTGTTTGCGCAGGATTGGGTCAGCCCCAATACGACCGGCAACGGTCTTTTCTTCGGCGGCGGTACTAAGCTTCTCATGGCTCAGCTGACCGGCGTCGCGGCCGTTGGCGCTTTTATGCTGGTTGTCTCGTCGATCGCTTGGCTGGCGATCAAAGCGATTATGGGAATCCGGGTCAGTCTCCATGAGGAAATCGGGGGCTTGGATATCGGAGAACATGGGAATCAGGCGTATCCCAATTTTGTCACGAATAAGCACATCAGCTATGTCGGGCTTTCAAGCTCCGAGACAGCGGATTCAAAAACTGGTTACGCACAACCGGTTTCTCATTGAGGTGATCGCATGAAAAAAATAGAAGCTATTGTTCGACCGGAGAAATTGGACGAAGTCAAAAGAGCGCTCGAAGCGTCCGGCTATCCGGGCATCACCATCACTCAAATCGAAGGGCACGGAAAACAAAAAGGCGTGACTCAACAATGGAGAGGGGAGGTTTACAAGGTGGATCTTCTTCCCAAGACCAAGGTTGAGATCGTGGCTTCTGACAGGGATCTGGAGAAAATCATCTCCGCGATCCAGAAGGCAGCCGGTACCGGCAACGTCGGTGACGGAAAGGTTTTCGTCTCCAATGTTGACGAAGTGATTCGCATCCGCACCGGAGAAAGAGGCGAAAAGGCGATTTAAATAAACGACGGGGTTATTTTACAAAGGGCGAGGGAAGTAAAAATCCCTCGTCCTTTTTATTTTGGAGAGTTGTGTTATAATCAAAAAATATTAGGAAGGGGGAGACTCATTAAAAAAATATTTCATTTTGTTTCTCTGGCTGTGAGTCTGATAGTCAGTTTCTTTTTGGCCGAAGCCCTTTGCCGAAGATTCGATTTATCTAAAACATGGGCCAGTTACGTTGCCGGCCGAGAGACAATTTTTGCTCCGGCCGCAAGTCAAATGGAGGCGGGATTTAAGAGAGAGCCTCATGCGCGGTTGAAGTGGGCTCGAGGGGCAGTTTTGGAAACAAATGCCTTAGGTTTTCGTGATAAAGAGTTTTATGTTTCGAAAATCCCGAACGTTGTTCGGATTGGCTTTTTGGGTGATTCCGTTTCTGAAGGTTTTGGGCTCAAAGTGCGGGATCGGTTTTCCAATTTGATCGAAGATAAGTTAAACCAGAGCAGTCTTGGGGCTTCATTCGAGTCCTATAATTTTGCCGTTTCAGGACATGCGACAGTTGATGAATATCTCGTCTTGAAAAATGAAGTCATACGCCACAAACCTGATTTTCTAATTCTCCAGATCGGAGGGAATGATTTTGATCGCAATCTTTGGTTTAAGAATTTAAAGGGGACTGATGGTAAGACGGCTCAGCCAGCCCCTCGAGGGAAGCAAACGAAACAGGGTTTTGGAGCGAAGAATTGGCTTAGAAACCATTCCGCACTTTACCTGGCTATTGCCGAGAGATTAAACTATTTTGCATTGAGGAACGGTTTCAAATCCTTTCGGAGTACGAACGGAAGTAAAGATTTGGAAATAGGCCCTTCAGAATGGGAAGCGACGGAAGAGTTACTCGAAGAGATGGCGGACATTTGCCGCAGGTCCAAAATCAAGCTTGTGATGACTTATTTTCCCGGAGATATTGAAGTGTTTAGCCGGGACAAAGAATCGGCCACTGTTCTGAATGAGCGCCTGGCCGCTGTTGCTAAAAGGTTAAGCGTGCCTTTTCTTGATGTTCTGACTCCTTTTCGACGGGATGGGCGATCAAACCTATATTTTGATGATTGCCATTTGACGTCCAAAGGCAATCGGATCATTGCCGATATTTTTGCCGACCACATTCGAATGCAGTTCAAGATATTCGTGTTGAAATAGCAAGGGGGAAGCTGATTCTGATGAAACCGATGACGGATACCCAAAAGTGGAAAGTTCTCGCTGAGTCGGACCTGACTCAGGCCGCGAGCTTAATGGGGGAAGAGGCGCCGGCGAAAGCGACTGAGATCGCTGAAAAGCTGGGCCTCGCCTATATGGTCGAGGTCGTGTCTCAATTGGATTCCGCTGCCGCCGTGGATCTTTTACAAAACCTGCCCGAGGATTTTCGAGAGAAAATCGTCGCCGCGCTCACCGGCCAGAAAGCCAAAAACATCCGTGAACTTTTTTCTTATGCTCCCGGCACCGCCGGCGCGATCATGTCTAAAGAATGCCTTGCCGTCCGGCAAAATGCGACCATCAAAGAAGCGACTGGGTATCTTCAATCCCTGTCTCAGGATAATCGAGGAAAGATTTCCTATATTTACGTCGTGGACGACCACCATCGGCTGGTCGGCGTCATGCAGATACGCGATCTCATCTTTCATGCGGTGGATATGCCGGTGAAGGAAGTGATGATCTCCCCTGTGGTCCAAGTCGAGCTGGGAATGTCCCAAATGGATGTGGCGAAACTCTTAAGACGCCATCGTTATCTGGGTTTGCCTGTCGTGGACGCCGCGCAAAGACTCGCGGGCGTTATCAGCGCGGACAATGTTTTGCAAGCGATTGAAGAGGAAACAACCAGCGATATCGCGAAAATCGTGGGAACCGGCGCCGCGGAAATCAAAACCCGTTCTATTTTCACCATTATGAAACTGAGGTTTCCTTGGCTCTTGGTCAGTATCGCGAGCGGCCTATTGTGCGCTTTTATCTCGGGGGTTTTTCAGAACAGTTTGCAGACGATCGCGGTGCTTTTTCTTTTTGTTCCGGTGGTGCTGGGTCTTTCCGAGAGCACCGGGGTACAGGGCGCCACGATTGTCGTCCGGAACATTACGCTTGGGCATGTTTCTTTTAAAGATTTGGGGTCTTTGTTTTTCCGCGAGCTTGTCGTCAGTATTTTTATCGGTTTGGTATGCGGGACGATTGTCGGGAGCGTTGCTTTCTTTTGGCGGTCGGACATGCTTTTGGGTTTGGCATTAGGAAGCTCGATGACACTCGCGATTACCATCTCGGGTCTTATAGGACTTTCGTTGCCGCTACTCTTCCGTAAGTTCAAGATTGACCCTGCGATCGCCTCCGGCCCGCTGGTGCTGGCGATTTGTGATATTCAAACGCTCATGGTTTACTTCAGTGTTTCCGGCATGATTCTTATTAGAATACCTTCGTGAAGGCGGCTTGCGCCAGTTTCACAAAGGGTCCTTGGTAAATCCCCAACGTCAGGATTCCAAACATCGAGAAGTATTGCATCGCCTTTTGTCGCGCGGTGATGTGAAATGGAAGATCGCTCACGGGCTTGTTCATGTACATCACTTTGACGATTTTCAGATAGTAGTACAAAGAGGTGATGACATTCAAGACCCCTATGAGCGCCAGCCAAAACAGGTCTCCCTTGACTGCCGCAAGAAGTAGATAAAACTTCGCGAAGAATCCCGCCAAGGGCGGCACGCCCGCCAGAGACAGCAAAGCGATCAGCATTCCCGCGGCCAATACCGGCGACCTTTGAGACAGCCCCGCCAATTCATTGATATGGTCCGTTTTAAGGTAATTGGATAGCGCAACAATCACCAAAAACGCGCCTCCTGCGCTGAAGAGGTAACTTAGGAGATAATAAAGGATTGCCTCTCTTCCGGAGTGTAGAAACGCGGCCAGCCCTATCATAAGGTAGCCCGCATGTCCGATGCTCGAGTAACCTAAAAGCCGTTTGATGTTTGTCTGGGGGATCGCGCCTAAATTTCCGTAGAGGATAGTCAAAGCCGCCAAAATACTGAAAAGCAGGACAAGCGTGCTTTGAGCCGGAGCGAAGACAGTCATCATGAGGCGAACGAGCGCCGCAAACCCCGCCGCTTTCGACCCGATGGCAAGATACGCGGTGACGGGCGTAGGCGCCCCTTCATAAATATCCGGCACCCAAAGCTGAAAAGGAACGGCCGCGATTTTAAATCCAAGCGAAGAAATCACCAGGATCATCCCAAAGAGGAAAGAAGCGCTTAAAGGACCGCCGGCCACAAGGCCGGCCGGCCCTTGGCCGGACGCGAGCGTGGCTTGGATGTCGTGGTAAGACGTGCTTCCGGTGGCGCCATAAATGAAACTTAACCCGTAAAGGAAGACGGCCGTTGACAGGGCGCCGAGCACGAGATATTTTACGCCCGCTTCAATCGATGAGTTTTGGTCCCGAAGATAAGCGGTCATGATATAAAGCGAAACAGTCAGCGTCTCAAGTGAGATGAAAAATAAAAGAAAATCATTGGCCGATGCGAGAAATGACATGCCGATCAAGCCAAAAAGAATAAGCAGGATAAACTCCCCGTGGCCTCTTTTTAACTGATGTTGATACTCTCTCGCCATAAAGAGCGTGAAAAACCCGGCCAGCAAAAATAGTGTCTTAAAGAAGTAAGAAACACCGTCCTGGACAAAAGTCCCTTTTAAACTTACGTCGAAGTGATCCCATTGGAACAGAAGTTGCGCGAAAAGCAGGGCGACGCCCGCCATCGCGACGCTTGAGAGGGTTTTGCCGCGTTGCTCGTCATCGGGAAGAAATAGATCCAAAATGAGGCTTAAAAGGGCCAGAAGGATCAGGCCGATCTCCGTTTTGAATAATGACCATTGAATATCAAGCGTCATAGGGGATGCTTTCATTTTGCGCGGTGACGCGCGGGTGAATGCGTTCGAGCAACAGTTTCGTCCCCGAGGAGATCGTAGGCAGAAGGAGCGACGGCAAAAATCCTACGAGAAGCAATATCGCGATCAGGATTAAATACGGCAACTTTTGGAGTCCCCGTGCGTCGCTTAAAGAATTCCAGCGGGCGTTTAAAGGGCCCTGCATCGTCGCGCGGACCATGTTTAACATGTAACCGGCTGTTATGATGAGACCCGCCACCGCGAAGACCGCCTGCCAGCGGTATTTGTCCCAAGCCCCTAATAAAATCATGATCTCGCCGATAAAGTTGGCAAAGCCGGGCAGTCCGCTGGAGGCCATCGCCGTCATCACGAAGATACTCGCGATAAACGGAAGCTTTTTTCCAAAGCCACCCCAATCGTCAATCATCCGCGTGTGGGTCTGATCATAGATGAAACCGACCAGCGCGAATCCGAGGGCCGCCATGATTCCGTGAGCGAACATAAAAAACACGGTTCCGTTTAACGCGATTGGCGTGAGGCACGAGAGGCCCAGTAAAATGTAGCCCATGTGGCTGCAACTCGAATAGCCGAGGATGAATTTCAAATCCTTTTGGGTAAACGCGACAAAACCGCAATAAACAATGTTGATCACCGCAATCCAGGCGACAGTGGGCATCCAGATCGCCGCGCCGTCGGGCATGAGCCCTATCCCGAGACGGATGATCGCGTAAGCGCCGAGTTTCTTTAAAACACCCGCGTGCAGCATGCTCACCGAGGTGGGCGCCGCGGCGTAACCCATCGGCGACCAGGTATGAAACGGCCATAGGGTGACAATCACCCCAAAACCCACCATGATGAAAGGAAAGGCCCATCGTTGGAACCCTATCGGCAGAGGTTTCGCCGCCACGGCTTTTTCAATGACCGTGAGGTCAAATGTATTCAAGCCCGTCACAAAATAAAGAGACAGGAGAGCCAAAAGCGCCAGGACAGCGCCCGACGTCAGATAAAGTGTGAGTTTCATGGTGGCGTATTCTTTGTTGCCCGATCCCCAGACACCGATTAAAGGAAAAACGGGGATCACCGCCGCCTCATAAAAAAAGTAGATAAAGAAAATGTTGAGCGAACTTAACACTCCAAAGCAACCCACAATCAGGGATAGATAAAAGATCAGATATTCCTTGAGTCGCTCTTTGATTGAGAAGGAGACCATCACGCCGACGAAGGCGAGGAAGGCGGTCATCAGCGAAAGTGTGAGATTGATTCCGTCCACGCCGACGTGATAGGAGATCCCCAGGCTTGGCACCCAGTCGAGTTTGTCCACGAACTGGTAACCGGCGAGGGCCCGGTCATATTTCACGAAAGCGGTGAGAATAAAAATAAGAGACAGCGAAACGGAAACCAGGGAAATCTTTTTGATAAGCTTTGTATTTTCTTTTGGGACAAAGAATAGAAGGCAAGCGCCGATGACCGGCGCGAGGATCGTCCAGGAGATAAGACCCAGAGACGGCAGCATTTATCCTTTCACCCCGTTAGAAACTTTGTTGAACAGCATGTTTACCTTAAGTTCTTTCTGAGTCTCGTTGAAGTCATGGTTTCTAACGGGGTTCAACATCAGAAAAAAAACGAGCGTGACGACCCCAAAGCCAAATACCATCGCGTAGGTTTGAAGATAGCCCGTCTGGGCCCGTCTTAATAATGAAGCCAAGCCCGCCGTCACGGCCGCCGTGCCGTTGACTCCTTTTTGCATGATCACACGGGAATCAAACCAGAAGAGAATTGTGGCGAAAACTTTTTGGAAGAATTTGGCGATCAGCGAAAAAAAAGCATCCAGATAAAACTTATTCACCGCAAATTCGTAGGTCGCGCCGAAAAATTTTATGAGAGGATCTTCTTTCAACCGTGGTTTTCCGTAGAGGAGGCTGCCCAGCAGAATGCCTGACAACGCGACCACGCTTGAGATCATCGCTATTGTCATATTGAAAGACGCTCCGTGTGTTTCTGGGCCGAGAATAAACTGTGGGATGCCCATGAAGCCGGCGAAGATTGAAAGAAAAGCCAGAATAATAAGCGGTATTTTCATGATCGCGGGCGCCTCCTGCCTGCCGGCAGGCACGGCATGTCCCTGGGAGTGTTTGGGCGCCCTTTTGGCGCCCAACACGGCGATCCAACAGGCGCGGCTCATGTAAAAGGCGGTCAGGGCGGCCGTGATGAGAGCGATCGCGTAGATCTGCCTATTTGTTT
Organism: uncultured Planctomycetia bacterium; assembly: GCA_964374005.1. Classification (GTDB taxonomy): domain Bacteria; phylum Omnitrophota; class Gorgyraeia; order 2-02-FULL-51-18; family 2-02-FULL-51-18; genus CAYJXB01. Next base: position 19,847 of record CAYJXB010000006.1, read on the forward strand.
CATAAGCCAAAGCCAGGATTTCGTCTTTACTGAAGAACCCCGAAAGAGGATAGATGCCGCACAGCGCCAGCGTTCCGATTAAAAAGGTGATCGCCGTGACCGGCATGCGTTTCACGAGCCCTCCCATTTGCCAGATATCTTGCGTGTGAAGACTGTGGATTATGGCGCCTGCGCCAAGGAATAAAAGCGCTTTGAAGAAAGCATGGGTGGTGAGGTGATACATCGCGATAGCGGAACTGCCAAGCCCTAGAGCCATGACCATATACCCTAGCTGGCTGATCGTCGAGTAAGCCAGAATTTTTTTGATGTCATTTTGGACAAGGGCCAGTATCGCCGCGAGAATAGCGGTCACGCCCCCTATATAGGCGATGACATTCAGGGCCTGTGGAACTTGGCTCACCAGAAAAAAGGCCCGGCTCAAAAGGTACACGCCGGCGGCGACCATGGTGGCCGCGTGGATCAAGGCGCTCACGGGAGTCGGGCCTTCCATCGCGTCTGGCAGCCAGATATAAAGAGGAAACTGGGCCGATTTTCCCACGACGCCGCAGAATACCATTAGCGACGCGATCACAAGCATTTCCTTAGACAGAAGCCCTTGGGAAAGGAATTCAGGCAAAAGGGCCGAGAGTTGAGAGAATTGGAAAGTTCTTTCTCCACCTCCGATGCCCGACAGCATCCAAACGTACAGAATCCCGATCACAAAACCAAAGTCCGCCATGCGGTTGACAATGAACGCCTTATTGCCGGCGTCCGCCGCGGATGGCTTTTCAAACCAGAACCCGATCAAAAGATAAGAGCTCACGGCCACAAGTTCCCAGAAAACAAAGAGCATCAGGAAATTGTTAGCAAGCACGATCCCGATCATCGAAAAAGCAAAAAGAGAAAGAAAGGCGAAGTATCTTGGGAAACTTTCGTCTCCTTTCATGTATCCGACAGAGTAAAAAAAGATACAGCTTCCGACGCCTGTCACCACCAAGAGCATCAGAATGGATAAACGATCAATCAAAAAACCAAAATCAATACGAAGGCCAGCGATGTGAATCCAGGAATAGCTTGTTTCCACGGGAAGAAGAGCGTTCGATGAATAAGATAGGAACAGGGCGATGCTTCCGGCGAGCGAGATGGAGATGCCTAAAAGCGAAAGGGCACTTGCGGTTTTCGGGGATTTCATCGAAAAAAGACAGATGAGCACGGTGGAAATGAAAGGCGAAAAAAGAACGATCCAAGGAGCGAGAGAGATCGGACTTACCATTTCAGGGTTTTCAGGTCATCAATGTTTGTCGTTTCCTTTTTTCTGAAAAGCAGCACGACAATAGCCAGGCCCACCGTCACTTCAACCGCCGCAACGATCATGGTAAAAAAGACGACGATCTGACCGGATAAATTCCCCAAAAATGAGGAAAAGCTGACGAACGAAAGATTGGCGGCAGTCAAGATCAGTTCTATCGAGAGAAGGATCATCAGCACCGAGCGGCGCGTCAGCATTCCGACCAGTCCTATTGAAAAAAGGAGCGCCGAGACAATTAAATAATGCTGAATGCCTATCACCCCACCACCTCCTGCATCATTTCATCTCCTTTTTCGCCAGGACAACCACACTGACAACCGCAGCCAATAACAGAAAGGAAGTGAGTTCAAAAGGAAGCGCGTAGTTTCGAAAAAGCAGGCCGCCGATCGCGCCAGCCGTCCCCTGGACTTCGGCGGCGCGGGGCAATTTGACCGTGCGGATCACCAGAAACGCTTGGCTAAAGATCGTGATACCGAGAATAATGGCCAAAATAGGGGAAAGCTTGAACCCGTGCCAGTCAAGAGACAGTTTTCTAAAATCAATCAGCATCACAACAAAGAGGAAGAGAACGAGAATGGCCCCGGCGTATACCAGCACCAAGATCATGGCGACGAGGAATGCTTTTAATAAAATAAAAAGCCCCGCGGTCATACACATAGCGGCCACGAGAGACAAGACGCTATAGACGGCCGATCTTGAGGTCACGACGCCGATGGCGAAGAAAATCACCGCCAGCGACATAAGGTAAAAAAGGATGGTTTCAATCATAGAATTCAATCATTTTAGTGAGACCATCTTCCCTTGTCAATTGTTATCCGTACCAATCTCATAGCCTCTTTATTTCAAACGAGTTAGAACATTTACTTGTCAAGAAGTATTAGTTTTTGATAATGATTGAATAGGGTCAGATTTTAAGTTATGATACCTGCGTTATGCCTTCAATCTCTACGCTTCTCATCATTCTGGTCGTGCTTTTTGTGTTTTCAGCGTTTTTTTCGGCTTCCGAGGCGGCGCTGATCGCCTTAAATAAGGTCCGTTTGAGGCACCTGGTGGAGCGGAAAAGACGCGGCGCCCGACGCATCTATGGGCTGGTCTCAAGAATGGACAGACTGATCGCCACCCTTTTAGTTGGCAACAATCTTGTCAATACCGCGATCGCGGCGATCGCGACTTATATTTTTACCCAACTATTTGGAGCGGGAAAAGGACTGCTGATTGCCACGTTTGGCATCACGATCGTTTTGGTTATTTTCGCCGAACTCACTCCAAAAATCTTCGCGACGAACCATCCCGAAGGCGTCGCGTTCTTCGGCAGACATCTTATTTCTTTTCTGATTTTTTTGCTAACGCCGATTACTAAAGTTTTGACAGTGATCAGCAATGGCGTGATCCATCTCATGGGCGGGAACCCGCACTATCGCTCGCCGCTTGTGACCGAAGAGGAAATCAAGATGATGATCCAGATAGGCAAGGAAGAAGGGTTTTACGGGGACAACGAGCGGAAGATGCTCGAGCGCATTTTTCATTTTGATGAGATCGAAGCGCGCGATGTGATGACACCGCTTGATCGCGTGACCGCGGTTAGCGTGGATGAGCGGGAACCGGATATTGAGAGAATTCTGCTTGAAGAGGGCCACAACCGCATCCCCGTTTACAAAGACACAAGGGCCAACATCGTGGGGATTATTTACGTCCGTGATCTTCTCTATCTTTTTAAGAATAGTTCGCTGATCCATTTGAGTGACCTGATGAGCGCGCCTTTTTTTGTCCCACCTCATCAAAAGGTGGCGGAACTGCTGAAAGAATTTCAGAAACGGAAGATCCAAATAGCGATCGTGCGTGATCCCAAAACCGACCGCGCGGTGGGACTTGTGACGCTTGAAGATTTGATCGAGGAAATTATCGGAGAGATTGAAGAGAAAGACACGTCAATAAAATGACAAATGTCAAAATCCAAATGACAAATAAAATAGTTAAACAAATATGATTTTATCTTTTAAGAATAAGAAGCCAAAAATTCACGCTTCTGTATTTGTCGCTCCGGGTGCGCATGTGATCGGCGATGTGGCGCTCGCGAAAGGCGTCAGTGTGTGGCCAACCGCGGTATTGAGAGGCGATTTGGCCGCGATTCGCGTGGGCGAGAACACCAACATTCAAGACGGTTGTGTGCTGCATGTGGACCGCCATGGGCCTTGCATTTTGAAAAAGGGAATTATCATGGGCCATCAAGCTACGGCGCACGCCTGCACCGTCGAAGATGGGGTTTTGATCGGCATCGGCGCGAGGATTTTAAGCGGCGCGCGCGTGGGAGCGTTTAGTTTGATCGGCGCGGGCGCGATTGTCTTGGAAAACGCGAAGATCCCCCCGCGCTCGCTGGTACTGGGAGTGCCGGGGAAGCTGATACGGCACTTGACACCGGAGGAAATAGCGACTCATGTCCCTTGGGCGCGGCGATATAAAGAATTAGCAGCGGTTTATAAGAAATATCTAGGATAACTAACTTAAAACTTTAAGATCAAAACGCAAAACGAAAACTCAAAACTGTAAGATAAATAGAAGATCGTTTAGGATTTTTCTTCTTTAAGTTTTAAGTTTCAGTTTTAAGTTTTGACTTTTAAGTTTTTAGTTTAGTAAATAGGATTTTATGACACGTTTACTAATCGTGCGCCACGCAGAGTCGGCGTTTAATGACCAAAATCGTATCCAGGGACACCAGGATTCACGGCTTACTTTTAGAGGCCTTTATCAAGCCCAGCATCTGGCGAAGAAGATAAAAAAGATCAAAATAGACAAGATCTACTCGAGCGATCTGGGCCGCGCTTATGCGACGACGCTTGAGATCACACGCCATACGAAGCTTCCGATCGTGCGTGACGCGCTCCTTCGCGAGATCCATCTTGGGGATTGGGAAGGGATGACCCCCGAGGAAGTAGACAAGCTTTATGACAAGGGTTACCAAAAGTGGCTTAAAAAACCTTCTTCCATCAAAATCCCGAAGGGAGAGGGGATCGATCATTTTAAGAAACGCGTCGTCGGGCGCGTCCAATCTATCGCCCGGTCCAATCGCGGCAAATCGGTGTTGATCGTAACTCATGGCGGAGTGATCACCGCGCTTTTGGCGGATTGGTTGAAGGCGGATTTTGATCACCTGCTTCTCAACCTTCGAATTGATAACACGAGCATCACGACAGCGGACGAAACGGATAAGAGAGTGCGGCTTCACTGCATTAACGACACGTCGCATCTTTCAAGGAATTCGAAAAATGACGCCACGATATTCACCAAGGCGTCATCCTTGCGCCGGCGAGCCCGCCTGTCCGGCAGGCAGGGATCTGAATGACAACGATAATGAATATTCTTGATTTTACTCCCGAGGAGCTTAAAGCAAAGTTTCAAGAGCTGGGCCTGGAACCCTACCGCGCCGATCAGGTACTGCAGTGGATTTATTCCAAGGGCGTTTATGACTTTGACCGCATGACGAATTTGTCGCTCGTTGCCAGGGAGAAGCTAAAAAGTATTTTCTCATTCTCCATTCCGGAGGAAGCGGAGCGCCAGAAGTCTCACGATGACGACAGCATCAAACTTCTCTTAAAATTAAACGCCGGCGACCTTGTGGAAACGGTTTACATGTCCGCCACAAAGCGTCGGCGCCCGCCTGCCGGACGGGCAGGGATTCGTCCGGACGGATTCGCCGATCCTTTTGGCGAACCGATGAAAGACCGGCAAACGGTTTGCGTTTCTTCACAGGTGGGCTGCAAGTTTCACTGCGCCTTTTGCGCGAGCGGACAGAACGGTTTTTTCAGGAATCTCACGATGGGCGAGATGATTTCTCAAGTTTTGATGGCGCGGGACGCGGCCCCCAATAAAAAACTCACTCATATCGTATTCATGGGGATCGGGGAGCCGTTTGATAATTATAAAGAACTTTTACGGACGATCCGCACGCTCAATTCAAAACAGGCGCTGAATATCGGCGCCCGGCGCATGACGGTCTCTACCTGCGGCATTGTTCCGAAAATAGAGGCGTTTGGCGAAGAAGGCATCCAGGTGGAACTTTCTATCTCGCTTCATGGGCCCACCGATGCCGTGCGGGGTGCGATCATGCCCGTGAACCAGGCGTATCCTGTGAAGATGCTTATCGAGGCGTGCAGGAAGTATGCGAAAAAGACGAAGCGCGCGATCACTTTCGAGTATATCCTTATTAAAGGAGTCAATGCTTCGGAAAAGGAAGCCAGTGATCTCGTGAAACTTTTGAAAGGGATGCTTTGTAAAGTGAATCTGATTCCTTATAATCCGATCGAGGAGTTTCCTCATGAAGCGCCCAGCTATGAGGAGATCGTCCGGTTTCAGCAAATCTTACAACGAGGCGGGATCAAAGCGACGGTACGGTTTTCCAAGGGTCAGGACATTCAAGCGGCATGCGGACAACTGAGATCAGTGAGACAGAAGAGCCATGTTTAACAATATAGAGTCGCTTATTCAATCCAACCCCGCGCTTGCTTTTATCGCGGTGTTTCTCGCGGGAGTGGCGGTGAGTTTCACGCCGTGCGTGTATCCGGTGATCCCCCTGACGCTAGGGTTTATCGGGGCGCGAAGCGCCGGAGGAAAATGGAAAGGGTTTTTTCTTTCTTTGATTTATGTGCTGGGCATGGCGACGACGTACGCACTCCTGGGCGCGTTCGCTTCTTTGTCCGGAAAGCTCTTTGGGGAAATCGGATCAAGCCCCGTTTCTTATTTCATCATCGCCAACGTGTGCCTTGTCTTGGGGCTTTCCATGCTGGATGTGTTTCAAATTCCCCAGATTTCGTTCGTCAGTTTGCGTCTTCCACAAAAAAAAGGAGGATATTTCGGCGCGTATGTTGTAGGCTTATTCTCGGGATTGATCGTTGGCCCGTGTACCGCGCCGGTTTTGGCGGTGATCCTCGTGTATGTCGGCACGAAGCAGAATCTTTTATACGGATTTTCATTACTTTTCGCGTTTGGTTACGGCGTTGGATTTTTATTGATCCTCTTGGGGACATTCACGGGACTTCTGACCTCGATGCCTCAATCGGGCGTCTGGCTTGAGAGGATCAAAAAATTATTCGGGTGGTTTTTGATCCTGGCCGCGGAATATTTCCTCATCAAAATGGGGGGGCTGCTCATATGAAATTTTCAAGACGTCTCATTTCGGCATTCACTCTAAGCCTCTTCTTTTTTATGGCCGGTTGCATGGGGCCAAGCTCAAGAGATTCCAATGCCGCGACCGCGACCGGCCGGCTTGGAAGTGAGCAGATGTTTACTTTAAAGAACTTGAACGGTGAAGATGTTAGTCTCGAGGCGCTTTTGAAGCGCAACAAAGCGGTGCTTTTAAATTTTTGGGCGACCTGGTGCCCGCCCTGCCGCGAGGAGATCCCTGATCTTATTAAACTTCAGGAAGCCTACCAAGGCCGCTTGTTCACGGTTCTGGGCGTGGATGTGGCCGAGTCGCCGGCCAAAGTCTCAAGCTTCGCCAACAAAATAGGAATCAATTATCCGGTGGTTTTGGACCGCGATAACCGCGTGGCCGGAATCTACGGAGTCGTGGGAATCCCGACAAGTCTGTTGATTGGCTCCGATGGAAAAGTATTGGGCGTTTATTACGGATTCACGAGGCAGTTGGCTGAGGACGTGAAGAAGGCGGTGGAAAATGCTTAAGAACTACTTTTTGGCGTTTGTCCCGATTTTCGTGGCGGTGGATGCGATCGGCATGATTCCTGTTTTTATGGCCCTGACGAACAGGATGCAAAAAAGCCAGAAAGACAAGCTGATTAAAGAGTCCACGCTGACGGCGCTTTTTGTCGCGATCGCCTTTCTGTGGGTTGGAAAGCTTGTTTTCTTATGGCTCGGAATCACCATTAATGATTTTTTGGTGGCGGGCGGTGCGATTCTGTTTATCATCTCGATCAAGGACCTTTTATCCTACGGCAAGGCCACCCGCGTGCCGGATGAGACGCTGGGGGTGGTGCCCCTCGCCGTGCCGCTCATCGTCGGTCCCGCGGTTCTAACGACCTCGCTGATTTTAGTCAATTCTTTCGGCTTTTATCCCACGGTCGCCTCAATTGTTTTGAACATTCTTCTCTGCGGCGTGATCCTGCGTTTCTCGGGCTTCTTATCGAAAATCTTGGGGGAGGCAGGATCGCACACCCTGTCCAAGATCTTCAATCTTCTGCTCGGGGCCATCGGCGTCATGCTGATCCGCCGCGGCATCCAGGCCATTGTAACCCCGTGGCTCTCCTCCTAAATTAAAAGTCTTGACAAAAATTCTAATTGAGATATACTCTCAATTGAGACTCAATCTCATTATTAGGGATTCGATGTCCGCCACGCGCGTGGTGGATATTTTTTGGAGTGAATAAAAATGGAGACCGTCCGTTTGGTATTGCCAAGGAGAGAGATAATCGTGTTGTATGCCATGATTTTTCTGTCATCGGGTCCGGTGATGGCCGCCACATCCGCTGACGCCACGAAGATGAAAGAGGTCGTGGTGACCGCCAAGACAGATCAGGAAGGAGTTGAGTTTTTGCCGGATGTAGAGGGTGCAAGAATTTATGCCGGTAAAAAAACATCCATGATCGACCTGCAGGAAAGACCGCTCATTGTCAACAACAACCAGCGGCAGGTGTTTCAGAAAACTCCCGGCGTGCTTTTGAGCGAGGAATCCACGCCGCTTTTCAGTCTCGGGTATCGCGGCTTGAATCCGGACCGCGCTCAACTGATGCAAGTCATGAAAGACGGGATTCCCATTGTTGCGGATCTTTTCGGCTATCCCGAAGCGTATTACATTCCTCCCGCGGAAGTGGTGGAAGAAGTGGAATTCGTCCGCGGCGGCTCGGCGCTGCAGTACGGCCCGCAGCCGGGGGGCGCCATCAACTTCGTCACAAAAGACCCTGTAAACAATTCGTTCTATCTGGATGAGCAAAACAGCGTGGGCAGCCACGATCTTTATTCGAATTACACGGCGCTGTCCGGAACCCATGGGTCCTTGGGCCATTACAGCTATTTTCATCACCGGCAGTCGCAGGGCTTCCGCGATTTTAACAGCCAATTTGAAGTTTATTACGGCGGCTCAAAGATCGTCATCCGGCCAGATGATCTTTCCAAGTGGACGGTGGCTTTCGACATTTATGAGGAAACTCACGGCGAACCGGGAGGATTGACGCGGACGGACTTCGACGTGGAATCCACTAAGACCACGCGTTTGATCGACCATTTTGAATTGAACCGTTACGCGGGATCGGTCTCTTATGAGCGTGAACTGGGCGCGGAAACCTATCTCGACTGGAAATTTTTCATCGCCCATTACGAGCGTTTTAGCTGGCGGCAGAGAGGCGGCGGTTTCGGCACGCTTCCCACGGGCGCTAACGCCGGCACCATTGATATTCAAAAACAGGAGTTTGACAACCTCGGCACGGACTTGCGCCTTCGCAAAGGCTATTCCGCGTTTGGCTCGGCCGATCATGAAATCGCCAGCGGGGTGTTCTATTACCATTCCGACTCACCTCGCATCGAAGAAAGGGGCGTGACGGGCGATGCACTGAGCGGAGACTTGCGTAAGGATTCGGATCGCTCGACGGATTATTTGTCATTTTTTGTCGAGAACATGTTCAAGTTCGGAAAGTTTTCGGTGACGCCCGGTGTGCGTCTTGAGAATATTTGGCAAAGCATCGAGGAGAAGGTGAATCTCGACAAGACCACGGTGCCGCTTGGCGATGATTCGCAGTTTAACTTCGTGGCCTTGGCGGGTGTCGGCGCTAATTATGAAGTGACGCCGGATATTGACCTTTATGCCAATTACTCCGAGTCTTATCGCCCCAAAATCTACGCGGACGCAGTCCCGCTTAGTAGCGGACAGGTGATCAATGGTGATTTGAAAGAGGGGAATGCCTGGCAAGCCGATCTGGGATTGAGAGGCGAGCCCGTTCCCTATCTAACTTGGGATGCTAGTATTTTTCACATGGAGTTTGACGGGCAGACGGGCACGGTGGGCAACACCGTGCAGAATGTGGGTGACGCGGAGTACGAGGGGGTGGAGTTGGCCGTTGAGTTCGATGTCGTCCGATTTTGGGACGCACTGTCCGGAGGCAAACGCGCCGACGAGAGCGGCTCTCTCAAACCGTTTTATGTGCTCACAGCGCTGGACGCGGAATTCGTTGGTGGGCCCAACACCGGAAAGATCCCCCAATACGCGCCCGACACTCTCATGAAAGGTGGCGTCGAATGCGCGTACAAAGACAAGGTCAAGGCGCAGCTAGCTGGCACGTTTGCGGACGATCATTTCGGCGACGACGGCAACACGACCCAGCGTATCATACCTTCTTATAAGGTCTGGGATCTCACCGCCGAAGCAAAGGTGTACAAAGATACCGTCAGTATTTTCGGGGGAATCAACAATCTTTTCGACGAACATTATTTTGCCCGCGTGACTTCCACCGGCATCGACCCGGCGGATGGCCGTAACTATTACGGTGGTGTGAAAGTGGTGTGGGGTTGACACGAAATAAGGAGGCTATTTAATGCTTGAACTATTTCACAAAGGCGGTCCGATCATGTGGCCGCTCCTTGTCACGTCCATCGTGGCGCTGACCGTGACGATAGAAAGGGTTCTCTTCACCCTGCGTGAGAGGAAAAGACGTAATGCAGCGCTGATTGGGAAAATTTTATCGGCGGTTGAGCAAGGCAACGTGGAGCTCGCAATCAGGGCGGGGGAGAAGTCAAACGATTTTATCGCGCGCACGCTTGTCTATGCGCTTTTGAACCGGTATAAATCATTTTCGGAGGCGCTGTTGAGGGCGGCCAATCAGGAGCTAAAGCGTTTTAATCAGGGAATCTCCGTCCTCGATACGATCATTACGCTCGCGCCGCTTCTGGGTTTATTGGGTACCGTGACGGGTATGATCCGTTCTTTCGGGCTTCTGGGCGGGAGAGAACTGGACGCGCCGACCGTCATCACGGGCGGCATCGCCGAGGCGCTCATTGCGACGGCGTTTGGCTTGAGCATCGCGATCCTGGCGCTTATTCCGTTCAATTATTTGAACGCGAGGGTTGAGGAGGCGAGGCACGAGATTGAGGATGCCTCCACGCACTTAGAGATTCTTCTGAAATCAAAGTGAAACGATGACACCCCCGTGAGTTTGATCGTTTACCTTCATAATTTTCAATTGACGGCCAATCACGATCGATGGATCGGTTTTGTTTCGTCTGTTTCTATCCATGCGCTTTTGCTCTTCGTGGGCGGCGCGCTTTTTGTCACGGGAGTCGAGTATGGCGTTGAGTATGGGAGCGGCGGCATCGAAGTGAATTTAGTCGCGGCGTTGCCGCAAGAGGACACCGAAACGGCCGTGGCCATTCCTTACGAGATTGAGGAGCGTCTCGAGTTGAAGGAAGCGGTTTTTATGAAAGAGCCTAATACCACGACGCTGCAGTCGTCGGGCGGCGCTTTGGTTGACGTGAAGCCGGGGTATTTAAGAAATCCGGCACCCCGCTATCCGGAAGAGGCAAGAAGAGCGGGCCATGAGGGTCTCGTGATTCTTTTGGTGCGTGTGGATCGCGGAGGGTTTCCCAGCTCCACGGAGATTCAAGAAAGTTCGGGACATCCGCTTTTGGATGAATCCGCGGCAAAGGCGGTCAAAAGATGGAGGTTTTATCCGGCAAAGATCGGTTCATTGCCGGTGGAGTCAAAGGTGGAAGTGCCCATCCGTTTCAGATTAGAATGAACAAAGAGAGGAGGGCGGGATGAGCGGGTCTTTATTTGCGACTTTTGTAGTGGTGTTTCGAGAATCCCTAGAGGCCAGTCTCATTCTCGGGATTATTTTGACGCTGTTGGTTCGTTTGGGCGCCAGGCGTTATTTTTCGCATGTCATTGGCAGCGCGGTTTTCGCGATGGTTTTAAGTTTTGTGCTTGGCCTCTGGCTTGCCGGACTTGCCGAGAATAGCCGGGAGAAGGCGAGGCAAATGATGGAAGGCATCATCTCACTGGCGGCTTGCGGCGTTCTCACCTACATGTTTTTTTGGATGGAGGCGCAATCGAGAAAAATACGCTCCGAGATTCAGACTAAAGTAGAGACGGCGCTCTCGGCCGGAGACGATTTTGCAATTATTTCTTTGTCTTTCTTCGCGGTCTTAAGAGAAGGTGCTGAAACCATGCTGTTTTTGAAAGCGGTCTCAATCCAAAGCGGCGGGTCGGTTTCATGGATAGGAGGCCTGTCGGGTTTCTGTCTGGCCGTGTTGATTGCCGCCCTGGTTTTTGTTGGGGGCAAGAAAATATCCCTTAAGATCTTGTTTCGCGTGACAGGTGTTTTTATTCTTTTGATGGCCGCCGGGCTTTTGGCATATGGGATTCATGAGTTAGAGGAAGCCGGCTGGATTCATCCAATCATCTACCCTGTCTGGAATATTAATCATGTTCTAAATGAGAAAACGGGAATCGGATCGTTCCTGAAGGCGCTTTTTGGTTATAATGGGAACCCTTCGCTGACGGAGATCGTTTTGTATTGGTCCTATTGGGCCGTGATTCTCTTTTCCATTTTTAGAATGAAACAGAAAGAAAGCCGTTAGAATTATAGCCAAGATCAGCTGGTAGATTGACATTTAGCATTCTCTTTGTTAGTATTCGGAGCGCTCTTAAGAAGTATTCCGAATACTGACGGAGGGTTCGCGCGTGAAAAAATTTTTAGCCGTACTCATCATTTTTTTTGTAGTAATCCTAGCACTCGTCGGGGCTTTGTCCGTCATCCCTCATGCGCATGGCGGTGATTTTGACCATTCCAAGCATCAAAGCTGTCCGATTTATCAGTTTAGTCTTCATGCTTTCGGCGCGGTTCCCACCGTTTTTAAAATAACGGCGATCGTTTTCTTTTTATTTTATCTCCTAAGAGCCCAGGACAGTTTCTCGACGGATTTTTCTTACCGTTTCAATTCCTTAAGAGCGCCTCCGACAGCCGTATAGTTCTTCCGTAGTTCCATTCAGTCAGTCACCACTTAAAATTTAATATTTATTCGGAGGAAAATATCGTGAAACATTTTCTTTTAAAGGGTTTGATCATAGGGATTATTTTTATAAATGCGCTTAACGCAAAACCTGCTTTAAGCCACGAAGAGGGAGCTCCTTTTTCGGGTGCGATTATAGATCCCTTGGTGGTGCATCATGCGCATATTGAAAACGAGCAAAGAATCAACTTCGCGCTGTTAGACCATGTCGTTGAATTTGAAGGCGAGGAGCCCGAACAGATTCAATCGGTGAAAGACGTGTTTACGCAGACTTTGGAATTGGCTTGGGCAGATTCAACGTTTCGCTACGGCATCGAGGTTTTCATTCCCTTTTCCAACGGCGGCGAAAAAGATGGAGAAAGAACTTATGGCCTGGGCGATATAAAGATACAACCGATTAAATATGCGTTTATCAATTCTCCTGAAAGAATAGTCGCCGGAAACATAGAAATCACCTTGCCGACTGGTGATGAATCAGAAGGGTTGGGCTCCGACAACACAAAGATCGCTCCCCACATTCTACTCGATCAGGCATGGGGAAACTGGTACCTCGGCGTAAACCAGGCGATAGAATTTGAGCTCGATAAGGCTCGGAACGTTGCCTATGAATATAAAGGTGTTCTCGCTTATTCTTTTATCAAAGATACAGATGGCATGGCTCCCACTAAACCAAAGCAAGCGCTGGTGCCTCAGCTTTCTCTTGAATTCTTGGGGGAAAGTGTCATAGAGGGAGAAGGGAAGCCCGAGACCTCTCTTCTTCCTGGCCTCAATATTTGGAATCCTGAAAGCGGATGGGCGCTTCGCATAGGAATCCAAATCCCTTTAAGCGAAGAAAGGGAAGGCGAACAAGTCTATTTGATTCAGTTCGGGAATCATTTTAATTGGGGGAAGTGGAATTAAACCCAGTATACCCATCCGGTTATCAAGCGGACAATTCATTTGCTGCTAACAGGGCTGGTGAAGCGAATTGACAAAAAAGGGCTTCATTGGTAGTTTGTTGGTATGACCCCACCACTTCTTTCTTACAATCGCCCCGCGATTAGTCCGCGTACGCGGACGAAAGGAGTGGTGGGGTGATCAAAGAAGCTGAAAAGTCGTTCTCGGATTTTCTCGAGCAAAAGGACCTCAAACTCACCAGCCAGCGGAATACCATTCTTCATCAGGCGATTCACGCGAACGGCCATTTCTCAGCCGAAAAGCTTCTTGAATTATCCAAAAAGGCGGACCGCACGATCTCCAAGGCCACCGTTTATAGAACCTTAGCGCTTTTAAAAGAAAGTAAGATTTTAGAAGAACAGGATTTCGAGGGCGGCAAGAAGCTTTACGAGCGAGCTCAAGGCCGCAAACACCACGATCACTTCATCTGCATCCGCTGCGGAAAAATCATCGAGTTCGAGAACGACCGTATCGAGAAGCTACAGGACGTCGAGGCCAAAAAACATCACTTCCAAGTGGTATACCACAGCCATAAACTCTTTGGATTTTGCAAGAACTGCGCCTCATAGAAAGAAAACCCTTCTTCTCCAGCTCCCGCTTGCGGTCGTTTAAGTAGCCACGCTCGCTTAGGACTTTTTCTCCCATGAATCTTCTCTAAATGGTGGGGAGAGTCCCTCCACGATCAAGGGGTCAAAGGGGTCTGACCCCTTTGACCCCTTTAGGGCCTCTTGCCCCTCGACCAAAAATCGAAGAAAAGATGCGATTTTTGGCGTCTCCCCATACCATTTAGTTCAGATTCATGGACAGTCGAAAAAGTCCTAGTCGCTTCGAAGAAGGGTTTTCTTTCTAATTAGACGACGAGGTTTATCAGGCGCGGGTGGCGAGCTTTGTTCTCAAAGCGGCGTCAGCTTCGGCGAGCGCCATGGGACACCCTAATAAACCGCGAGCCGAAGGTACGAGCGCAGTTTGCCTCGGCGGGGCAAACTGAGCGTACGCGACTGAGAACAATGCGAGCCAGGCCCTGCGCTTGGTGAAGCCGAGGAGGTCTATTAGTGGAGAAGTTTGGCGATCTTGGCGTGGGCGGAGGAGAACGGGTATTTTTGGAATTCTTTTTTGGACGCCCACACGTGCGGCCATGCACGGCCGGGTTTAAAGCCGTTTTCTGAATCCGGTAGCGCGGCGCTGAAAATGTGCAGTGTCTCATTGTGATGCGTGTAGTTTCTTTTGACGGCGGCAAGATGCTTTATCGTTGGTATTTGAATTCTAAATTCTCTCCTCGCTAAAGAAAGAGTCCTTCTTTTTATTTTATCTAAAGGCAGTTTGATATCGCGGGCTAGTTTCCATTCGGGAAATTCCCATAATCCTCCCATGATTTTTCCCAAAGGTCTTTTTTGTATCAGGTATTTTCCGCTCCGCGATAAAATGACGGCGCTTGCCTCTACTTTAATCATTTTCTTTCTTTTTTTTCTGACGGGGTATTTTTCGACTCTGTTTTGTTTGAAGGCGGCGCAGAACTTGGAAATAGGACAACGACGGCAAAGAGGGTTCTCAGTCTGGCATACAAGCGCGCCAAGCTCCATCAGCGCTTGATTAAAATAACGTGCCCGGCCTTCGGGGATCAGGGCTCCCTCGAGTTTCCAGAAAATTTCCTTGTTCTTTTCGATATCGATCGGTTTGCTGATGGCATATACCCGTGACAAGACCCTTAAGACATTTCCGTCAACGATAGGCCTTTTCTGGTTAAAAGCGATGCTCGCGATCGCGCCGGCGGTATATCGGCCGATGCCCTTAAGCGATAGGATCGCGTCATAGTCTTTGGGGAAAGAGCCGTTATATTTTTTCACTATCAGTTTGGCGCTTTCATGAAGATTTCTGGCCCGTGAATAGTAGCCGAGGCCTTCCCAAAGCTTTAGCACTTTTTTTTCGTCGCTTTTGGCAAGGGATTCGATGTCCGGAAACTCTTTCATCCAGCGTTCAAAGTAGGGGATGACCGTTTCCATTTGGGTCTGCTGGAGCATGATCTCTGAAACCCAGACTTCGTAGGGCCGGTAATGCCTTCTCCATGGCAGCGGACGCGCGTTTGCGTGGAACCAGTTTAGGAGTTTTTCCTGAAAGCTCATAAAGATATCATACTTTAAAAAACAGCTTATTCAAATGGCATATTTTTTGAAGCTCCAGTATAATAACCCCTCATGACTGTCTCGATTCGTAAGGACATTTATTGTTTATTGGCGCTCCTGGCATTGACGGGAGTGATCTTTGGTTTTCGGCTGGGATCCTTTGGCCTTTTGGATCCGGATGAGCCTTTTTACACTCTGACGGCCAAAGAGATGCTTGAACGCCGCGACCCTTCCACGCCTGTCATTTTCGGACAGTCCCAGTTTGAGAAACCCATCTTTTTTTATTGGGTGCTCTACGCCTCTTTTAGGCTTTTTGGAGTGAACGAATTCGCTTCGAGAGCGGGGCCGTGCCTGGCGGGCATTCTGACAGTGCTGATTACTTATTTATGGGGAAAAGTCCTCTTCAAACGGAGGGAAATCGCGTTTATGTCCGCCGCAATTTTAGCGACCGGTGTGGAATTTATCATCATTTCCAGGATCGTGTTGACGGATATGTTTCTATGCCTTTTTGTGACTGCCGCACTGGCTTGTTTTAGCATCGGTTATTTTTATCCCAAGCATAGAAAACTAGCGTGGGTATGTATTTTCGCATTTTGCGGGCTTGGGTTTCTAACCAAAGGGCCTCTGGGCATTCTTCTGCCGTTTTTTGGAATCATCTCCTATTTGCTGGCCAGTGACGAAAGGCATTTGTTGAAAGAAATGCCCTGGGGATGGGGGCTTCTGGCCTTTGCGTTGATAGGACTGCCGTGGTATGGGATGATGACCGCTCATCACGGCACGGATTTTTTAAAGCATTTTTTTATCCATGAGAATATCAGGCGGTATTTTATCGCGGAACATAAAAGTAGCGACAGGTTCCTATTTTATTTTGTGGCTGTTTTGATGGGATTTTTCCCATGGACCGGCTTTGTTTTTGGAGGCCTGACCTGTGCGGGGAAGCAGGCAGCAAGAAAAAGAACGAAGACACAGAAAACCTATCTTTTTTTGATGCTCTCGTTTATTTTACCGTTTGTCTTTTTTACTTACGCGAAATCCAAGTTGTTAAGTTATATCTTTCCGGTGTTTCCGGTCGTAGCCCTGATGGTGGGAGCATGGGTCTACCGTATTTATAGAGCTGTCCGATTGAATGCCAAACCGAAGCGGTCGCTGCGATTACTTTCCATCGTTTTCTTAGGAATCTTGCCAGCCGGAATAGTGGTAACGACGTTGATTTACAGTACTGCTCAGCGCTTGGGCCTTTTTACGCCGATCACAGTTATCGCTGTATTTTTTGTTCCGCTTTGCTGGTTTTTTCTTATTCAAGCACACAAACGAAATTATAAAAGTGCATTTTTTTCCGTCGTAGCCGCGATGGTATTTTTCTCGTGCATCGCTTTTAGCTGGGTTCTGCCAAAAGCGGACGCAGCGTTCTCATCCCGGAACGATGTCGCCTCCTATGAAGGCCTCGTCCATCCGGACAATCAAAATTTCCTGCTGGCGAGCAAGCTTTTTGTCAGAGGGGTTTCGTATTATACGGGTGACCCACATGTCGGGGTTTTAATCGAAGACCCGAAGCGCGCGTTTTATACAAAACATGCGGTCCCGATTTTCTCAACGCTGGAAGATCTTTTGAAAATAGACAAGGAAAAGTTTCCGGTCTATTGTTTTTTAAGACAAAAGGAGCTCAAACTACTGAAAAGAATAATTGATGCGAGATTCTCGACACAAGTGTTGGAAACGAATGGACAAAGGGTCTTGGTGAGGCTTGATCGGATAGACTCAAAGATAGCGGATAGCGTGGAGCGTATAGAGCAATGAAACGCTATACGCCAGCTATTTTATTCTGTCTTTTTCTGAGCGGTTCCGTGTTCGCTCAAGATGCCTCGATTCAGTTTTCAGACAATGACAAAGTGTTGGTGGTCGCTCCCCATCCTGATGATGAAACGCTGGGAGCGGGAGGTGTCATCCAGTCGGCGCTGGAAGCGAAAGCGGACATACGGATTCTTTATCTGACGCATGGGGATCTGAATGAAATGGCTTCGATCTTCTATCAAAGAAAACCTTTGCTGGTGAAAGCCGATTCTCTGAAAAGCGGGCGGGCCCGTAAAAAGGAAGCGATCAACGCGATGTCCGTGCTTGGAGTTGACGAAAAAGGCCTGATTTTTTTTGGTTATCCGGATTTTGGCACGCTGGGGATTTGGCGGAAGCATTGGGGAAAGACCAAGCCGTTCCGCAGTTTTCTGACAAGGATCAACAAGGTTCTTTACAAAGAAGATTTTTCTTATGGCCACTATTATCGCGGTGACAGTATCGTCCAAGATCTCGAAAAGGTGATACTTGATTTTAAACCCACGACGGTGTTTGTGACGGCGCCGTTTGACTTGAATTCGGATCACCAAGCGGCTTATCTCTATCTCCATGTGGCGCTTCTTGACTTGCAAGGCCAATTACCGACTCCCAAAGTGTATGTTTACCTTATTCATACTCATAAATGGCCAGTTCCTAAAAAATTTGCTCCCACGGATTCGTTAGATCCGCCTCTCTCGATCGCAGGAAACGAAAATCTTAACTGGATATCATATCCCTTAAAAGGGAACCAAGTTGAGTTAAAAGAGAAGGCCTTATTGAAATACGAAAGTCAAATCGCGTATAGTAAGCCCTTTATGCTTTCTTTTGTCAGAGCCAATGAGCTTTTCCTGCAGCTGCCTTTTGAAACACTTCATACCTCTCCGGCCACGCCGCGAGCTCTGGCTCGCGGCACGTCGGCCGGGGCAGTTGAACGCCCCGCGCTCTCCAGGCCGCAAAACCGCCAAGTCGAATATAGGATTCTGGACAAATATCTTGTCGTCGACATTCGTTTGTTCAATCCTCTGGACCAGATGAGTGCGTTAAAGGTAGAGCTCTTCAGTTATAAGAAAGGGGTCCCTTTTGCCTCAATGCCTAAATTGGGCTTGCGGCTTTTTGGCAAACGTCTTCTCGTGAGCGATGGTTATTACCGAATCGGCCGGTCGGGCATTTTGCACAATCTTGATTTGAAAAATAAAAAGATTTTGATCAAGGTACCAATGGCGCTCTTGAAGGAGCCGGATCACCTTTTTGCCTTTACTCAAACGGCTAAAGAAGATATTTCACTTGATTTCGGCTCTTGGGAGATCATGAAAATAGAACGATAGATAGCCGGCCACAATGATATAATAAATATCAACACGACAATGACTCTTCCATGACCGAACAGGCCAGACGCCATATCTTAAGAATGATCCCCTATGGTTTGTACGTGATCGGGGTCAAGGACCATGATTCCTGCCATGCTTTTACCGGTAGCTGGTTTTCTCAAGTGTCAATGAATCCTCCGCGGGTGATGCTGGGCGTGCGCCAGGACTCGCATTCGTTCGGGCTTCTTGAAAAGAGCAGGGTTTTCTCCGTTAATTTTTTGGCCAAAAAAGACAAAAAAATACTGGAGCAATTTTTTAAACCCACGCCTGCCAGCGGAAATCGCTTCGGCGACCTTGGCTTTCAGCTTAAAAAAACCGGCACGCCTATTTTAGACGACGCGATCGCGTATCTGGAATGCGAGGTGGCCCACATCTATGACGTGGGTGACCACTCGATCGTGGTGGGAGAGGTCGTGAGCGCCGAGGTGTTGAAAGAGGAACATCCGCTCATCATGAGCGACACGTCCTGGCACTACGGCGGATAACCAAACTTAAAACTCAAAGACCAAAACTCAAAAATATGTACAAAGTCTTAAAAGAAATTCATTTTTGTTATGGGCATCGTTTGCTGAATTACAATGGGAAATGCGCTCATCCTCATGGGCATAATGGCAAAATTGAGATAGAGCTTCAATCGAGGTCGCTTGATAGGCGTGGGATGGTTTTTGATTTTGGCGATATCAAGGAAATTGTCCAAAAATGGGTGGATAAAGAGCTCGATCACAAAATGGTTTTAAAAACTGGCGATCCTCTGATAAAAGTTTTCAAAGAATTGAAAGAGCCCTATTTTGAAATGAGAGAGAACCCTACAGCGGAGTCGTTGGCAAGACTAGTTTTTCATTACGCAAAGTCGAAGAGACTTCCTATTTCAAAGATAACTTTCTGGGAAACCCCCAGCTCCTGCGCGACGTATTCAGAATAAAGACCGCCCTCCATCCACCACCAAAACCGTGCCATTTATAAAATCGTTCTCCAATAAGAAAATAACGGCGTTGGCTATGTCACTGGGGCTGCCGATGCGGCCTAAGACGACGTGCCGGATGATCGCTTGTTTTTCCTCTTCGGTAAAGTCAGGGGGTAAGAGCACGGGGCCTGGTGCGATCGCGTTGGCCTGCACTTTTGGCGCTAAATCTCTCGCCAAGGATTTGGTCAAAGTGATTAATCCACCTTTGGAAGCGCAGTAGGGAGCATAATCTTTGTAGGGACGAATGCCGCTCCAGTCGGCAATATTGATGATTTTACCCCCGGGGCCCTCCACCATTTTATTCCCTATTTCTTTGGATAAAATAAAGGGGCCTTTGAGGTTGGTGTCAATTATCTTGTCCCAATCGGATTCTTGGACGACGTTGAAAGGCGTTTTATAGAATAGGGAGGCGCTATTGACCAGGACATCCACGGATTTTGCGTGGCGATAGGCCTCCGAAACCATTTTTAAAAGCTCCTCGACGTTAACCAAATCCGCTTTTAATGGTTGGCATTGCACCCCAAGCGATGTGATTTCTTTGGCGGTCTCGCGGACCTGGGCCTCCGAGGTATGATAATGCAATAGAAGATGAACGCCTTTTCTGGCGAGGGCCAGTGATATTTCTTTTCCGACGCGTTTGGCGCCGCCGGTCACTAACGCTGTTTTTCCTTCGAGCTTCATGGTATTATCATACCATTGAGTGATTCGTCATGCCAAAGCAAACTATCTTAGTCATCGATGATGAGAAGGATATCCTGAAGCTCCTCCAGTACAATCTTGAGAAAGAGGGCTATCAGGTTTTATTGAGTAAGACGGGCGAGGAGGGCCTGGAGCTGGCCAGGAATAAAAGGCCGGACCTCATCATTTTAGATCTCCTGCTGCCGGGAATCGACGGGTTGGAAGTCTGCAAACTCCTTAAAGCCCAGAATGCTACCAATCACACCCCTGTTTTAATGCTCACCGCTAAAAGCACGGAGACGGATCAGATCGTGGGGCTGGAGCTGGGGGCGTCCGATTATATCGTCAAACCCTTTAGCGTTAAGGTCGTTCTGGCGAGGGTAAAGAATATTTTCAGAAACCAAACGGTCAAAAAAGAAGACGGCGCGAATCTTATCAAGGCGGGAGATTTTGTCATTGATAAAGGGCGCCTGACCGTTACGATCAGGGGAAAGCCGGTATCATTGACCAAGCTGGAATTTCAGATTTTGAGTTTTCTGATGGAGAATAAAGGAATGGTTTTTTCCCGCGATAAGCTTTTGAGCGGCGCGTGGGGCGGGGAGGCCTTTGTCGTGGACCGGACAGTGGATGTCCATATCCGCAGCATACGCGAAAAGCTCGGCAAATACCGCGATTGTATCGAGACCGTCAGAGGTGCCGGGTATCGTTTTAAAGAGGAAGACGCTTGAAAGCACTTAATGTGTTATTTCCGCTTTGGTTATTTCAAACACTCCTTACGCTTATATTTGTCTTCATCGGTTATAGGAAAATTTTGACTTTCCGTCGCCGCTCATCGGACAGGTCGAAAGAAACGGCGGATTTAAGGAACAGACTTGTCGCCGCCGATGAAGAGGCCAAGCGCGTGATGGCGATTGTCGAGAGCATGGTGGAAGGTGTTGTCGTTATCAACAACGATCAGAAAATTCTACTGATCAATTCGGTATTGTCCCGCGCCTTTGATTTGAAGCGGGAGGACATCCAAGGCCGCTTTTTCTGGGAAGTATTTCGCGATCCCACCATCAATGAGATGATCGCGAAAGGTTTAAAAGACCGTTACGCCTCCACGCTGGAACATTCCATCCTTCTTTCCAACTCCATTTTTCAGATTCAGATCTCGCCGGTTTTTAAGGCCAGCGAATTTTTAGGGGTCACGGCTGTATTTCATGACGTCACAAAGCTAAAAGAGCTGGAACGGATGCGCTCTGATTTTGTGGCAAACGTGTCCCACGAACTGAAAACGCCGCTCACGTCGATCATGGGTTCCATCGAGACATTAAAGGAAGGAGCCGCGGAGGACCCAAACAACCGCTCAAGGTTCCTTAATGTCATCGACGAACATTCAAAAAATCTGCATCACTTGATTGAAGATCTTCTCTTGCTTTCAAAGATGGAATCCGGGAGGGAAAATCTTAAGCGGGAACCGCTGAACGTCGAAAAGATTCTCAAAAAAGTGATCGGAGTATTGGATCTTGCTCTGACGGATAAAAAGATAAAAGTACGCATCGATCTCTCGGAGGAGCCGTTTTTAATTCTCGGAGACGCCAAATCCATGGAGCAGGTATTTTCAAACCTGATCGATAATGCTGTTAAATATAATGGACCGGGAGGGAAGATCACCGTCCGGGGTTTTTATGAAACGGCTACGGCAAAGATAGAGATCGAAGACACCGGGATCGGCATTCCGGATTCGGACCTTCCGAGAATTTTCGAGCGTTTTTACCGCGTAGACAAGAGTCGCTCCCGTGAATCCGGAGGAACAGGCCTCGGTCTCGCGATCGTCAAACACATCATCGAAAGACACTCCGGCCAGATCCAAGTCAAAAGCCATCCCCAAAAAGGCAGCACTTTTACCATCACGCTTCCCCGTAATTAAGACCCCTCTTCTTCTTCACAGAATCTTCATAATTCGTTTATTGATTCTTCATAAAAAGTGTGTAAGTTAAAAACGGATAAAGGAGAGCGCATGTCAAAAAATCGAATAGTGATGGCGGTTCTGGCGGCGAGTTGCCTATGTGCGTCTGCTTTTGCAAAAAACGCCAATTCCATCCAGGTAAAAGGTTCCGACACGATGGTGAATCTCGTGCAGGCTTGGGCCGAAGAGTATATGAAAACCAATCCGGAGGTTTTCATCGCGGTGACGGGCGGTGGTTCGGGAACGGGATTAGCGGCGCTGATCAACGGCACCGGTGATATAGCGATGAGCTCGCGCGAGATCAAGTTCCAGGAAATTGAGTTGGCGAAAAAGAACGGAGTGGCGCCTATGGAACTCAAAGTCGCGCTAGACGGCCTCGCGGTCGTCGTTCATCCCAAAAATCCCGTCTCAAAGCTTACTGTCGATCAGCTCGCCGGTATGTATACGGGGAAAATCAAGAATTGGAAAGAAGTCGGCGGAGCGGACGCTAAGATCCTCCTGCTTTCGCGTGAAGTAAATTCGGGTACGCACGTATATTTTAAGGAACATGTTCTACAGAGAGGCGATCCGAAGGTCAAAGAAGAGTTTTCGCCGGAAGCATTGCTTCTTTCTTCAAGTCAGGCCATCGCCGATGAGGTCAAACAGAATCCGGAAGCTATCGGTTATTATGGCATGGGATATATCGGAAAGGATCATAAAACGATCGCCGTCGCCAAAGATGCTGGTTCTCCTTATGTCACGCCGGCGGTCGAGAGTATCTCGGACGGCACGTATCCTATTTCACGCCCGCTTTTTCTTTATACGAATGGAAAGCCCGAAGGCGCGGTGAAACGCTTTGCTGATTATGTTCTTTCGCCGGAAGGCCAGGCAGTCGTTTTGAAAGCTGATTTCGTGCCGCTCAAACGGTAACCACTATTATTTACAGGTTAATCAATAATGCTTTTTTACAGAAAATTCAGGGAGTTCCTGGCTGAAAAAACGATCTTCGCCAGCGGAATCGCGTCGATCGTCATCGTCACGCTGATCTTTTTCTTTCTTCTTAAAGAAGGCGTCCTTCTTTTTCATTCCTACCACCTTAAAGATTTTATTTTTGGCCGCAGCTGGTATCCGATCTCGGAACCGCCGATGTTCGGCATCCTACCGTTGATTTTAGGGACGCTGCTCGTGACGTTGGGCGCGGCGGTGATCTCCATTC
>CAYJXB010000007.1:0-4913 GCA_964374005.1 uncultured Planctomycetia bacterium
TTAAACGGCAAACCAAATGAAATCAAGGCGGGCATGACGGTCTCGGAGCTTCTGGCGAAATGGCGGATGAGGCCGGAGCTCGTGACGGTCGAGATCAATGAAGATATTTTGCAGAAACTGGATTATGAGACGGCCGTGATCAAGGACGGCGACAAGGTGGAGTTCGTTTTCTACATGGGCGGAGGGATCTGATCCAATGACGATTAAAGTCAGCGCGAATGTTTTAGACCTGATCGGCAACACGCCGATGTTGAAGCTTGTGAAATTGGTCGACAGGAATTCCTCCGACATTTTCGCGAAGCTCGAGATGTTCAATCCCGGCGGCAGCGTGAAAGACAGGATTGCCCTCAACATGATCGAGCAGGCGGAGAAAAAAGGGCTCTTGAAACCGGGCTCAGTGATCGTCGAACCCACGAGCGGTAATACGGGAATCGGGCTTGCGATCGTCGGCGCGGTGAAGGGCTATAAAGTCATTCTTACGATGCCGGAGGCGATGAGCCAGGAGCGTATTCAGATTTTGGAGAGCTTCGGCGCGAAGGTTATTTTAACCTCGGCCAAGGAAGGAATGATTGGAGCAGTCGAAAAAGCGCGCGAGATCGTCGCGACGACCAAGGACGCGTTCATGCCGCAGCAATTCATGAATCCGGACAACCCGGCGGCGCATCGCAAGACGACGGCCAAAGAAATCTTGAGAGACACGGATGGCGAGCTTCACGCGTTTGTCGCGGGGGTCGGAACCGGAGGGACGATCACCGGCGTTGGTGAAGTCTTAAAGAAACACAATCCCAGAATAAAGATCGTGGCCGTGGAACCCAAAACCTCCAATGTGCTTTCAGGCGGAAAACCAGGGCCCCATATGATCCAAGGGATCGGCGCCGGATTCATTCCGGATGTTTTGAACCGAGAAATCATCGATGAGATCATCACGGTGGACGATCACGAAGCCTACCAGATGGCAAAGCGCTTGTCGAGAGAAGAGGGGATTTTCGCGGGGCTTTCATGCGGCGCGGCCTGCATCGGCGCTTTAAGGATCGCGAAGGCGCTCGGGGCCGGTAAAACCGTTGTGACGGTATTCCCCGATTCCGGAGAGCGGTACTTAAGTGTCGAACCCTATTTTAATGTTTAAAATTGTCCGTCAAATCATCTTTTACGCGGCTCTGATAGCGCTGTGGCAGCTTTTGTTCGGCTTAAAAATCTGGCCTCAGTATTTATTTCCTTCACCGCAACAGGTCCTGGAAACCCTGAAAGCGGGGTTCACGGATAAGTCTTTCCTGATTGGGATCGGCATCAGCCTGAAACGCATTTTTATAGGGTACGGCGTCTCGGTATTTTTCGGTATTATTCTTGGCCTATTGATCGGAAAAATCAAGGTGCTGGATGAAACGATCGGAGGTTTTGTGGTAGGCCTTCAGACGCTTCCCAGCATCTGCTGGTTGCCGTTGGCGATTTTGTGGTTCGGCTTGAGCGAAGCTGCGATCACGTTTGTCGTGATCATGGGGTCGCTTCTTTCGGTTGTGATCGCGACGGACAGTGGTGTAAAAAACATTCAGCCCATTTATCTTCGCGCTGGGCGGAACATGGGCGCTAATGGCCTGTGTATGTTTACACAGGTTGTTTTGCCGGCGGCGCTGCCCTCGATCCTGATGGGCTTGAAACAGGGTTGGTCTTTCGCGTGGCGCTCGCTCATGGCTGGCGAAATCCTTTTTGTGAGCTTGGGGCTCGGGCATCTCCTGAACATAGGCAGGGAATTGAATGACATGAGCCAGGTGATCGCGGTCATGATCGTGATCATCACCATTGGAGTTGTGATGGACAATCTGGTATTTGGGATTTTGGAGTGCAGAGTCAGAAAAATTTGGGGATTGGAAAGAAAATGACAAATGACAAAATTCAAATGACAAAAACAAAATATCAAAACAAATTTTTTTGTTTGTCATTTGTGCTTTGTCATTTATTTGTCATTTGTGCTTTGTCCTTTGTCATTTTGTTATACTCCTTAACAAGCTGTTTCGCGCAGGAACGCAAAACTATTTCGGTCCGGGTGGGACATTTTTCGAATATCACGCATGCGCAGGCCGTGATCGGCCACGCGAACGGTTGGTTCGAAGAGAATCTTGCGTCCGATGCCGTCATTGATTGGAAAATCTTCAATGCGGGGCCGTCGGCCGTCGAGGCGTTGTTTGCCGGCCAGCTGGATATCGCGTACATAGGCCCTAGTCCCGCGATTAACGGCTACGTGAAATCGAGCGGCGAGGCTATTCGGGTGATTGCGGGGTCCGCCAGCGGCGGTGCGGCGCTTGTGATGCGCGGGGATGCCGGCATTGAGAAGCCGGAGGATTTTAAAGGTAAAAAAATCGCGTCTCCCCAGCTTGGAAACACGCAGGACGTTTCCTTAAGGGCTTGGTTGTCGAAAAATGACTTGAGACTAAAAGAAGTGGGCGGCGATGTCCAGGTATTGCCTTTGGCCAACGCGGACCAGTTGACGCTTTTCCTGAAAAAAGAGATTGACGCGGCGTGGACGGTTGAGCCGTGGGTTCAGATGCTGGTTCAAAAAGCGGGTGGCCAATTGTATCTCGACGAGTCTGATTTGTGGCCGGAGGGGAAATACACGACGACGCTTGTGATTGTAAATAGTAAATTCTTGAGCGAACATCCGGATCTTGTGAAAAAGTTTCTTGACGTCCATGTCGAGCTGACCGACTGGATCGGGCAGCATCCGCAAGAAGCAAAGGAAATCCTTAAAAACGAAATAGAAAAAGAAACCCATAAGGAACTGCCGGAATCCATTTTGAACGAAGCGTTCAAGCGGATCTTATTTACTTACGATCCGTTGAAAGAAACGGTGATCCAGCAAAGCCGGTCGGCGTTCAAAGCTGGTTTTTTAAGGAGCCAGCCTGACCTGGACGGCTTCTTTGATCTGAAATTATTGGAGGAAGTATTAAGCAAAAGGAAAACAAAAGCCATTGAAACCTGAAAGCAAAAGTGATAGACTTAAGACTCATTCCCCTCATTTTTGATTTATAACTGTAGGAATTTCAATGAGTTACATTAAAGGTCTAAAATGCCGCGAGTGTCATCGGATTTATCCGACCGAAGCAATCTATGTCTGTGAATTTTGTTTTGGGTCGCTGGAGGTGGATTATGATTATGACAAGATCAAAGCCGCCATTTCCCGTGAAAAAATAGAAAATGGGCCAAAGAGCATTTGGCGCTATCGCGAGCTTTTGCCTATCGATAGAGAGCCCACCGTAGGCTTCCATTCGGGTTTCACGCCGCTTTTTAAATCGGACAATCTCGCGCGCGTTCTCGGCATGAAAGAGCTCTATATCAAAGACGATTCCGTCTGTCATCCGACGCTTTCCTTTAAAGACAGGGTGGTGGCGGTCGCTCTGACGAGAGCCAAGGAACTGGGGTTTAAAACGGTCGCGTGCGCGTCGACGGGGAATCTCGCCGGTTCGGTGAGCGCCCAGGCCGCGTGGGCGGGTTTAAACCGTTTTATTTTTATCCCGGCGGATTTGGAACTCGGAAAAGTCATCGGCTCATTGACCTACGCGCCCAATCTCATCGCCGTCGAAGGCAACTATGACGACGTGAACCGACTTTGCGCGGAGATCGCGGCACGGTATAATTGGGCGTTTGTGAATATCAATATTCGTCCCTATTATGCCGAAGGGTCAAAAACCTACGGCTATGAGGTGATGGAACAGCTGGGGTGGAGAACACCCGATCACATCGTGGTGCCTGTCGCGAGCGGGTCGCTTCTCACAAAAATTTGGAAATCGTTCAACGAATTTAAAAAACTCGGCCTCATCAGCGCGGTGACCGCCAAAATGCACGCCGCGCAAGCCGAAGGATGCTCACCGGTCGTGGCGGCCCTGAAAGAAAAAAGCGAGATTATTAAACCGGTCAAACCCAAGACCATCGCAAAATCGCTCGCGATTGGGAATCCCGCGGACGGTATTTACGCGTGTGACGCGATCAAAGAAAGCGGCGGCGGCGGAGAATCCGTCACGGATCAGGAAATTATCGAAGGGATCAAATTGCTGGCGAGTACGGAGGGCATTTTTGCCGAGACCGCAGGCGGGGTGACCGTCGCGACTGCCAAGAAATTGATCGAACAAGGCAGGATCCCAAAAAATCAATCATGCGTGATTTGCATCACCGGAAATGGCCTGAAAACGCAAGAGGCCGTGACCGATCATATCGGCAAACCCTACCGGATCAAACCCAATATTGATTCGTTTGAGAAAACATTGAAATCGGAAAGTAAGATAAGACAGGATGTATGGCAGGCAAAGTAAATTCAGATCCGCCACTAAAACGTCGGCGGATTTAATTCGGACATATGATTTAGCTCGTTATCCTAACTCGCTAAATCATGTCCTCATTAAAGGAGGAAGTATGGCAATCAAAGTGAGAATTCCCACGCCACTACAAAAACTGACGAATAATGAAGCCGAAGTGCTGTGCAAGGCGACGAGCATTGACGACATGCTCAGAGACCTTGAGAAGCAGCATCCGGGGATCAAAGAGCGGATCTGCGATGCGGATGGAAAGCTGCGGCGCTTCGTGAATATTTACGTCAACGAGGAGGATATCCGTTTTCTGCAGGGGCAAGACACGAAATTAAAAGACGGGGACGATATTTCTATTATTCCGGCGATCGCTGGCGGCGCGAACCTCGTTAAAAAAAGAGTGACGCTTGTGTTTCCTCAGGAGCAGATCAAAGAGCCCGTGGTTTTTACGATGGCAAAGAAATTTGACATCATGCCTAATATCAGGAAAGCGCGCGTCACCGAGACCGTGGGGGAGATGATGCTTGAAATGGAGGGCACGGAGAAGAACTTGGAACAGGGGATCAAGTTTTTAGAGTCGCACGGCATTAAAGTGGAGCCGGTAACGGGAGACAGCGC